>DATDXZ010000036.1:0-13091 GCA_035289145.1 Candidatus Nanoarchaeia archaeon
CTTCTTTAGGCTTTGGGGAGGCTGAAAAACAAATATTCTCAACAGGATCTTTGTGCTTTAGCGAGAAACGTCAAACAGTGAAAAGAAAGCTAATCTTCATTGTTGGGGAAGTCTCTTGCTTCAAGATACTGAATAATTACGCTTTTTTGTAGAAATAAGAAAGCTTCTACAACAATCCCTTCGGAAATAAATTGTAAACGAGCTCTTGTCGTATAATCGTGTAGGTCTGCTCTTTGATGCTGCCAATATAATTTTTTCTTAAATCATGAGAGAAAACATCTATTTCCACGGGAGTGCGAAACGCTATGACAAAGACCATTCGTAAAGAAATTTGGTCGAAAAATGCATACGTAATGTTGTCATGTTGTTGAATAAAAGATTTTAAGGTTATTATCTGCTCTTGAGTAATATTCTCCAGGTGAACAGTGCAAAGATACGCGGTATAGCCTAATGTTCTTATGGAAATATGAGGGGTAGTATAAGCTAAAATAGCGCGTTCTGCCAAACGTTTCATACGATAGCGGACAACATCTAAGCTAAGACTAAGTTTTTTAGTGATGGCAACATATGAGAGAGCGCTGTCCGTTGCCAAAAGATATAAAAGTTGTTTATCCGTTGCGTCCACGTCATATCGTTCAGCCGTTCTTTTCTTTCTCGGAAGATAAGCCTTGGTAAACTCCTTGGAAAAGTCACGCAGTAAATGCTCCACTTTAATAATGTCATAGGAAAAATACATATTATATGTGTTCAGTCGCTTGCCAAAACGCTGGGTAATATCTGTAACAATATGAACTGTATCTCGAAGATCCTTATAGACAAATTCCACAAAAAAATCCCAGTCACCAGAGAGAACAACTGCCCAATTAATGAAAGAATGATTTTCAATATAGGAAAGAATATCAGGATTGCCATAAATATCTTCATTAAACTTCAATAGCAGACAAAAAGTATCTAATTTTAAGGCTCCAATGTTAATCACAGCGATAAACTTCTCAATAATATGTTCTCTCTGTAAGCGCTTTATCCTATAAGTGACTGCGTTCTTGCTTAATCCTAGTTGTTTTGCTAGCTGGCTATGAGAAAGCCGAGCATCCTGTGAAAGTGCAAAAATAATCTTTTTATCCTTCAAATCAAGTTTTTCTGTCATTTTTTAGTATATTTACCACATACTTTACTATTTTTCCCAAAATTAGAGAGAATAGTTTTATATTAAAGATTATGCTATTACTCACAGGTAACAACAATTACTACAACAAAGGAGATGACAACAATGACAACACAAACATATGAAGGACAAACAAAGGTAACAACAAGAGGTGTAGTGGTAGGCAAGATTAGGCAACTAGAGACTGCTCTTGAAATGTATGAACAGGACCCTTTCTGGGACTTTCATAAAAAAGCAGGCGGTGTAGATTTTTCTGGTTTTTCTGCAGAGGAAAGAGATAAACTATACAAAGAAAGGATGGTCCCACGATATGGAGAAACAGATGTACCTGTAGTAATGCAGATTAGACGATTGATAAGTACCTATAGCTCAATAAGGAACAGAATGGATGATGTTGCACAAAGCACGAGCCGGCAAGTGATGGATGCAGCAAGGACATTAGATGCTATCAACGCACAATTGCCAGAAGGTCAGAAATTAATAGGCAATGAGTCTTGGAGTTATAGTCGCTGTCATGTAGAAGATGTTCTGGGCAGGGAAGCAGCAGACAAATTCTTCAATCATAGCACTTGGACGAATTTCAGAGGTCTTCCAGATAATGACCCTCTTTATCAAAAATTAATGCAGGCAAGTAAGGAAATGAGATTTAGAGGTCAAAGGAATAAAACTAGTGAACTCTATCAACTAGCACAAGAAATTGCTGAGAGAAAGATGAGTGAAGAAAAATACACTGCACTTTCCAATGAAGACCATGCATTATGGAGAGATTTAGCTTCTGTAATGCAGGCAGATTAATATGGGTGATAACTATAACACAAAGAATGGAAGAAAAGTAAAGCAATGACTAACGAAAAATCTGCAACAAAAGATCCAAGAATTTTTGGTCCTGGACATTATGAGAAAGTTGGTCGGCAAATGTTGGACCAAGGTCTTGAAGTGCGCGTTGGTGATGAGCTTATTCCTTATGCATATGAAATTATAGTCCCTGAAAACTTTCCAAATTATCCTTATGATTATAATCATGACTGTAAAGTAAGGATGAGATTTGATCAGGAATCATTTAATCTAGAAGCTAGAAGTTTTAGAATAGGTGTTAGTAATGGAGGACAATGGGTGTTTCAGAATTACTTGTTTACTGATGAAGGCATTTTTGTAGTGCATGACCGTCAAGTAGAAAAAACATATGAATACAGAGATGGAGAAGATCGTTGGCAATACCAAGAGAGATTAAGACCAAAGGTAGAACAATTGCAAGAAAAATTAGAAGGTGGTAAAGAAGAAAAAGGAGTAATGTTTAGTCTCGATGGGAGTACGAGATTTGCAGATTGGAATACTCTTACAAGAGTTGAAAGGGGGAATTTGTTTGAAGTAGTTCATCCTCCAACAAGAGATAGTTCACATACTATCGTGCAATTTCGTACCTTAAGAGCTGAAGAGATTCCCCATGATGGTCTTATGATAGCATCTTTCGGAGTTTTAGGTGCTATAGTTTTAGGAGGAATTACAGAAAAAACAAACAGTAGAACACTTAATTATAAGATTATACTTCGTAATGGTGCAATAGTACAAAAGAATTATACATTGGGGGTGTGTGGAAATGAATATCAAAGTTTCGGTAGTATTAATTTTAGTGGTGACTCATCAGGATGTGCTATTCCTAGATAGAAAGTATGTATTTAGCTAACTATTTAGCTAACCGAAAATCTTTCTTTTTAGACAGCCCCGATTTCTGGCTAAGCAAACTTTAAGAGTATGCATTTCTTTTGGCACTAAGTATTTGAAGGAGAACTTTATAAAGGTCAAAATATCTATTAACTATGAATCAAAGGAAAATAGAACAATCTCTAATTGATTTTCACAATAAATAGCTGTAATCACAAAACTACTAACAAACTCATCAGAGTTTTGTGATCTATAAATTGAATTACCAAAAAACTTATATAACCAATAACTTGACAAATATATGATAAAAAAAAGAAAAACGAGAAAATTACTCTATCTATCAATTGTTACTCTAATCATTTTCTCAATGGGATTTTTATTAGTATTTGGATTAAATCTTAAGAATCCAACAAAGATAATTAGTCAAGAACTTTATAGAGAGTGTCTAAATCCTATGACTATATCTCAAGATAAATATTTATTAGGGATTTATGATTCAAATCTATTATACTCAAATCTAATAAATATAAACGGATCATTATATCTTGGACAAGACAAAATATATGTCTGGAATATTGGCCCGGATCATAAACCAAACACTGCAGATGATTTAAATCCTGTAGAAATCAACGCAACAGGAATAATTCTAACAGGAATAGAATCTGGAGAATATGAAAACTATGGGGATATAACTCCAAAAATAAGTAACAGGTATATTATATGGGTAAATACTAATGGAAGAGTAACTTATAGAATAGAATATATTGATATGGGGACTGATGGGATTTTAGATCAAAATGAAGCGTCCAATATAATGCAAATCTATTCAATACCCTACATAGAAATGGAAATTAACTCAATTAGCTTAAAAGAAAGTAAAGTTTCTTTCACTTACAACACAAAATCAACAAGCATCAATTACCTCTCTCCAAAAATAAGTTTATGTGATTTAAACTTAATTTATAGCCAACAAGGGGCATGTTCTCAAAATAATGTTATAACTTTTGATGCTGGAACTTATGATCCATTAAAAATAACTGGAAACGCTTACTTTTACAATGACCCATATCTAGGAACTCAAGTATTATTTGGTGAAATGACTCGCCCATTTCCAATAGGCACGTCCGGTCCAGCGAGTTATTCAATTTTCTCCCAGACTCAAAATTTAGGAGTAAACTCAATTGCCAATGAAACTGAATTAATTGATTTATATGAGTCTGTAGGGCTAATTTCATACCAAGATAAAATTTATGGGTACTTTTATCCCGGAAGCGTCTCAGGAAACATGATTCCATTATCCAGCGGACCAGTGGATAAAAAAGCGAGTGTAAATGTTAGAAATAAGATCTCCCCCTTAGGAAATTACTTAGCTGTATATTCAAAAAACAACCTAAATATGATTGAAATTTACATTGGTTCGTTAGGAAATGGTCTTGAACTTAAAACACCCTTCGCAATTTCAGAAAAAACATTCCTTGACAGTTCATCATCAGGGAATTATTTATATTCTTACCAAAACGACACAATATATTATACTCAATGTTTTGGGATATAACCTTATTTTATAAGCATCGTTCCTGAAACATCAAAAAGTCCTTCTTGTAATATCGCGAGGAATTTGGGGTGCTCAAAGTAGTCCTCAGACACTTTGACATAAATTGTCCCAACCTTGGAGTTCAAATACAAATCAGCCGATACAAGACTAGCTACAATCATAAAAGCAAATAAAAATACAGTCAAATAAACAAAGTTCTTTACAAGAAGAGAAGCTGAGAGGGAGATGACGAGAGTTCAAGAAAATATTGGTGGTTTAGAGGTTTTTCTCAAAGAATTATAGTCAAACTACATTGATTATTTGAAATATTTCTCAGCCTTCTTCAAAAACTATTCTATCTCAGTATCAACTTTGCTCTGGTGTCCTTTATCAGATGACGATTGTAATAAATGTTTATCAATATAAACTGGTTGCGGTTCTTCTGTTTAGCTATTATGGAAGGTAAAAGAACCGTAGTTCTAATGGAAATAACTCTTCTAAACAACAGTTAAAAGTTTCCTTATTTAAAGGAAAACAAATTAAAGAATTGCTGCAAGTATGCAAGGAAATAGATGATGAAGAAACAAAACAAAGAGAAGTGCGTGCATTACTGAAAGCTAGTAAAGAACTTAATTGCAAAAACTTATGTATTATAACAGAAGACTACGAAAATGAAGAGGAAGTGCGATGGTTAGATTTGAAAGTGAAATTTGCCCCCCTCTGAAAATGGCTGTTAAAATAGGAGAATGAGCCGCGAATCTTTTAAAAGTTTTTCACTTGAACAATTTCTCAACTTTTTGAAAAGATTTCTCTAAATCATTGTCAATCTTGCTCTTCTGTTCCTTGCTGAGCGATGATCGTAGTAGGTTTTTGTCAATATAGATCGGTTGGGATGTTTCTTTTTGAGTCTTTGAAGTTGATAAAATCTTACCAGTCTTCTTGAATTGATAATAAAAGTAGCCTCCTAGAATAAGAATAATGAGAAAGAAAATTATAAGTATAATACTAAGAGAAGAACCCTCTGCTGAGCAGTCTTTTGGGCAAGTCTCTGGATCTTCGCCGTAGTTCACATCGCAAACTAAGTTTGGACAGAGAGGATAGCGGTCTTGTTTGTCATCGCGTCCATCACCATCAGTGTCTTTGCGAGTAGGATCAGTGCCTTGTTGTAATTCAACTGCTAAAGTCAATCCATCTTGATCTTCATCTGCGTCCTCGCCGGTTTTTTGACAAGTTTGGCAAGGACCACCGCAATCTATCGCAGTTTCTCCTTGATTTTTTATACCATCAGAGCAAGTAGGGCATGCAGGACAATTAGGTCCTCCGCAATCAGAGACATTGCCAGTGCCAAGGTCAACAGAGGTTTTGTATTCTCCTTGGTTCAAGATGCCGTCAATGCAGGAAGTGCAAGCTCTGCAGCTGCCACCGCAGTCTACGCCAGTCTCATCGCCGTCTTGCATATCATTAAAACAAGTGCTAGTTTGTTGTGTTTGGTTTTGTTGACAATTTTCATCAACTTGCCCGTCGCAGTCGTCATCAAAAGTATTGTCACAAATTTCATTCTGTAAAGGTAAAGTTTGATTGACGCAAGAGCTCCAGCTGGTGCCATTAATACAAGTCTGATAGCCGGGTCGACAGATGCCTTGGGAATTACCAGTGCAATCACGAACACTATCAGCAATACAGAAGCAGTCTTCATCAGTTTGTCCATCGCAGTCGTCATCAAGTCCATTATTGCAGACTTCAGCAACAGGATCTCGTCCGCCATAGCAGACACTCCATTGTCCTTGTTGGCAAATTTGAATGCCATAGCTGCATTCGCCGACAGCAGTAGTCCCGCATTGTCTTTGTTGGTTTTCTTGGCAAGGCTCTGCAACAACAAAAGGAACTAAAAATACAAGAAGAAGATACAACCACGATTTCATGGTTTTGCTTGTTTCATAATGCTATCAACTTGTGGTTTTGTCCAGCCGCGATTAAGCAAGGTTTCACTCAATTCTTTCTGAGAAACGCCTTTTTTCAAAGCATTTTGGACATAAGTTTTCAAGTTAGATTCATCAGAAGCAGAGGTGAAAAGCTTGTTGCTGGGTTTGTTGCTTTTTTTCATGCGTTGCAAGACTTCTTTGAAATTACCAGGGCCAGTATACATACCGCCGAAATAATAGTAGGCTAGAACAACAAATAAAAGTAAAGCAATAATCCAAGTCCATGATCCTCCAGTGCCTCCACAGTCAACAGGGCAACTATCGCTGTCTTCTAGGTAGATCTTTTGTCCGCCACTCACAAGAACGCTGCAGACCTTGTCGCCACAAGTCGTTCGTGGTTGTTCTGTCTGTTGAGGAATTTGTTCTGGAATAAACAAGACACGTAAATCATCAACTGAAGAAAGTAAATTGCCCTTCACAACATATTTCATAGTGCTAGGCAAAGATCCAAGATCCCATCTGACGGTTAATGGAGACGTGCTGGCAGTTGTTCTAGGATTCTCAGTGAACGAAACACCATTCAAAGATGTAGCTAAAGCGCTAGGGAAAATCGTAGCCATCTTGCCTGCAGAAATAGAAGCAAAAGTGCTATGTTCTATCACAGTAAATGTTTGTTTTTGTCCATTGAATAAGACTACTTCAAGGCTTTCTGCGTTAACAGCAGGAGCATATTGCTGCTGTAAATAAGCCAATTGGAGTTTGGTGTTTTCATCACGCTGTTGCGCATAGACAAGATCATCTGTAAAGTCGCTGGAGCTCACAGAGGGTGTAAAGGAAGCGCTGCCAAGGGAAGCGATGTATTGAGGCAAGAATGCTATGGCATCCATGATATCATCTTCAAGCTGAAGTAATGAAGTGTTAGAGTCATTTTGTGAACCGCGGCTCAAAGTGACATAGCTAGACAATGACTCTAAGACATTTTCCAATTTTGTTTTGTAGTTGCCCAAGGTTAAAATTTCTTCATGGTCTTGGAGCATAGAAGTGAAAAGTTGCTTGTAGAATGTAACATCATCAGTGAAGTTGCCAGTCAAAGTGGTATTCACAGTGGCATTGGTGCGAAAAACAGTGAGAAGAGTCTGCACAGAAGGACCGGGAGTTAAGCCGACTTCTAAAGTATAATTACGGGTCTGCTGTTGTGAACTTAAGACGGGTGCAGCAAGGTCAAGTAATTCCAGAGGAAGAACTAAAGTATAATTCTCCTGTGTAAGATCTCGTCCTGCAATAGAATAAAGAATAGGTGAATTTGAGGAAAGAGTGTAGAAATTGCGTTCATGAACAATGCTGCCTTGGTCGCTGTAAGTGATGTCAAGACTGTCTAAGTAAAGAGATCCTTGTGTTTCGCTGACCATCTCTAAGAGAATATAGCAGAAGTCGCCATAAGCTGTGCAGGTTTGCAGTTGTTCATTCAATTTTGCAGGTAATAAGGGAGTGGGAGCTCCTTCGGCAAGTTGAACTTGTCGATCAAGAACACCATCATAGGAAGCTGGTTGTACTTTGATGAAATAATCTC
Source organism: Candidatus Nanoarchaeia archaeon (assembly GCA_035289145.1). GTDB lineage: Archaea > Nanobdellota > Nanobdellia > SCGC-AAA011-G17 > UBA489 > JACOVP01. The sequence goes on from DATDXZ010000036.1 coordinate 7,854, forward strand.
CTTGTTGAGAGGTGCAAGTAGTTCTTCCGTTGCTAATAGCTCCGCAGCGATAGCCAGAATTGCTGTCAAGATCTCGGGAGAATTCATAGTAAGTGTCTGGAGCCAAGTTTAGTCCTGCATTGTGCATGCAAACAAAATAATTGCCTTGTGCTACATAGCTAAGAGACAATGCGCAAGTGCGATATTCAGGAGCAGAAGTATAACTCTCGTCCAGATCACAAGCATTAGTGCCGCCTGTGCCAGTCCAGCTTTGGCCGCTACCTGTTGCAGAGAAAAGAATGATTTCAAGATCTGCGCCAGATTCAGGTAATAAGGATTGATACTTCGCTGAAACTAGAAAATCTTTGCTACGAGGTAAGGTGATAAGCTCGCAATAGTAAACATTTTGTTCATTAACGCTGACTCTGTTCTCTTGTTGTTCTCGAAGTCCTTCGGGAAGAGTAAAAGTGGAGTTAAAGTCGATGAAATTGCCAACATACTCCCATTCATATTGGCCGTCTCTGTTTGCATCAATCTTTGGAAATGAGGGAAAGCTGCCACCTTCTGAACGGCCATGAACATTCATAGCAAGTTGTTGAACTTGAATAGTTTTAGGAAGGCGGAAAAGAAAAGTTTGCTCTCCTCTGCCGCTATAAACAAGAGTAGTAGATGAAGCTACGGTTTCAACCTGGGGAGTAGGTTCAGTTAAGAGATAAGGAATGTTCTGGCGATCCAAAGCTTCAAGCAAAGACAAGGAAGTTTGGTTGCCGCCTATACTGGTGTAATATTGTGTTGTTTGCTCAAGAGGTCCATCAAGTTGAATGAAAACATCTCCTGTAATAACTGTGCGTTCAGGATAGGAAGAAGAGTCTAAAGAAACCGAAACATTGCTGGGTGGTTGGGGATTAGTAACAACAAAGCCTGTCAAGCCTGCGCCCATCAAAATCAAGATCAATAAAGAGAGGACAGAGATACTCACTATAACACTAAAAAGAAATTTCCATGACTGTTCTTCTAGACGAGAAGTCTTGTGACGACGCATATAACACCTCTTTAAGCAAAACCAGGGCTAAAACCTATATAAAGGTTATGGTAAACGCTGGAAGTAAGCTTTTTAAAGCCGCTTTTGTTCAAATGAGCATGCAGTGGATTAAAGATGCCTATAATAAACATCATAAAAAGTTCTTTATAGCGCCTGCAATCCTAATTGTCTTCGCTCTTATTGCTTTGACTTCTTTTTACAATACATATGGTGATATTATGGACAAAGATGTTTCATTAAAAGGAGGTATTTCTGCTACAGTCATTACTGAGAAAATAGTTGATATTGATACATTGCAGGTAATACTAGGGCAGCAATTCGGAGACGCAGATGTGCGTCGTCTCACAGAATTTGGGACAGAAAAACAGACAGGAATATTAGTAGAAATTAGTCAAACTGATGAGACAGCATTCAGGCAAGCATTGGAGAAAGAAATAGGCATCACATTGACCGACGATAATCTCTCCATCGAAGTAGTCGGTTCTGCATTAGGAGCATCCTTCTATCAGCAGATGATTCGCGCATTATTGATTTCCTTTATCCTTATTGCCATCGTAGTCTTCATAGCATTCCGTTCCTTTATTCCAGCCATTGCAACAGTCGCTTCCATTGTCATTGACATCATGGTGACGCTCGCAATCATCAACTTGCTCGGTGTAAAGATTTCAACTGCAGGTTTGGCTGCATTTTTGCTTTTGATTGGCTACAGTGTGGACTCTGATATGTTGTTGGCGTCTCGCGCCATGAAGCAGAAGCAAGGAGAATTAATGGACCGTGTATTAAGCGCGATCGTAACAGGTCTAACCATGACTATCACAGCAATAGCAGCGGTGTTTATAGGATATATGATAACAACATCAGTAGTCTTGCAGGAGATTTTCATTATCTTGGCAGTGGGATTATGCGTTGATGTTGTAGTCACCTATATGTTAAATGCTCCAATCACTATTATGAAAATGAAAAGAAAGGAAGGAGTAAGTCAGTAAGATGGCAAAATTCATGACGACAAGATTGTGGGTCTTGATTACTGCTTTATTATTGGCAGTGCTTGCGATAAATCCAACGCCTTGGGCTTCAGGCATTGAAGTCAGGAATGTTAAAGAAAGTTCAGAATTAGGACAAGCAGGCATTAGGTCAGGAGAACTCATTCTCGCCATCAATAGACAACCCGTAGCAACTATAACAGACTATCAAACCATCATCAATCAGTTGGAATTTAGTGAAGTAACCATGACAGTCGAGACAGATCAGGGAATAATCAAGCATGTCTTCTTGGGAGATCCTGGATTTGTGACGCAGAATTTAACCATAATAAATGTAGAGGGTAACACTTCCTTGAAGCAAGGCATGGTTATTCAAAAAATCAATGGTCAGGCAGTAGCTGCAGATGAAGAAGTGCAGAAGATTACTGCGGCTTTGGTCAAAAAAGAAACATTAGTGATCAAGACAGACAAGTCAGAATATGCTATTCTTATCACGCAAGTACCAGACATGACTGTCAGAGCAGCGCAAAAAACAAATATTAATTTAGGTCTAGACTTGCAAGGTGGTAGTCGGGTCATTATCCGGCCAGTAACAGAGAATGCAACCACTGTTGATGATAGTCAATTGCAGGACATGATTGATGTCTTGAGTAATCGTCTAAACGTCTACGGTCTGGCAGACTTGAAAATGCGTCCAGCGTCAGATCTTGAAGGAAACAAGTTTATTGTCATTGAAATTGGTGGTGCAACACGGGAAGAGGTTCGTGAATTAATAGGTCAGCAGGGAAAATTCGAGGCAAAGATTGGCAATGAGGTCGTATTCAGAGGCGGTCAGGGAGATATTCCTTTTGTCTGTCGTAATGACGGTTCGTGTTCAGGTATCCGCCCTCCATGCCGGCAGTTGTCAGCAGATCAATGGGTATGCACGTTCGAATTTGTTATCTCATTAAGCGAGGCTTCAGCAAAAAATCACGCGCGCATAACGCAGAATATCGAAGTCAACACATCAGAATCTGGTGCTCGTTACTTGAGTCAGTCCTTAGATCTGTATTTAGATAACACGCAAGTAGACAGCCTGCAGATTAGTGAAGATCTCAAGGGCAGAGAAACAACGCAGATAGCTATCTCTGGTCCCGGCTATGGAGCTACGGAGCAGGCAGCTTATGAGACAGCATTAAGCCAGATGAACAAGTTGCAAACAGTCTTAATTACAGGCAGCCTTCCTGTCAAGATAGAAATTGAGAAATTAGATACTATTTCACCAGTTTTAGGTAAGGAGTTCATCAAAAATTCCATAGTTGTTGGATTGATTGCAATACTCGCAGTTGCTGTAGTTATCTATATCAGGTACAGAAAATTCCAGATTACTATTCCAATTATGATCACAACCCTCAGTGAAGTCATTTTGACTTTAGGAACAGCGTCGATTATGCAATGGAGCATGGACCTTGCAAGTATTGCGGGTATTATTGCTGCTGTTGGTACAGGTGTCAACGATCAGATCGTGATTACCGACGAAGTGTTGAAGGGAGAAAGTCTGCTCGGCTGGAAAGAACGAGTCAAGCGCGCTTTCTTTATCATTATGGCTGCATACGCAACCACAGTTGCTGCTATGATTCCTCTTTGGGGAGCAGGCGCAGGATTAGTACGTGGTTTTGCAGTCACAACAATCATCGGAGTTACTGTCGGTGTCTTCATTACACGCCCAGCTTATGCTTCTATGATTGACAAGATCTTAAACAAGTAATATGGAAAAACTGCAAAAAGTCTTAGTTGGTTGTCCTGTTTCAGAATATCATGCGTACTGTACAGAAGAATATGTGCGCGCCGTCAAGAATTTGGCTTACAAAAATTATGATATTCTTTTGGTTGACAACTCTGCAACAGAAAAATTCTCAGAATATCTAAAAACACTCAAAATAGCCCATAAACATGATTTCTCAGGGATTACAGACATCAAAAAAAAGATAGTATTGTCCAGAAATGTCTTGAGAAAAAAAGTGTTGGAAGAAGAGTATGATTATTTTTTAAGCTTGGAGCAGGATGTTATCCCTCCGGTAGATGTAATAGAGAAGTTGCTCAGTCAGAAAAAGAAGATTATCAGTGGAGTATACTACAATTATTATCCAGTGGGAGATACAACACAACTCTTTCCAGTTTTGTATAGGAAATTAACAAAAGAAGAAGAAAAACAAATGCAGGAGAATAAAGACATCTTGAAAAAAATGAATCCACAACTATACGAAGAGCTCATAAGATCAGATTTTGATTACGCCAAAGTACGAGTCAAATTAAAAGTAGAAGAAGTGGAAGCTCCAAGAGTAATGGAAGTGAAGCAATGTGGTCTTGGATGTGCATTAATCGCTAGAGAAGTGTTGGAAAAAATAGAATTTAGGGTAGATGACAAAGAAAATACCTATGATGATGCTATGTTCTGTGATGATGCTCACCAAGCAGGATATGAACTGTACGCGGACACTGCCATTAAATGTAAACATCTATTGAAGAAGAGGCCTTGGGCATGGAAAGAATTAGATAAGGATATGTAAATGTCTAATTTAGGCTTCTCTGATTGATGAGATTTTGAACAAATAGTATATGAAAGTTATTAAGGTAGAATTAGTTCATCCCTAAATAATCGTTTGATAGACAATAATTTATTTCCTGTTAACTTCTTAGCAATAGTTTCATAAGTTTTTATACTAGTCGCATAAAATAAAAGAAGAGCATCCATGCAGCCCGTGTCGTCAGAGCATACCATAGGTACATTGAGCCCAAAACTACCATCAGGACTATAAATTCCTAGGATGATTTGGTTAAAATCTCTTTTTGTCCTATAAATCCTTTCTTCATCTCCATGTCCATCTAATGCTAATCCTTTTGCAACTAGAGAAAAACCATGTGAGGCAAGTATTGCTTCAACTCTATCTTGAAGCTCCTTATTAAGTCCATCTCTATATAAAGAAAGTCTATCTGGCAATTCATTCAAGTGTATTTGATTCATAGTGTGTATCTCCATTAGTATTAATTTGATAGTAGTAACTATACAACAATAATATATAAGTATTATCTCCCCCTAAAGACGGAGTAATAATAGACAGCCATAGTTAAAAGAGGATAAGCTTTTATCCTCCAAATGACTCGATATTCTGAGAGAAAAGAGGGTTATAATCATAAGGGGGTTGCCCTAAGGAGGACAACCCATGATATGCGTCCATTGCAGTGGAACACACA
>DATDXZ010000037.1:0-6263 GCA_035289145.1 Candidatus Nanoarchaeia archaeon
CGTCTGGTCTGTCTACTACGCCTTCAATTTGGATCTGGGCGTGAATCATATATTTTGCTGCGACTGGGCTAATTTTTCCCATGGTACTTGCCTCCACTTGTTTCGAATGTGTCTTTCTTCGATTAAGACCTCTTTACCTCGAAACACAACGGCAAATCCAGAACAAGCTTACCGTCCCATTTGTATGTATCTGCATTATGGCTTTATTTTGCCTATTTACCTATTTTCTCTCTTTTGCATGGGACGATCATAAACTTAATCTTGATTTATCCTTGTTTTTGCGAATATGAGGTATTTTGCCCGGCATTAACTCCCAAACTCATTGCTTGGCGTTTGCCGTACTCAGTTGAGTATTCTCATGACGGGCTTAGTGTTAGAACAGTGGCAGTCCTATATATAGCTTTTGGATTGATTTTAGCCGTACCGAAACATAGTTATTGGCTGGTTCTCTCTCATTTATGAATCGATTAAGACTTTTAGAACATTTGAGTGAATCTTTGATTAATCTGGAAACTTTAGATAGTATAGCGGATGAAAAAGAGTATGAAAAAGTAGCATATCGCAATGATCGAATTTTAGGTCTCATGAGAACAATTTATGAAAGTGTCAAAAAAATATTTCCTGAAGCTCCAATAGTAAAGAGTGTTGAGAGGTCTTATAGTGATGCATGGGATGTTATGTGTGCCCCAGCTTATGGACATAATATAGAATAGTTTCTATTTTTCTTCTTCTCCTTTGAGTTTTTGGACTTCTAAGAACGCACGAATTTCCGTAATAAGCTTATCACGGTCTTTGATGATTTCTCGCTCAAAGGTCTTCATTTTGCTTTCCGTGACATATTTGTCAAAGACTTCACGGGTGAACTTCACCAACGGGTTTTTTCCATACATATCTTCATAATCTTTCTCGAGATATGCAGAAAAAGCAAAGTCAACGTTTCCCTGATGGTATTTTTTCTTCCCTGTCTTAGTCTTGACTTCTCTCATTCCTTTGATCTTGATGTCAGTGTCTATTTTTAATCTTACATAATCTGTAGCTTTTTTTTCCAATGTCCACGCGAGAACATGATCGCTTTTTTCTCCACTTGCAACAGTCTTATGCTCTTTTTCCATGATCCTATATCCGGCGGCTTTTGTCCACTTATTCAACGCCTTATATAAGTCATCTATAGGAATAATACCCGAGAAACTATATTTGACGACATCTCCAATGAAATCTCTTTCAGGCATGTTTGTGTGATCTCCTTATTCTTTAATAAACTTACTATTTTCTAGGCATGCTCATCACTGCTTTCATGTCATCAATAAGGCTTAAAGTCTCTACAATGAGCTTTCTTTTCAGATCATCTAACTGTGTTTTTCCTATAAATCGCTCGTACACTTGACGGAGGAACTCTTGTATTTTTGACTTATTCTTAAAAGTGTTCTTGTAATTTTTCCCTATCCATGATTTCACATTGATGTCCACTTCTGCCTGCTGCTTCTTTTCTTTCCCTTCACTTGACCCTACTACTACATCAATAAGCCTCAAAATATTTATCTTTATCACTATTTTAAAAAGAACATACTCTGTCACTTTTCTCATCCCTTCAAACTCGAAGACCAATTCTTTTCCTGAAGACTTTACTGCTTCAGAATGCTCTTTTCCCGCAACAGTATAATATCGTTTTGCGAACCCTGTTTTGATAGCACCCAATAATTCTAAAATGTCAAATATTCCAGCATATTTCACAACTATGAAGCTTTTTGCGCTTCCTATAGCATAGACCTCTGTTTTTTTCTCGTCACCCATAGTCTTCACTTCTTTTTTGTTTCTTATAAGTGTTTTGTTGTGTCTTCTTTTCTATTTTTAAGCTCAAAAGTTTTAAATACGCCGAAACTTCTTGTCTTTTCATGACAGTGTTAGTGGATCCATGGGGCTCTTCTTTAGTTGAGGATTATGAACGACTTCTTACTGAATTTGGACTAGAGCAGTTTTCACAGTCCCAGTTTCCTGACCCTAATCGCATTATGCGACGCGGTGTTGTTTTTTCAGGGAAGGACTTAGGGCTGATTGCAGAATGCATCAAGAAGAAAAAACATTTCTACGCTTTAAGCGGCATCATGCCTTCAGGAGACAAACTGCATCTAGGCAATAAACTTGTTGTTGAACAACTACGCTATTTTCAAGAGCATGGAGCAGAGACTTATATTCTTATAGCTGATCTGGAATCTGCGGCAACGCGAGGAGTCAGCATAGAAGAAGCAAGACAACGCGCATTAGAGTTTCATATTCCCGCCTATCTTGCTTTGGGACTTGATCCGAAAAAAACGATTTTCTATTTTCAATCTGAAAACATGAATGTCATCAAAATAGCCTATGAAGTAGCACAGAAAATTACTTTGAATGAATTCCGCGCAACTTATGGATCCGCAGAACCCGCACGCATCATGTCTTCAATGACACAAATAGGCGACATGCTTTATCCACAGATTACCAAGCGCATGCCAGGCATTATTCCTATAGGCATTGATCAAGCTCCACACTTACGCTTAGCGAGAGATTATATCAGACGGGCGAAAGACAAAAAATACTTTTTGCTCAGCTCAATCTACCATAAATTTACTCCAGCCTTAAACGGCGATTTCAAAATGTCCAAGTCACTACCTGAATCCTGCTTGTCTTTACCAGAAGATGCAGAATCTATCAAACGGAAAATCCAGAAAGCGAAAACTGGTGGCAGAAAAACTTTGGAAGAACACAGAAAACTTGGAGGCATACCTGAAGAAGATATGGTCTTTGAGCTGTTGAAACAACATTTTGTTGAAGACGACGCAGAACTGATGCAGATTTACAAAGCCTATAAATCCGGAAAGATGACCAGCGGAGAGTTAAAAACATTAGCGATTGAAAAAATCGCCTCATTTATGGCTGATTTTGAGAAGAAACTCGAAAAAGCAAGAAAGCAAGTCAAAACACTTCAGTTTATTTAACAAATAGCACTTTTATATCTAAAAAACATTAGGCAACTTGATTATAGAGCTGACTAGCCAGATATAGATAAGCACTTAATCTACCTATCTCCACTATACTTGCCATGCTATATACAATGACTTTATCAGAGACTCCCATACAGTCTGCAACACATGATTTATACTTTCCATTAAAACTACTACCATCTTTGCATTCCTTCCTTACCATTCCTAAAAATGATAGGGGCCTTAACACATATAACAAAAAAGAAACCTTATTTACCTTATTATTATTTTTTTCTTTCTCAATTATTCTCTCTAAGCGTGTTGTTCCTATAACTCTTTCTAAAAATGAAGATTTCATTATATAATTATTCTATTGCCTTCCTATATAAGCTTAAGCTGTCTTGAACTACAATCAGCATCCATTTTTACCAAACGTAGTCTTTAAATATTAGTGCCTCTTCTCTATTCTTGGTGATCTTATGAAACAACTCTTAAGTATTTTTTTATTAAGTCTTTTATTCCTTAGTTCTTTTTCAGTAGCTCTTGCTGAAGAAAATAGCAGCTATGGCTCCCGTAACCGCATGGAAGAGCGACAGCAACAAATACTAGAAAAACAAGAACAACGAGAAGCAAAACTTGATGAACGGATCTTGAAGACGGAAGAGAAACGTCAGGAACTTCGTCAAAAAATGCAAGAACGTTTAGACGATGCAAAAACTCGCAAAATTGCAATAGATTCAAATGCTCAAACTCTTCGAGAACGTTGCAGAGCACAAGAAACTATGGAAGGCAACTGCGGAGAAGCGTTTACAAAAATCAAAGAACATCTCACTAAGACTGTTGATCGCATGATTGAAGCATTTACTGCTTTGAAATCGCGATTGCAATCTGCAGACACCACCATTCCTTCAGACCAATTACAAACTATTGAAACTGCCTTGACTACTTTACAATCCTTAAAAGATGAAATAACAGCAGCGAAAACTCGTGAAGACTTGAAAGCAGTCATGACTAAGGTTCGAGAGACTTGGGTTAAATATAAACAATCTTTCAAAGAGCGACAGATAGATGCTTACAAGCAACGAGCTACATCTCTTCTGCAGAAAGCAGAGCGTATTCAATCAGTTTTGAAGCAAGCACTTCTGCGTGTCAAGACGAATGATGCTGATGCTTCACAAGCTTCCGCAATTGAAGGTGCAATACAATCTATTGATACACAAATTACTAACGTAAGACAAGCATTAAATCAAGGCGACAAAACAGTCATTAAAGACTCCTTACAGAAACTGCATGATCTTCTACAAAATGCTATCAAACAATTTAAACAAGCTGGCAAGGGCGATGCAATTGCTTCTGTGACCAAATCAAAAACAGAACCTGCACCAGTACAGGAAGTGATTTAACATGCGTCGTTTATCTCTTAGTCTCTTTTTTCTGTTGGCTATTTTTTTAGCTGGCTGCAGCACACCTCAGCAACCTCTTGCTGAACAAACCCCTTCTTCTGATGGAGCAACTGTTGAAGATATACAACAAGATTTGACTGGATTAGACACTCTAGACGAAGATATTGATATTAGTGATTTAGAAGGCATAGAAGACGATCTGAACGTCGATTTTTAAGTTATTTTTCCTTTTCTTTCTCTTAGTAACTCTGAAGTAGCAACAAACCGAAAGCTTTATAAAGAAACTTTGCCCAATTTTAGACATTAACTAGGGGTGATAGAAGGTACCCTAATGATTGTCAAAGAAGATTTATTAAAAAAATTACGAGCTGCATTTGATCTTAATATCTATGAAGTAAAGATTTGGACTGCTTTATTGGCTCGAGGCATGGCTACAGCAGGAGAGTTAAGCGATATTTCTCAAGTTCCTAGATCTAGAAGCTATGATGTTTTAGAGAGCTTAGAAAAGAAAAGCTTTGTTCTTATGAAGCTAGGAAGACCTATTCGCTATTTAGCAGTCAAGCCTGAGGAAATTGTCAGGAGAATGAAAGATGAGATTCAAGTGAAAGCAGATTCTCATGTTGGTTTCTTAGAAGATGTGAAACAAGATCCTGTCTTCCATGAGATTGAATTACTTTACAAACAAGGGATCCAGAAAGTTGATCCTTACTCTTTAGCAGGCTCTTTGAAAGGACGAGACACAGTCTATAATCATTTACGCAGCATGCTGGACAAAGCACAGAAATCCGTTGTTATGGTTACTAGCACTGCTGGACTACAGAGAAAAATCAAACGCTATAAAGGATTATTCCAAAAGCTAGCTGACCAAGGCGTTAAAATCAGAATTGCAGCTCCTTTACCAGAAGGCAACATGAAAGTGTTGAACGAAGTGAAAGACGTAGTTCAGTTCAAACCTTTGGAAGGCTTTAAAGGACGATTTGTTATCATTGATGATCAAGAAGTTATGTTTATGGTTTCTGATGATGTTGATGTTCATGAAAGCTATGACACTGGCATTTGGGTGAACACTCCATTTTTTACGAAAGCGTTCAGCAACATGTTCAATGCTTTTTGGAATGACCTGCAGACCGTAAAGGTTATGAAGAAGTAATTTTGTGTGAATTCCTATGACAGAAACATCTAGTCCACTTGCAGATTATACATTTCATAGATATATTCATAATCTCGTCTTTGACGAATTAGGACGAGCAGTTCTCAGAATACACAATAAACTATTTCGAGGAACCCCTCTAGCAGATACTACACCATATGCAAAAAATCAACCTATTACTCACTCCAATGTTCCACGAGCATTAAGCTATAATCAAATTCTTCATCAATTAACAGAGGGCAGAATACAAGTGGCAAGTCCAGCAGACGTTGTGCACTATTGGAATGATATTCCTGAAAGAGACAAAACTTATGCAGATACAGACTCTATTAGTCTCTTTTCTCCTACAGGAAATAATCAAGATTTAGCACAAAAAGTATTTCAATTGCTTGGCAGAACAACAACTGTTCCTCTGCTTGTTGCTGGCCTTGGCATAGAAAAAGCTGACAATAGACATGGCTTTACATTTACAGAAACTGAACTTACTAAAGCAGTTGAAGCTCCCTACATTGCTCGAGATGGAAGAGTATGCTACGATCCAAAAACACAAGACTTGAGAACAGCACAACCAGGTGAAGCAGGTGTTCCAGTATGGACTCCAGGAAATCAATCAGGTCTCCGTAGCGCTTATCGGTACAGGGGCTACTACCTGAATTGCTGGTACGTCAGGCTCTTGAATTCTTATGCTGACGGTCGGGTACAAGTCGTCCAAAAAGACCCGAAGGGTCGCGCCGCTTAAAAATAAATAACTTA
>DATDXZ010000038.1:0-15046 GCA_035289145.1 Candidatus Nanoarchaeia archaeon
CATGCGCTGTCTCAGCGCAAGCAGGACAATATGTGCCCAATTCCATACATCTTCTTCGAAAATTTATGGGAATATCTTCTCACTCGTAGATTCGTAAGATTCTTCAAAATCTTCTTCACAATCTTAATATACTTCTTTTCCATTCTCTTTTCCATGAAGTGTACTCTCCTCCCCAAAAAGGATGGGAGAGAGTATCCTCTCCTTAATCATAAGCATTTCTACTGAGCCTTATTCCCCTCTAGAAAAACCATATTCTTGTTTACACACACCAGATACAAAAGTATGTGCTCGTTAAATGAGCGAATCCACAAGCTTTAAGAATTTTAACTATTTGTGTGTATAAACAAAATATAACTTATCTTTTTCTTTTTTATCTAAACGCGCGAAGAATTTCCTCTCGAACTGGACGACTTCATCAACCTTAAGATCCTTAATTGCAGGCTCCGCTAATCCTTCTTTTTTAGTACCGTCATTCATCAAGACCTCTACTTTGACTACGTCTTTACTTACTGGCAACCAGTGGATTAATTGCGCATTTAACTTCTGATCATATGACTCTGAAACAAATTTATTATCTTTGAAGTTGAAGAGATGCATAAATCTATACACTTTTCCTTTCTTGATCTCGTCTTCCACGTAGAACTCATTGCTAATCTTGATAACTTTATGACCATATTCTTTGACTTCCGGATGCAAAGGTACATTGGTTTCTTTGAGTTTGTGATCACCAATCATTATTTTCTTAGGATTTTCTATCATGAAATAGCGCTTAGCTTTCTTGTCAATACGTTTTCTGTTCAATGTTTCGAGCATTTCTTCGCTGATGTTTGTTTCTGACTTGGACAAGCCGACTTCTTTAGCCAAGTCCCAGAAGGTTTCTGGATCGAAGCCACGACGACGTAATGCCTTTACTGTTACTAATTGGGGATCATCCCATCCTTTAACTTTTCCAGATTCGATAAGAGCACGAATCTCTCTTCCTTGTGTTGTATGACCAATAATATTGAAACGCCCAATCTCAATCACTTCTTGCTTAGGCAACTTGAGCATTTCTTTGATGCGATTCTGCAAAAATAGACGCAGTTCAAACTCTTTGCTTCTCACAATGTGCGTTATATTCTCAATTGAATCCTCGATAGCATTTTCGAAATCATACATAGGCCAAGCAGAATACTTAGTTCCCTTTGCATAATGTTTTTTCTTAGAAATGCGCATGATAATTGGATCGCGCAACACTCCATTATCTGATTCCATGTCACCGGCAAGCCTTAGATTTGCTTTTCCTTCCTCATATTTGTCTTCCACTATCTTTTTCCACTCTTCCTTGTGTTTTAGTTTCTTCAGACAAGCGCAACGGACTTTTCTCTCTCTTCCTTCTTTCACTTGTTCTTGACTACATGTGCAGACGTAAGCATTGCCATCAGCAATTAACTTTTCAGCATATTTGTAATACATCTCCATCCTGTCAGAGCAAATAATTTTCTGATCGTAAGTTAAATGCAACCATTTCATATCTACATCCATACTGTCTACAAATTCCTGCGTTGCTTTTTCTGGATTTGTATCTTCTAAACGGAATAAACATTTTCCCTTGTACTTGTCTGCATAGGCTTTGTTGATAATGAAGACCAAAGCATGACCTAAATGCATGTATTTGGAAGGCTCTGGAGCAATACGCGTCTTCACTTTACCTATGACAGCATTCGGCAATTCCTTGAAGTCAGTCTTTTTCACTTCAATATGCAAAAGTTCTGGGGCTAGCTTATCTAGCTCTTTGGTTTGCTGCTCTACTGAAAGCTTGTTGACTTTCTTGACTATCTCATTGACTGTCTTGATGACTTCCTCTTTTTTGATATCCTTATGCTCGAGAAAGAGTTTTCCTATAACTGCGCCCGGATTGGCTTTGCCATTGTAACGAATAGCATTTTGGAGTGCGTACTTATATGCTGTCTTTTTGATTGAACTCATAATTTATCTCCTCTTGTCTAGATATAAAAGCTTTTATATTCTGAAGCTCTGTAGAAAACTTAAATAACCAATTGCAGTCTAACGACTGCATTGGTTATTTAAGTTTTCTACAGAGCTTATTCTGATTCCTTTCATCTCTTCTATGCATAATTCACTTAAATTTACACCCTTAGAAGAAGAAGCTTTTTATTGTGCAGCCTGCGATAAAGCAATGAAACTTGTTTTACTTAAAGACTATAGTTTTGAAGAAGGACTACCTTTGTATAATGTGCCTGCCTATACATGTTTACAATGTCATGAGTTCTTTTTTACTGAAGAACACGCAAAAGCTATGGAATTAAAAACTGAACAACTTAAGAAGTAAACTTTTTAACTATTTTATTTTTTAGCTATTTTCCAGAAAGCATCAAAATATGATTTAAAACCTTTAGTTACTTCTTCATTTTCTATGAATAGTCCTATGGGCTCATCCGACAAAAAAAAGATAAATGATTTTGTTTTGTAAAAGACGATGATCATATTAGAGATTAAATATTGAGGTAAGAATCTTATTTCTGAATTCATAAAAGTGGATTCAGCCAACATCTTTTTAGCATTGTAATTAGCCAACATTCTCACTTTTATCTTTTTCTTTGCTCTTTGTTTGTGATAGTTTTCAAAGAATTCTTTTACACCAAGCCTATTTTCTCCATAAGCTGCGCTAATAACATAATATGTTTCTCCAGAGCGCAATTCGTCCAATATGTTAAGATAGAAATTCTTTATTGCCTTAAATCCTTCATATAACGCAGCTTCTGCCTCTGACTTCCCAAGTCTTTGTCTTAATTCTAATTCAGGGAGCATTTTTTGAATAAACTTTTTTTGTCGGCTTAATTCTCTATTCTTTTCTTCTATATAATCAATGATTCTTTTCGGCCCCATAGCATTAAAGTAAGCCACCCCGTCTTTCATAAGGTGACCAACCAGTCCTTTTTTCGCTAACTTATCTAAAATGATATATAATTTTGATCTTGAAACTTGAGATTCTTTGGCTATTGCTCCTGTTGAACTCTTGCCTATTTTCAAGAGAGCCATATATACTTTTATCTCACCAGGAGTTAAGCCAATTTCTTCAAATACTTTTGTGTTCATACTGCTAATTTCTTTTCTAAATATTTAAACCTTTCTATCTGTATCCCACTTAGGGGAACACAAATTATATAAAATCGTTATTACCATCGTATATAATAAAGTTAATAACAAAATACCTGCGAAGGATGTGGAGAAAATGCAAGAAAAAGATGAAGCTTTGGAAAAGCAACTTGAAGAGCTATTAACAGAAGGTGATGAAATAGGTGAAAGATTGGGACCAGATATACGAAAGAGAATGATAGACATAGAAATAAATGCGTATGAATCTATTGAAAGAAGATGTAATAATTGGTCATGTGCTCTTGGAGGTTTAGGAACTTTAGCAATTGCAATATTGGGTTATAATTCTGGTATTTTAGAACGCGTTTTTGAAAAATATAATGCATTTGGTGGCATTATAGTGTCAACTTCAATCTGTGTAATGGCGTATCAGGCATCTGCTCTTCCACTTATGACGATTGGATGTCTATGGAAAAATAGGAGGGTGAATAGGGAATTTCACATATTGCAACGAAGATTTCCAGAAAAGGCTAAAGACATTAAAAGAGCTCTTGACTTGCGTAAGACGTACGATTCCTTACTACCGATGAGTGGTTTCCCAGGTCTCTGATTTTGACTAACTGTTTCTGAAAGAAACCTACATACGTCTCTCTATTGGACAGAAGAAAAATATTATTCTTCTAATCTAACACCTGACAAGGCAACAATACACACTTTGATATTTATTTAAACTGCTTTTTTTCTGTTATTTCTATGAACTAGAATGAAATAAACACGTTATCTACGACGATTATAGCGTTTGTTGAGGTCATTGATTTAAGATGGGATTTTATTATAACCCTCCTATTATTTCTATCATGGCTGCGAGGTGAAATGGAAACATGACTCTAAGGAATTTTTTTAGAAGACATTGGAAGATCATTCTAGTGATTATCCTCATCCTTTATCTTCTTAACAAGCTCCAATTTTAAAAGATCATAGAAACCTTTTTAAAGCGTTGAGCTGGTTCTTTTGCTACCAATGACCTTATAGGTTTGAGGGAGGTACACGATGTCAGACGATCTTTTAAAGAAAGCATACGAAGCTGTTGAAATTGCCCGCAAGACGGGAAAAATCAAGAAAGGTACTAATGAAACCACTAAAGCTATTGAACGTGGCGTTGCAAAACTTGTTGTTGTAGCAGGCGATGCAAATCCCCAGGAAATTACTATGCATCTAGGACCACTTTGCGCAGAAAAGAAAGTTCCTTGCGTTCTCAAAGCAAGCAAAGAAGAATTAGGCGCTGCTGCCGGCTTAAGTGTTCCTACAGTTAGTGTAGCTATTACTCAAGAAGGCGATGCTAGCGACTTGATCAAAGATATTGCAGCTAAATCCAAATAAGGTTATCCTATGGCAGAACAACCACCAACCCAACAAAAACCAGCAGCTCCTACAGAAGCTCCAGGAAAACGACCTGACAAACAAGCTCCACAAGAGCAGCAGCCATCTCAACAAAAAGGAACAACTGTCAATTTTACCTCAGCGATGCCTGCTGTTGTTGAAGAAATTGTTGGACGCACAGGAACTCGTGGCGGCATCATCCAAGTTCGCTGCAAATTGATGGATGGCCCTGAAAAAGGAAAAGTCATGCGCCGCAATGTCAAAGGTCCTATTAGAGAACAAGATATTATTCTTCTCAGAGAAACAGAAATTGAAGCTCGCAGCCTAACACAGAATTCCAAAGGTGGTAGAAAGACATGACTTTCTGCAGTTTTTGCGGCGGCGATATCAATCCTGGAACAGGCATCATGTATGTCCGCAATGACGCTAAGATTTTTCACTTCTGTGGATCTAAATGCAGAAAAAATGAACTTGTCTTAAAAAGAAAGGCATTACGTGTTAGATGGACGCAGCACAAAAAAGTTACTCCTGCAAAACCAGCAAAAGAGAAATCCAAATAAACCATGATCGAACGCACCTTAATTCTTGTCAAACACGATGGTGTCTTGAAGGGATTAGTTGGAGAAATTCTTAAACGCTTTGAACAGACTGGCTTGAAGATTGTCGGCTTGAAATTAGTCAAAGCCAATGATCTTATGGCTTCCAATCATTATCTAGTCACTGAACAATGGGCGAATGCACTGGCAGAAAAGACAAAAAAAAGCTATGCTGAAAAAGGCATCGAGATGAAAGAGACGCCGAAGCAAATCGCCGAACGCGTCAAAAACATGAACACTACTTTTTTACAAGAAGGACCTGTTGTCGCTTTAGTTCTAGAAGGACCGCATGCTGTTGACTTAGGCAGAAAATTAGTCGGCTCCACTGAACCAAGACAAGCGTTACCAGGAACTATTCGGGGAGACTTTTCTTTAGATAGTTACGCTCTCAGCAACCATAAAAAAAGAAGCGTTCGCAATTTAGTCCATGCATCAGAAACAAAAGCAGAAGCTGAACGAGAAATCGCTCTTTGGTTTGCACAAACAGAATTATATTCCTACAAGGGAATGCATGACCATCACATTTATTAATACTTACATATAGAGGTGTAGCGTGGGAAAACGATCAAAAAAAGGATTAGCCTTCTTAGAAGAGACAGATCTCAATAAATTTGTCAAGATTGTCAGAAATAATGTCAACGCGCTGCGCAAAGCTCTGGGACAGTTTGAAGAACCTTACAGCGAGATGTCACAAAACTTTAAAGAAATTCTCATTAAAGTCACCCTGCCTGATGTGGAAAGACGCTATTTAACTCTGAAAATGGTTGGCAAAACTATTGAAATTGTCGCTGACCAAAAATATAAAGGAAAACATCTCAAAACTTTTTATCGCTCTATTGCTTTACCTTCTACGGCGGATATTATGGGTGCGTCAGCAAAATATATAAGTGATACTCTCTATATCAAAGTTCCCCAAACATTTATTCATGAATAATTTCTATATCTATGGGATATAAGGGTCTTTCCCCTCCCTTTCTTTTTTTCTTCGGTGTTTTTTTGTTGAGTTTGTCTTGCTGCATGTTATCCTTCAAATCGTCGATGGTAGATGGGTACTACTATATCTCTGCCAGTTTCTCGTTCACATTCCCTGCACATGTACGGATTCGAACGCGCGCTTTTCATCACTGGAGACATACAGGTTAGACATCGCCTATATTTTCCCATGTTACTCCTCGTTTGAGCCCATATACCCTAGCATAAAGGCTTCTTCTTCGTCCGATATCTCGTCATCCTCTAGGAGTGACCCAATCTCATCTTTGTTGTAAAAGTCTTCTTCCTTATCGAGTTCGTCAAATAGCTCGTATCCATCACTCTCACTTTTTTCTTTTTTCATAGCCATTGATTCCACCCCCCGGTTCGGTGACTAATTGATAAAAGGATATAAGGGATAGATTTATATATACCTGACTGATATTCTATATATCAGGGATATACTTTACCGGAAAAATTCCGGTAGATATTTCCAACAAGGGGGTATATAGATGGATTATAGACGACTGATTAAATTCGGCAACAGTTCATTCGTAGTATCTATTCCTAAAGACTGGCTGAAAAAAAATAACTTACAGAAGGGCGATATGATTTACCTGAATGAAAATGGCAATAATGAAATCGTTCTTTCCTCGAAAATGGAAGAAAATGACCCTGA
Source organism: Candidatus Nanoarchaeia archaeon (assembly GCA_035289145.1). Classification (GTDB taxonomy): domain Archaea; phylum Nanobdellota; class Nanobdellia; order SCGC-AAA011-G17; family UBA489; genus JACOVP01. The sequence continues at coordinate 6,724 of DATDXZ010000038.1, forward strand.
ATCACTGACTATCACTTTAGATGTTGACACTTTAGACGAACAAGACATTCAGAGAAGAATTATTTCAAAATATATTGCAGGCTATGACACTTTCATTTTTGTTGGAGAGAAAACTATTCGTGAAAAACAAACTTTTATTCGTAATATTCTTAACAATCTCATGGCTCTAGAAGTCATAGAACAGACTAAATCAAAAATTGTAGCCAAAGACTTCCTTAATCCTTCAGAAATCTCTTTTAACACCATTATTCGCAGAATAGACACCATTTTACGATCCATGTTTGATGATATCAAATCTACCTCTGAAGAAAGCTCCTCTGAATTGACTAAACGAGACGAAGATATCAATCGTCTTAGCTACCTTACTTTACGCACCATTCGCAAATGTGTCTTACGGCCTCCTCTAGCCAAAAAAATGGAAGCCAATGTTGAAACTCTCCTTTTCTATCGCGAATTTGTTGAATGCTTAGAACGCATAGCTGACGAACTTAAACGTATGTCTCGTGCTATGGGATCTACCAAAGGATCACAAAAACAAATAGATGAGTTCTATACTCTCTTAGATAAAATCCATAAACTCTATATAGACACCATGAAAGCACATTATACCCGCGACGAACCTTTGTCCTATGATCTTTCCAAACAGAGAGAAGTGCTTTTACAAAAAATTGTTGAAATCAGTCATAATGCCCGCGATCCTCACTTTTTCCTTGCTTTAGAAAAACTTAAAACGACTGTAGTTCTTATTAGGGACATCTTAAGGATCCTTTATAGAGGATGAACGATAGCTTTATAATAGCACATCTAAACCTTCATATCATCTTTAAAGAGGTGTAGTTATGCAATATGGACCAAACGCAATCTACAGAGGATCAGAAGCTTACAGCATTTCTTACTGAAGCAAGACTTAGAGATATTTATACTAGTGCTACTAACATTATCCCCTCACCTTTGACTCATTCAACTTCTTTAATTTATGAGGGCATGCTTACTAGAGTTTCTTTACTTAAGATAACACCTAGTGATTGTTCTCAACCTTCTGTGCAAGCCATCGCAAAACGCTATGTTCCTCAAGAAGAACAGACTCTTACTTTTGCCGGTGGCACTCCTGTACAACTTATAGACCAACGAGAGTACAAACATCTTGATCTATTTCATGCCATTGATTCTCGTCAACCCAGACCTTATTTTCATGATCCTGAAGAACATCTAGTCGTCATGGAAGCTCTTGATGGTTCTTTCCATGATCTTCTAGACTCTTATTATACTCGCTTTGCAAAAGCAAGCCGGAGAGACCGTGAACGTATTCGCACTAGAGTCAGAGAAGATATAAAATCTATTTTGGAACGGACTGCTCAAATATTTACTCAAGTAACTCGTGATATCTCTAATGGAAGTCGAGAATATGAGTTATCTATATTATCTAAAGAAACTTTATTCGCCCGCCATGATCGTGGATTAGCAGCTATTGTTAATTTAGGAGTTCAACTTGATTTGTCAGAAGTTCTTGAATCTCTTCCTCTCACCCAAACTTTAAAACGTGTTACACCAGGAGCACTTGCTCGCGAAGCAGGAAGTTTTTTCAATCGTTTCGGTATCGCCAGAGAAAGGGAGCGCATGTTTTCTTATTTATTACTTCAAGAAGCAGCAGTTCATGGAGACCTCCTTCCAGGCAATGTTCTTTATAGAAATGATTCCCAAGGCAGACCTTCACAATTTTCCATCTGCGATCTTGGTATTCCCTTCAAAGCACCTTTTGACTTTGACATGATTGCTTTACTTATGGTTGATCCTCGCATTAAACTTATGTTGTCTCTTCAAGAACGACAAGAGATTTATCATGACTACTTTCCAAAATTCGCAGAAGGAAATCTTCTTTCTAGTGAAGCATCGACTTATAACCCGACACCCGATGAGCGATTTGCAGTAGGATCTGTTGCTGCACTTCTCAGATATATGGGGGCTATTTATTCTTATCTTGATCAAAAGGATCCTCAAGCTTCTGTAAAAGCACAGGGAGACTTAAGTCTTCTGGAGCATGTTGATCCACATCTTCCTTTTAAACCTGATCGTTATTTTGGTATTCAATATGCTTCTCTTGTAGAGCTTCTTCATACAGAACCTGCCAACAGCCTTTTTCCTAACCTTAATAAAGGCGTGAATCATTTTTTTGATTCCAAGACACGATCTGATCTTACAGGTATTCTTGGACAAGACACCCGTACTACTTACCAAAAATTTAGCGCTAGACTAAGACGCACTTTTAAATGGTTAAGTATCCATTCATGGACTACAAGTTCTTTTATTTAGCTCTCCAAACCTTTTTAAACGATTTTCTCTTCTGTTTAGCAGTTAAGAGGTGAAGGAAGCAACTATGATTCGTCAGCCTATTGTGGTCTTTGTCGGCCATATCGACCATGGAAAATCGAGCATCTTAGAACGCATTAAAGGCATTTCTATCACCAAAGGAGAATCTGGAGGCATCACCCAATCACTCAAATCTTATCCCATACCTTTTAACGCTGTAGAGAAATTCTGCGGTTCTCTGCTTAAACAAGCTTCTACGAAAATAAACATTCCTGGTCTGCTGTTTCTAGACACTCCCGGGCATGCAGCTTTTAACAATATGCGCAAACGCGGAGGCAATCTTGCAGACCTAGCTATTCTTGTTGTTGATTCCAACCAAGGCATCCAGGAACAGACGATTGAATCTATAGCTATTCTTCGCCAATACAAAACCCCCTTCATTGTCGCCTTAAACAAAATTGATGTCCTCGACGGCTGGAGATCTAACAAGAATTCTCTCTTACAGAATATCAAGGGGCAATCAGAACGTGTGCAACAGGAACTGGATAATATCCTTTATACTTTAGTAGCGAAATTTTCTGAATTAGGCTTTCCATCAGAACGATTCGACCGAGTCAGTGATTATACTAATCAAATCGCGATTATTCCTGTCAGCGCAAAGACACAAGAAGGATTGCCTGAGCTGTTGGTGGTTTTAGTAGGACTGGCACAAAAATATCTCGAGAAAAGTTTACAGATTACTGTCAGCGGTCCTGGCAAGGGAACTATTCTAGAAGTCAAAGAAGAAGCTGGACTTGGTGTGGTGCTGGATGTTGTCATTTATGATGGTTGCTTGAAAATTAATGACACTATTGTTCTTGGAACGCTGGAGAAACCTCTGGTCACGAAAATAAAAGCCTTGTTTGAACAAGATCGAGGCACTGGCGGAAAATTGAAACCTGTTAAAGAAGTGCATGCAGCCTGCGGCGTTCGTGTTGTCGCTCCAGAGCTAGCAGGCGTTGTAGGCGGTATGCCTTTACGAGTTGCTCATGAGAATGTCGCTCAAGTTGTCGAAGAAGTGCAGGCAGAAATTGAGGAAGTATTGATTGAGGCTGATGGTGAGGGAGTCATCGTTAAAGCAGATACTCTTGGCAGCTTAGAAGCTTTAGCAGGATTATTACGACAGCAACAGATTCCCATTAAGCGCGCTGCCTTAGGATCCATATCTAAAAAAGATATTGCCGATGCGAAAGCAGAAAAAGATTTTATGTATAAAGTTATTCTAGGATTCAACATTGAACCTGTAAAAACTGAAGTCAAAACGATTTGTCATCCAGTCATCTACAAAATTATTGAAGAATATACTGCTTGGAAAGAACAACAATCTAAGAAAGATGAGACGCAAGAATTAGCAGACATGGTTCGACCATGCAGAATTCATATCTTGCGAGGCTGTGTGTTCAGACAGAGCAATCCCGCGGTTGTTGGCATCCGTGTCGAAGCTGGAACACTGAAGACTGAGGTTCCCCTGATCAAACGAGACGGCACGAAAGCAGGCACTACAAAAAGTCTTCAGCTAGAAGGAGAAAGCATCCAAGAAGCTGAAAAAGGCAAAGAAGTTGCCTTAGCTATTCCTGGTGTTGTTGTTGGCAGACAAATCAAAGAAGATGACATCTTGCTCTCTGATTTAACTGAAAAAGAATTCATCAAATATAAGCAACTTAAAAAATATCTGAAGCCTCATGAAATTGAAGTGCTGAAAGAAATTGCTGAAATTAAACGCAAGGAACAACCTACTTGGGGCATTTAACGATCAGCATTAGACTCTTTTTATTTTGAATACTCCCTAGCATGCTCCTGAGTGAGTGAAGCGAATGGAACTTTTATTTGTCTTTTGAGCACATTGCAGCTGTTATTGAAATTATCGGCTCACCCCAAACTTCAGTATAGCTCATTCCTGGCTTTGGGTGGTTGTGATGCATGGACGCCATATATGCACCTAGGTATAATCCTTCTCTGACTATTGTATCTACCCCTATAACTACCCCTATGGCAGTCAACATATTTCCTTCAGTCGGGTCCATATCCATCCCTATAACTCTGCCTATTAACGAACCAGCTGCGTAGATAGCATATGTTGCATTTGCCAGCCTTGAACTTGTGCTCATAATCCTAGCAGCATCATTATTGTTTCTGGTGACTTGCAACTGCCATCTCGGAGGCAACATTCCCAATACAGGACCAGCTAGGGCTAAAGTTATCTTTTCCATTAAAGATAATTGAGCTTTGCTTCTTTCGACTATCCCCATGTTTTTATCACTTCAAATGTCTCTTTATAAGCTTTTTTTAATCAAACTCAGCTTTTATTTTGCAAATAACTTCCTTATACTCTGACTTTTAACTGTTTAGAAAAGTTAAAAATCGACCAAAAAAATTCTTTACTTGACTTCTGGCGCTCCCCTTGCACTATATTTTAAAGATATACTTCTTTCTCCATCTGTGAGCGTTAAATCCACTTCTCTTTCACCTTTTTTTACTGCTTCTTTTACAACAGTTAATCCCTGTTGCATTGTTTTTTCTCTTTCTTGAGCAATGGCAGCACTTCTTTGAATATATTCAAGCAACACTCTTGTTTCTGCAGCTATGTACCTAGCGACAACCTCGGCTTTTCTTGTGTCATGGTTTGTTGCTCTTGCTATTTCTGCAGATTGTATTTTTTCTTCAAATGCCAATGTCGCAACTCTAACTCTTTCTTCAAGACGATCACGAGATATTCCTCTGGCAACATCCGCTCTTATACTTTCTGTAGCAATAATTGCATCACGCCTGGCAGTAGCTTCTATATGGACTGCTTCTACATGGCGGTCTGCAATATATTTTTGACCCTCTACTTGCGCTTGTAAAGCTCTTGCCAACGTTTCATATTGCAATCTGTTCACATACTCAATACATTCCATTTTTCTTCTTTCTCTTGTTGTTAGACTATCTTCCGTAATCCTAGTTCTTTCTGTCAGACCACTATCTTCAATTCTTACTCTGGTTGTTGCTCCGTCTTCTCTTAATCTTGTGACCTGCACAGCACCATCTATTGTATATTTCGCAACATCTGCTCCTGTCTCTATTTCTTGCTTCCTTACTAAAGCACGCATTAGACTTATTTTTTCTACAGCTTGTAATTCTCTAAATCTGACGATGGAAGGCATTAATTCTAGAGTAAACAATCCTTCTTTGTGAGCATATGCTACGCCAAGCAATTCTGGATCAACATGTCCAAGCGCTTCAAAAGCGTTTGTGCTATTAGCAATTAAGTCTCTAGTTCTTGCATCAATTCTTGTTAGTTCAAATGTCATTTTAGTGTTTTCCTTTGATTTTTATTATTTAACAGTGCAATGTTTTGTATGGGCAGTCGTCATATACCAGCTTATCTACTCCAGTTGATCTTCCTTCATATCTATGCCTTAACTGACAACCACTATGACGAGTTCCATCAAAGACCTCATGATTTTTCATAAATTTTTCACAAACAACAACATTTCCTGGAAGTATATGCACTTTTGCCGTTCCTTTTATACCTTGTTCAATCATATATCTTTCTAGAATTGGACAAATGATTTCATTTATAGTTCGCCTATGCACTTCTACTTCTGGTCCTTCAGGATCTTTACCTAACTCTGCTTCTGCTCTTGCTTCAAGCTCTCCTAATGATGGCAATTGAGGTAGTTCAGATTTTTTTTGACTCATGGTTTCTCTCTTAGCAATTCTTTATAACTTGGCAAAGTGCTATAAGGACATCCTTCTTGTGTTATTCTACAAAGACTATATTTTCTTCCATTTTCGCTAATTTCTATACTATGTCTTTCACAAGCTATTTTCTCTCCCATAACTTGGATTCTTGCACTTGACCTTTTATCACAAGGCAAGCAAGAATGTTCGTCAATAAATCTTTCTAGAATTGGACAAATGATTTCAGTTATTCTTAGCACTTTTGATTCAGGATCATCGCTTAATTGTTTCTCTGCTCTAGATTCAAGATCCTTTAAAGATGGCAAGGGTACTAATTCAAATTTTTTTTGGTGCATGTTTCTTATTACTAAATGGTATTTATATATTTTTCTCTTTTTACTACTCTGCAATAACAGTTACATATCGTCCCTTTCACTATTTATTATTTCGGTCTGTAAAACTTTGCGATAGCACACGGCTTATATATCATCTGTGTGCAACTTCCTTTTTGCATCTGGATGGGATTAGCTTTGAAAAAATATTTACACCCTACATTTGGGGACCACGGAAATACACCTCGTGTTACTTCAACTTCTCCAATACCATCTATTACTTCTAACAAAGGGCACACAATTCGATCAGTATCTTCACTTAATTTTCTTACTTCTTCTGCTGGAACATGCTCACTCAATTGTCTTAATAATTCAGTCTTGGACAGCGCTGATACTTCCTCTGGCTCAGGCTGTATTCCTCTAAGAAGTTTTTCTAATGGTGGTAATTTTGGTAAATCATCTTCAATCATTTTAGTCATCTCCTCTTGTTACGAACATACAGTAAGGATGGTTAGCAAAGAATACTTCTTGTAAGCTTAGTTTTGGCTGATTAATAATACATCTACCACTATTACTATGTGGACATCTCACCTTTCTTTTTCCATCTTCTTCATAGATTTCAACAGTTCCCTTATATAATGGACAAGTTCTCTCTTGTATTTGTAGTGTTAGGTATTTCTTTTTTAATCTTTCTACTTTTTCTTTCGGAAAATGTTTAGATAATTGATCTAATAACTCTGATAAAGGTAACTCCTTAACTCTTTCAATTATTTCAGGTTCTTCACCTAGTTCTGCTTCTGCTCTTGCTTCAAGCTCACTTAAGGAGGGCAAGCGAGGTAGTTCAAACTTTTGGTGTGTCATTGTTTCTGAACTTCTGATTTTTTATATGGACATTCTCTATACTGTGCAATACCATCTATTGCTCCCATATACATTAAGAGACAACCAAGAAGTATGGCCTGGAAATAATCTTCCACCAATTCCAAAAAATCCACCCACTCTATGAGGTTTAGATGTAGTCCTTTCATACCTTTGACAAATTATTTCTCCATCAACTATATGGACTTTGGGAGTCAAAATAGGGCTAAAAGTGTTTCCCCTCAACATATCTTCTTCTAAAAGAGGGCAAGTAACTTCAATTATTCTTTTTTTCTTTGTATTTGCATCTATTGCTTCATTTAATTCTGCTTCTGCTCTTGCTTCAAGTTCTTCTAATGATGGCAATAGGGGTAATTTAGATTTTTGTTGTTGCATGTTTTTTATCGGGAAAGACGGTTTAAATATTTTTCTGTTTTTTTACTACTTCACAATTGCTCTAAATGTAGACTTTTTTATGCTTGTTTTTGGGTCTTAGAAAGGTTTAAAAATCGACCTAAACCTTGACTTGCTATGACAGAGATCAAATGCGTAGTTAATGACACTAAAACTGGTAAAAGCTATACTAAGGCTCTAACAGATAATACTAGTGTTAGCGGTCGCAAAGTGGGCGATAAACTTACTGGTTCTGTAGTTGACTTGCCAGGCTATGAATTACAAATCATGGGTGGTAGCGACATTGCTGGCTTTCCTATGCGTCAAGATCTAGACATGAATACCAGAAAGAAGCTCCTTGTCAAGAAAGGCGATGTTGGCATTCGTAAAGCTAATCGAGGTACTATCTACCGCAAGACTGTTTCTGGCAATACTGTGAGTGACATTACCGCGCAACTCAACTTGAAAGTCATTCAACATGGCTCCAAGAGCATCGAAGATTTATGGGGCATCAAGAAAGAAGAGAAACCTGTTGAAGCCGCTCCTGCACCTGCTAAGTAACCTTTAAAATTTTGATTAAAACATTTCTTAGGGCTCTGTAGAAAAGTTCCCTGAATAGGGAACTTATTGCTCTCCGCAATGCAGAGCATGCAAGTATCTTGAAGCTTACTTCTCTATTTTGCATCCGCACTGTTACGGCACGTACCGCGCTGCCTGCTCTTCGCTTGAGC
>DATDXZ010000039.1:0-9398 GCA_035289145.1 Candidatus Nanoarchaeia archaeon
AGCAAACAACCTCTGCGAAGATATCTGCTCCCGCAACAATTCCGCATTAGGCAAAACATCGCTGCATTGAAGAGGCTAAACATTCCTAGAGGAATCTCTCTTGTAAACAAGAGAAATCCTCTTTTAACTATGGCTGTCTACGCATTTCGCAACATTTAAATAGCAAAGCTACTCCTTAATTGCATCCCACATTCACATTGAGGAGGAAAAAACATGGCAGCAAAAAGACGCGCAAGTTCACAACGTACAACAAAGCGAAAAACTACCGCGCGAAAATCAGCAAAAAGACGTAGAAGATAATTCTCGTCCTTATCGAGGAGTTTTCATGCTCCTCAATTTTTTCTTTTTTACTCTTTTATTTGTTGAAGAAAATATTTTTCATCATTCTTTTTTGTAATGATGATTTAAAAGACAATAATTCTATCAATCCTGGCTGCATTTTGATAATATCTTTATAGGAAATAATTCCTTTTAATACACCTTGCTCTACGACTGGTAAATGCTTTATTTTTTCTTTCCCCATCTTCAACACTGCTTCATAGATGTCCTGATCAGGAGCAATAGTATAAACTTTTTTAGTCATTAACTGGCCTACTTTTGTTGTTTTTGGGTCTAGACCTTTAGCAAGAGCCTTTCTTGCCAAATCCTGTTCTGTGATAATGCCTTGAACTTTGCCATTCTGCTCGATTACAAGGCTTCCAACTTCTATTTTAGCCATCTTCTGGGCGCATTCCATAATGCTTAGACTATCTGCAGCAGAGGCTACTTTGTTTCTCATAATCTCCCGAACACGAATTCCCGTTAACATTTCTTTTTTGTGCATATTTTCGGTTATAAATACTTTATTGCAATAGAACTCTTATGTTGCATCATCTCCATTTATGGCCAAATTTTCCTAGATTGATCTTGTTATCCTTAATTATAACTCCTTCTTGTCGCAACATCTGTATTTTCTTTTTTAAGCCTGATGCAAAACCACCTAATTCTCCATTGGCGTTGATGACACGATGACAAGGAACTCTTGGAGCATAAGGATTTTTATTTAATGCACTTCCCACTGCTCGGTATGCTTTACAGCTGAGCTGATGAGCAATAGCTTTATACGTCGCTACTTTTCCCCTTGGGATCTGAGCTGTAATGTTATAGACTTTTTCCGCGAACGATTGCTTAGCCAACATAACTCACCATAGGATGCATTTCAGGTTCTTCTGTATATGTTTTTCTTCTGTTCTCCGCTTCTGAACGCATGGGATGCTCACGATGTCCTAATTCATGTTCTAACACTCTTTCTCGATCTCTTCCTCTAATACCTTCACGTATCTGGATAAAACCGCTGTACGTGTTACATAATCCTAAAATATTGTCTCCTATGAGATACTTGCTTGTTTCGACCACAGGTTTACCATCAATCCATTCTACTTTATTAGGATAAAGTTCTGCTTGTCCATATCTTGGTTGAATTGTTGTCGGTTCTTGATATTCTCTTTGACCTAATTCCATTGGCGTTGCAGCTATACTTATTGCTAAGAATGTTTCCAGCGTTTTTTTCAGAGCAGAAGCAAATTTCATCTTGTCTCTTCTTCACTTCCTGCTCATAAACTTTTCTTTTCTATGACTGAAGTGCTTCTTGATATGTTGCTGTGGACAATTCTGAACTACTTTGACAGAGATAAAATCCACCCAGTTCAAAACCACCACTTATCTGCGTAGCTGGAAGCATATCTACCCATAAAGTTCCTATGCCTTCTCCAGCATTGAATATCATATTGTATGCAAATTCTTTTCCTATTCTAGGCATTATCCTGTGGCATGCTCTTGCAATGTCTGTTGTTGCCCTGGCAAGATCAAGACATTCTTCTTCTGTCAAATCGCTAATTCTCTCTCGATGCATATTTTTCGGAATAATCACCGCTTCTAGATGCCTTCTTAACCAAGGGGGTGTTATGACTCGTATTGTCCTATACTCTTTTATGACTAATCCACTTCCTGCCTTTTCCTGCAAGTATGTTACAAATGACTTTCCATGAGCAACTCTGAATTCTCTTGCTAGTTTTATTACTCCTGGTATCACATTCGTCGCAATCACCTGATAATGACCATGATCTATTGAACTCCCAGCAATTCTTCCAGTGTTCTTTATAATCTGTAGATATTCTCCTTTTGATAAACAGCTTAATCTTCTTTCTAAATCCTGCATCAATGAAAAACTTTTTGCATGATCTTCAGGAGTCAATTCATGTATGTCCTTATGATCTGTTGTCGGCCAAACAAGAAGATGCGCACCAAATGCCTGTCTTGCTGTTTTTTCGCTTGATCTAGCACCACTTATGGGATCCATTGCAGGGAACAAATTTAGATTCACAAAAGCATAATGATCCTCTCTTAGAGGAAGATAACTAAGTATAGGTGTTGTCTCTCCATCGCATATTGTGCATTTATTCACTTCTGTTTTTTTCTCTTTTTTCTCTTCTTTGGGAACAGGTCTTTTCGCTCTTTCTGGACAATAGACGATCGGATTTCCAGTCAAAGGATGATAAATGTAACTTTCTGATCCTTGAGTACCTACTCCTTTTATTGCAAGCACTATCTGCTCCCAAAGCGTTATTTTTCCAGGAATCCCATCCTGCTCTCTAGGGACTAACAATCTTTCCAAATTTTCTCTACTTAATCTTGTCATAAATATTCCCTTTTCTTTTATCTATAAAAAACACACTTCCTTCTTTCTAGGACAAATATTCCTTTTTTGAGTTATTTTTTCCTCTTTTGTTTCTTATTCATGGTCTTTATACTACTTTTTCCTTATTTTTTCCCCCTTTGTCCTATTTTCAGTCATTAACTTTATTAAACCTTGACACCTTTCTTTTTCTATGGTTCCCTACATGCATTTAGATGCCAAAGATTATGCCATCCTTAGAGAGCTTGACTGCAATTTTAGACAGTCGTTTTCTTCCATAGGTAAAAAGATTAGACTCTCCAAGAATAGCGTGGCACTTAGATTTGACAAGCTTCAACAGTATTTTCTCCACAATGTCACAGGCATTAATTATGGCATTCTTAACTATACTTTAGTCAAGGTCTATTATGACCTCAATGTCTTTGATTCAACAACACAACAAAAGATTATCAGAGAATTCTCAAAACATCCTTCTATGATCTATGTAGCACATCTCTATGGTACTTATGATTTGGTCATAGCTTTATTAGTCTCCAACTTTGACGATCTCGTCACCTCCCTCACTTCTTTCAATGCACAATTCACTGAACTTACCAATCACCACGAAATTCAGATCATCTATGAAGAAAACTATTTTCGCCATAACTTTCTTTACTTAAAGCCATTTCATACCAAATATACTGTTGCTCGCTCCCTGAAAAAAATAGCTCTTAACAACTCAGAAAAACAAATTCTTAAACTCATTCGACGCAATCCACGTATCCCCCTAACTGAGCTGGCACAACATGCACAACTCTCTATCAAGACAGTCAGAAACAAACTTTCTTCTCTTGAAAAGAACAAAGTTATTACCGGTTACTTCCTTACTCTCAATCTTAAAGCTTTTGGTTATAGCACTTTCAAGCTGATGATTCGGGTCCATAGCCTCGTCGACAGCAAAGCTTTCGAAACTTTTCTTCTACAACATCCTCATGTCCGCTATATGGCAAAAATGCTCGGCTATTGGAACTATGAAATCGATTTTATCTATGAAACTATAAATGATCTTCAGGAACAGATCGAGATAATCAAAGAACGATTTCCCAACATAATCAAAAACTTGGACATTATCAGCTTTGGGGAACGTATCGCAACAAATAATGAACGTTTTCTTTAATCTCCTCTTTCTTCCTTTAGGAACCTTTAAATCCCAGTTCGATCTTCTTTTTATTGCAATGAGAGGTTTCTTTTTATTGGCTGGAATGATTCTTTTTGCTGGAAGCATGTATCTTTTTTACCACCCAGAATTGACGGGTGCTAATATCAATTTGCTTACTGGAGAATCGATTGTTGATGACAGACCATTACTTGACAGAATTACTGAAAACATTCACAAGCCTGTATCCATCGAAGAATTTGTACAAATGACTCCTGTCATTCTCTTGTTCTTTAGCATTCTTTTTGCTTTTACCAGCGTTTTAATGCCTGATGGAGAAAGATAAAACGCCGCGACCCGGATTTGAACCGGGATACCCTTGCGGGTCAAGCTAACTCGACTGGTATTCCAGGCCTACACATCAAAAACAGTTGTTTTCAATTTTGTGCAATACCGGGTTATGCGATCGCGGCATTGAAAAATAGTTCTGACTAATACTTTATAAGCATTGTTGTAAAGTTATTTAAGAATTCTTTATTCAAACATCTCAATTTCGATGTTGACGTCTTCTGGAATGGGCACCCTCATGACCAAACGCAAAGCGCGCTCGTCAATGCCTAATTCAATAAGTCTTTTGTGAATACGCATCTCAAAGTTGTCAAAAGAAGCTTTTCCACTGCCACAAGGTGTCTTTCTTGTAGTGTGTTTGAGGCGTTTTGTTGGTAAGGTTACTGGACCAGACATCTTAGTCTTAGTCTTGTCGGCGATATCCTTGATGCTCGTGCAGACCTGATTAATCTTGTCCACATTGATGCTTGATAAGCTGATACGTGCTTTTGCCATAAAGAAGAAAAGAAAGAAAGCGGTTTATAAATGTTTCTGAGCTTGCCCATATTGAGGTTGTCTAAAGCCTGTAGCATATTCTTCTTCACGTGTAACAGCTACTCCTTTACTTGGTCTTCTTCTATGGATTTCATGAGCTACAGCTAGTAACGATCTTGCAAATTCATCAAGCTCTTTTCTTGCCACGTTTTGACTTCCTTCCCAGCGCACTACAAATCCATCTCTTGTAGTTCTTTTAATTTCATAGCTTCCAATTCCATGTCGCTGCCTAATGGCATCATCTACCTTTCTTCTTCCATATCTGTGTTCTGGATCGTCTAAATCATTAAATACTCTTTCTGTGTGCTCATCTGTACGCAATATTTGAGGTTTTAAACTAATAGTAATATAAACAATATCTGTTAATGAAGTCATTGGTTGGTTCATGTGTTCACCTTTTACTTGTAGTTTTCTGATAAATGTGCTCAAAAATTGAAAGCAAAAAAATGAGAAAATAAAGAAGGAAAAACCTTCTTATAACGCTTTAGCAACTAAGTCGATGCACATTCCTGCAGCGACTGTTGAACCAGCATCACGAACAGCAAAACGAGCCATATGCGGGATATCTTTTTGTCGTTCAATGACTAATGGTTTGGTTGGCTTGACTTTGATAATAGCTGCGTCGCCATTCTTGATGAAGTCAGGGTGTTCTTGCAAGACTTGACCAGTTGCAGGGTCTAACTTCTTCACGATTTCCACGATCTGACATGCCACTTGTGATGTGTGGATGTGGAAGACTGGAGTGTAACCTTTGGTAATCACGGTTGGGTGATTCAAGACTACGATCTGCGCTGTGAATTCAGAACAGACTGTAGGTGGGTTGGACTCTGGACCAAGCACGTCACCGCGCGCAATATCCTTCTTAGTAATACCGCGAACGTTGAAGCCTATGTTGTCACCAGCAATAGCTTCTGCAACGACTTCATGATGCATCTCGATGGATTTTACTTCACCTTTGATGCCTTTACCATCTCTAGCAGGAACTACAATAATTTTATCGTTGGTCTTCATCTTACCAGTTTCGATTCTCCCTACTGGAACGACACCAATACCCGGGATGTTATACACATCTTGAATTGGCATACGCAATGGCAAAGTAATTGGCTTTTCAGGCTCCTTGAACAGATCTAATTGTTCTTTGATGGTTGGGCCTGTGTACCAAGGCATATTTGTAGATTTCTTGACTACATTGTCTCCATTGTAGGAGCTTGTTGGGATGAATTGAATGTTATCAGCTTTGAAACCAACCATAGCTGCTAATTTCTTTAATTCAGCAACTACAGCGTCGAATTTAGCCTGATCATACTTGACTACATCCATCTTGTTGACTACGACTGACACTTGTTGTACACCTAAGGTTTTGAGTAACCAGATATGTTCTTTGGTTTGCGCCATGATACCGTCTGGGGCTGCGCATACTAAGAATGCACAGTCAGCTTGGGAAGCACCTGTAATCATATTCTTGACGAAGTCCTTGTGTCCGGGAGCATCGATAATAGTGACTTCGAATTTGTCTGTTAAGAATTTTTGATAAGATAAATCAATAGTTACACCACGCTCTTGCTCTTCTTTTAAGTTGTCCATAACGAAAGCGAATTCGAAACCAGATTTACCTAATTGCTGGGCCTTTTCCTTGAGCTTTCTCATAGCTTGTTCGTCGATGTTACCAGAATCATACATCAGACGTCCAACTGTAGTAGACTTTCCGTGGTCAACGTGACCTACGAAGATAACGTTAATGTGTGGTTTTTGCTTTGCCATTGTTTAAGTATCTCCTTTGAGTATTTGTATAAAGAATTGGGCTATTGACGATTTATAAAGGTTACGGTAGAAATGAGCTTTTGGGTGTTTTTTATTAAGTTACAAGGTAGTCTCTGGCCTATGTGCTGCAATAATTTTTCTATTATATTCTTGAAAACACGCATTATGTAACTCCGCATACCTATTTCTGGTTAAAGAGAATTCTCGACTACAGTCATTGCATACTATAACTAGTGGTTGTTGTCCTTTAGCATCATCATGTTCCTCACGTAGTCTATCTAGCAATATTGCTTGGCTCATATAAAAAGAATGCTCTAATTTAGTTTCAGGTCTGGCAGGTTCATACTGAGCTATTTCTCTTTCTAAACCACCACTAGCATTTTTCAGATGTGTTCCACTAAAATTCCCATCTTTTCTGCCACACTTACAATCTATGGCAAAATGACCATCTCTACTCATATCTAGAATATAAGTTGCTTCTGGCGTTTCTAATTCTAAAACAAGTCCCATCTTATTCAGTAGGAGTTTCTTCCTCAACCTTGAGACCCTTTCTCTCTCTGATTCTTTGCATCACTTTAAGCTGCAATTCGCTAGGTAGTTTTTCAAACATCTGATCCACTAAGAAATAAGAACCACGACCCTCTGTTGCAGAACGAAGGTCGGAAGCTAGACCGAAGGACTCAGCGACTGGCAGTTTAGCACGGATGCTCATAAAGTTTCCTTCTTGTTTTACATTAAGCAATTGACCACGCTTGTTTTGGACTAATTTTGAAATTTCTCCCATGTAATCTGCTGGAGCATCAATCTGCAATACTTGCAAAGGTTCATAGAGAACTGCGTTACCAGAATTCATGGAACCACGAATAGATTCACGAATTGCTGGAACTACTTGCGCAGGACCACGGTGAATAGCATCTTCATGCAACTTACAATCTTTGACAATGACTTTCATTTTAATGACAGGCTCACGAGCGATTGGACCTTGCTTCATAACTTGTTCGAAGCCATCAGTGATTAATTCCTGGACTTCACCGATATATACAATACCGCGAGTGTCATCAATCAACATATTACCGTTGAAAATATCACGCACTTTCTTGGCTTCCTTGGCAGCCCATCCTAACTTTTCTAAAACATCATATAATTTGGTGTCTTTCTTGGATACACGACCTTCTGGAATATCGCCTTTCTTGATTGCTGCATGGACATTTTCTTCTAGAGGTTCACAGACAATATAGAATTTGTTATGCTTGTTTGGAGACTTTCCTTCCATTTCTTGACCAGGCTTCTGCATGGATTCTCTGTACACTACAATTGGTGGAGAAGTCTTAATATCTAATCCTTTTTCTGTCTTGATACGATTTTCAATAATTTCTAAGTGCAATTCACCCATACCATGAATAAGATTTTCACCAGTTTCTTGGTTGATATCAATCTTGATGGATGGATCTTCTTTCAAGACTTTCTTTAAGACTTCCACTAATTTTGGCAAGTCTTGTGGTCTTTTTGGCTCGATAGCTTTAGTAATTACAGGCTCAAAAATATGCTTTAATTCCTCAAAAGGAGTTTCAGGACCTTCAGTAATTGTTTCTCCAGCCATACCAGAGATACCACCTAAAGCTAAGACATTACCAGCTGAAACACTATCTATTGACTCTGGCTTGATACCTTTATACATGAAGACTTGCGCAATACGTTGCGTATCTTTCGCATTATTGAGATAGACTGTTTGTCCTTCTCTAACAGTTCCGGAAAAGAGACGACCAGCACATAATTCTCTGCCGAATCGCGGATCAATAGTAATTCTTGTGATGACAAACGCAATTTTTCCATTAGGATTACCGACGAGCAGATCTTTACCGAATTGTGTGTCTAAATCTCCATGCCAGATGTGAGGAATACGATATTTCTGCGCTTCTAAAGGAGTAGGCAAATGCTTGATTACCATTTCTAAAATAACTTCGAAGACTGGCGCCTTTTCCCAAATCCATTTTTGTCTGTCTTCTTCAGTTACATCTTCTTTATATAAGTTGACAATATCTTTGAATGAGACATTTTTCTTCTTCATATAGGGAATAGATAAGGCCCAGTTTTCACGAGCAGAACCGAAAGCTACACTGCCATTTAAAATGTCTACTTGCCATTTTTTTTTGTACTCCTCTTCAGCAGTGTTCTCGATTAAGGTGTTAAATTCCATAATTAATTTCAAGAAACGCTCCTGCATTTGCTCTGGAGTGAATTTTAATTCGTTGATGAGACGATCGACTTTGTTAATGAATAAGACTGGCTTTACTCTTTCACGAATAGCTTGACGCACTACTGTCTCTGTCTGCGGCATAATGCCTTCTACAGCGCAAATTAAAACGATTGTTCCATCAACAGCACGCATTGCTCGAGTAACATTGCCACCAAAGTCCACGTGACCAGGAGTATCAATCAAGTTAATGAGATATCTGTTTCCATCAAAAGTGTGACACATGGATACATTAGCCGCGTCTACTGTCAATAATCGCTCTTGTTCATCTGCATGCTGCCAAGTTGCCATACCTGCGTCTAAGTCGCCAGCTGCTTTCGAACTTATGTGACCGGATGCCGCTAATAAATTATCAGTTAATGCTGTATTGTGCATGACAATGCCTTCCGCGACAAATGTGTGATTATCCGGGACTGTGAAATCATAGACTGTTTCTTCGTATCCTTCACTAATGTTCTCAACTTCTACAAACGCTAAATCTTTGAATGTATTTTTTTGTACAAGAATAGTATTTTGTCTTCCGTGGCTTGTTACGATTTTGATGATATCATATTCTTCTTTATTCGCTCTTTTTTCCTTCCAGAAGAAATCCAAATTCTTAGCACATACTACTTGATCATCTAATCGTAATTCTCCAGCAACTTTTTCTACAAACTGCATATTTTCAAACACTATATATTTATGTTCTGGAG
>DATDXZ010000040.1:0-3124 GCA_035289145.1 Candidatus Nanoarchaeia archaeon
GTGTGTTCCACTGCAATGGACGCATATCATGGGTTGTCCTCCTTAGGGCAACCCCCTTATGATTATAACCCTCTTTTCTCTCAGAATATCGAGTCATTTGGAGGATAAAAGCTTATCCTCTTTTAACTATGGCTGTCTACGTCATGCCTTCCTAGAGGTTTCAGCAAGCTTTATAAAGCGAAATCAAGTGTGTGATAATATGAAAGAAATAATCCTCGAACCAAAAAGCAGGTTCATTAAAGTGCGTTGCCCGAAGTGTAAAAACGAGCAAGTTATATTCGGAAAGCCTGCGTGCCACGTCAAGTGTTTAGTCTGTGAGAAGATTATTACTGAATCTACAGGCGGAAAAGGACGTATTAAGGCAAGAATTCTCGAGGTATTAAACTAAATGTTGCAGAAGAAAGAAACATTCCCAGAAGAAGGCGAAATAGTTCTGTGCACGGTCAAAAAAATTCTTCCAAATTCTGTCTTCGTGTCGTTGGACGAGTATAAGGATCGCGAAGGTATCATTCACATTTCTGAAATTTCTCCAGGAAGAATCAGAACCATCCGTGACTTCGTCGAGGAAGGAAGAAAAATTGTCTGCAAGATTCTTCGTGCCAATAGAGAAAGAAATCAGCTTGACCTTTCCTTGCGTCGAGTAACTGTGTCTATGCAGATTGCGAAAAAGACAGAGATGAAGTTAGAGCAGAAAGCAGAGAAGATGCTGGAAGTCATCGCTCAGCAGTCAAAAACAACCGTTGAAGTAATTCAGAAGCAAGTCGGTAAAAAGCTCATTAAGGCTTACGGATCTCTCAA
This sequence comes from Candidatus Nanoarchaeia archaeon, assembly GCA_035289145.1. Classification (GTDB taxonomy): domain Archaea; phylum Nanobdellota; class Nanobdellia; order SCGC-AAA011-G17; family UBA489; genus JACOVP01. The sequence goes on from DATDXZ010000040.1 coordinate 799, forward strand.
CGCAGCAATAAACGAAATCTTAGCACAGGGAGAAAAAGCAGCTGTAAGCATAGGTGTTGACGCTGTAATAGCAAATAAATTAACAGAACTTGTTCAAGTAAGAATGAAGCCTGCAGAAGTGGAAGTAAGCTCAACAGTAGAGTTAAAGTGCCGTAATCCAAAAGGCATTGAAGTCATCAAGCAAACTCTTAAGAAAGCAAAAGAATATGCAAAGACAAAGAAGTATGATTCTGTATTCAAGTATTTGGGAGCTCCTCGGTATAGTATGACTATAAAGGCTGGAGACTATAAGTCAGGAGACATCGCTTTAAGAGATATTGAAGAATTTTTAATAAAAACAATAAGCAAAGAAGGTGGCGAAGGAACTGTAGAGAAAAAATGAAAACAGAAATTCTTCGTTGTCCAGCCTGCCAAAACTACACAGTACAATCTGCTTGTCCAAAATGCAAGGAATCCTGTATATCTACAAAGCCCGCAAAATTCAGTATTGAGGATAAATGGGGAAAATACAGAAGAATAGCGAAAGAGCAATCCAAAGATTTATAATAAAATAAGGATAAACAACAACTATGACGTGGGACATCAAGAAAGTTGCCAACACTACGTTCAAGAATCCAATTCTCATTGAAGGATTGCCTGGCGTTGGTAATGTAGGAAAAATAGCAGTGGACTTTCTCATAGAGAAGCTCAACGCGCAGAAGATTCTAGAATGCTCTTCGTATGATTTGCCACATTGTGTCTTCGTTAATGAAGAAAATACCATCGAATTGCCTATGATCGACATCTATCACGCAAAAGTAGGTAGTCGAAGCGTGTTATTTTTAGCTGGAGACATTGAGCCAACATCAGAAAAATCATGTTATGAATTCTGTCACACTCTCTTAGACAAGTTCAACAACGTCAAGAATATGGAAATAGTTACCTTAGGGGGCATTGCACTCCCAAGCATTCCTGAAAGTCCAAAAGTGTATTGCACAGGCAACTCGAAGAAGAGTATGCAGAAATATGCGGCAAGCGCAGATACAAAGATTCATGGTGTAGTCGGTCCAATCATAGGAGTCTCGGGCGTGCTTCCGGCATTGGCAGGAAAAAGAAACATTCCTTCAGTAGCGTTATTGGCAGAGACTTTCGGTCATCCGCATTATATAGGTATTAAGGGTGCAAAAGAGATTCTTAAGGTGCTGCAAAAGGAATTGAAAACAAAAATAAATATTAATGAATTGCAGGATGATGGTTCTATTAGTATTGTCAAGAAAAGTGCGATCAAGGTTGAAAAATTAAAGAAAGCTGCGGCAGTCAAAGAGACAAAAAATCTGCAGAATAAAAATGGAAAAGAGATTACTTATATTGGTTAGTTAAACACTAAAGTGTAGCCTTGACCAAAACTAGATTTCTGATAAGAGACAGTGTTGCGTAATTGCTGGTTGTCTTGAGTAGTTCTGTCAGTGTTAGTTGTTCTTGTAGTCAAGCCGGCAGTTTGAGTGTCTTGTAACGCGCGTCTGGTGCTGTCTAAGTTGTTAGCATAGGAATTAGTGTTGCCGAAGTTTCTTTGCATGTTGATTTGCTGCCCGCCGCAGATAGTTTCAGTAATAGTGAAGTCATTTCTGCTGCCCTTATAGTTGCCTTGTAAGGTTCTTTGGTAGCTTGGTGTGCTGCAGTCACCATAGCGATATTGCGCGGAGCCGCTGTCAAAACTAGTGCCTGATTGTCGAGTGCTTAATTGGTCTTGGTTGTCAATCAAGTTTCTGCCGTAATTAGCTTGAGTGCCGAAGAAATTATCTACAAATTGTTCATTGAACTTTCTATCAGTAGTTTGAGATTGTGAAAAAGAATTAGCTAGAGAATCTCGTTGATTAGCATAGTATACATTTCCTCTGCCTCTTGGAAAAGAGAAGCTTTCATCATAAACATTAGTTCTGCCTGAGTTAGGATAGTAAGCTCCGCGTTCTAATTGAAAAGGTGAGGTATATCCATTGCCGTAAGACCCATAGACGTAGGCTGCTTCAGCTGTAGAGCCGAAGAGTGTTAAAAATAAGACAAAAGATAACAAAGTGATAGTTGTTCTCATCATGGTTGAAATATTCCCCATTTTTCGGCGCGGCCCTTCGGGTCTTTTTGGACGACTTGTACCCGACCGTCAGCATCCGAATCCAAGAGCCAGTCGTCCCTGCAATCCAGGAAGTTGCCCCCGTACCGATAAGCGCTACGGAGACCTGATTGATTTCCTGGAGTCCATACTGGAACACCTGCTTCACCTGGTTGTGCTGTTCTCAAGTCTTGTGTTTTTGGATCGTAGCATACTCTTCCATCTCGAGCAATGTAGGGA
>DATDXZ010000041.1:0-14806 GCA_035289145.1 Candidatus Nanoarchaeia archaeon
TAACACGAGAAGTTAAAGCGTGGACAAAAAGAAGAAACAGACAAAGGAAGAAGATTAATTGGTCATTCACAAAACAGAAAGCTGATAAAAAATTAGGGAAATATTATGTTTCATAATTAATGTGTCGAGGTACTAGCTATGGACAACCAGGTGCTGGATATAGTGTTGCTGCCAGATATTCAGCAGAAGAAAGTAATGCTTATGGAATCAAGCCACGCAAAAAAGTAATAATGTTTCTCGGATGCACATGTGGTGGTAATAGTCCTTGTCGCGGCACATGTCGAACACTCTTTACTGAATGAACACGAAACATTTAAAAACATCAATAATTCAGCAATCCTATGAATGATCAACCAGCACTTCCTTCTCAGCAACCACAGGCTCCAAAAGTGTCAGAAGAGGAATTAAAAAAGAAATTTGACAAGTTAAAGGGTCAATTAGAAAAATTCAAGAAAAAAGCTCTCGAAAATAACAAAGAGATCATTGGTATAGCTTTGTTGCCTCCAGAGAAGAAAGATGCGACGACGAACGACGTGCTCGTGCTCATTGATGACACGCAAGACTTGAAGGAAGACAAATTTCTCTTTAGAGATAAAGTAGCTTTATCCTTGGACAAGATCGCAAAAGAGATTGACAAAGATTTAAAGCCGCAAGCACTAATCTTGACAGAATTGCGTGAAGCCTGTTTCGATGGAAAATATGAATTGATTAATCTTATCTCCTATAGTTTCTTTGTCTATGATGTCAAGGATTTGTTAAGCGCATTGAAAGTCAGCGAGATTCACAGATCCATGGTCATTAAGAAATTTGAGAAATACGTTGTTAGTTACGTTGCGGTCGGGAGTTTATTCCGTGGCGATGCTAAGAGTAATGACATCGACATTGCTATAGTCATTGATGACACCGACGTCAAGAAAATGAATCGTCTCGAGTTAAGAGACAAGCTTGGTGCTATCATTAGAAGTATGGGGTATGAAGCGGCTACTATTGCAGGCGTGAAAAAAGAATTCCACATTCAAGTCTATATTTTGACAGATTTCTGGGAAGCAATCAAGGAAGCTAGTCCCGTCATCTTCACATTTTTGAGAGATGGAGTTCCACTATATGATAGGGGTATCTTCATGTCCTGGAAATTATTGTTGCAGATGGGTCGTATTCGCCCGTCGCCGGAAGCTATCGACGTCCATATGGATATGGGTTCTCGCTTGGTGGACAGAGCAAAAGGGACTTTGCTCACTATTGTCGGAGAAGATTTGTATTATGCTGCTTTAAATCCAAGTCAGGCTGCTTTAATGTTATATGGTGTTCCGCCACCAACACCTAAAGAAACCGTCAAGCTCGTCGAAGAGATTTTCGTGAAAAGAGAAAAACTTCTGGAGCAAAAATATGCTAACATCCTTGCGAATACAGTAAAGACACACAAAGACATTGAGCACGGTGTAGTTAAGGAGATCACAGGGAAAAAAATGGATCAAATGCTTACTGATGTTAAGGATTACTTGCAGCGCATTAAAAAACTATTCAGCCAGATTGAGAAGCAGACAGAAAAGAAATTTGTCCATGAGCTCTACGAAAGCTGCAAAAATGCAGTTGAAGAAGTGTTCGTGACGGAAAAGATGTCGAATGTGAAGCCTGAGCTTGGTCTTAAGCGTTTGGTGGACCAAGGAAAATTCCCGAAGAAGTTCTTAGAAGACTTTAAGGATATCATCAAGGTAAAAGATAACTATACGAAGATGAACAAGCACGAGATAGAGAAGGTTCGTCGTGAAACTGCGACATTCATCAGAGCAGTTGTGGAATATGTGCAGAGGAAACGAGGAGCTGAAGTGGAGCGCGCTCGCATCAGGATAAAATATGGTGAAAAGTTTGGAGACATATTCCTCTTGGAGTCTATTGCATTCATTATTGAAGACATTGATGCTGAAAAGAAAGAAGTTGCGAAAGCGAATCTCTTGCCAAATGGTGGTCTTGGAGAATTGCAGAAAAGTTCTTTGGAAGAGTTCGAGAAGGCGTTGGCTGAAGTGAAATTGCCGAGAAAAGTCTTCATCAAAGAGAAGATTTTTGAAGACTTGCGCAAATTGTATGGAAAAGACGTCGAAGTACAAGTCAGTGACTAATATTCATTCTCCCCTAGCTGCCGTTACTGGAACCAAGTAGGATGCATAATTAAGAGCATAATAACAAAATAGAGTATAAACGAAGTTAGTATAATCTTCCCTTTATGTTGCTCAAAAAAAGTCAATGACAACCACCTCCTTCTTTCTGTTCTTTAGAAGTCTCTGAAGAGGGTTTATGGTGCATTTGCATCATAATATAATGCATCAAGGGGCATAAGAGCAGTATAAACCAGAAGAGATACTTGTTGTTGGTGCCAAAAAAAGAAACTGCAAGCAAGAGAAGGATAGGAAGAACGCAGCAAAGCACCATGAGGAGATTATGATTTTTTAGGTTCATGTGTCTCAGTCTCGTCTCACGGTATTATTTCTTCTGGGATGATTAAGTGATTGATAAGCTAAGATTGCGAATATGACTAATATGCTTAATATTAGCCAAAATCCTAAATGATGAAAACTAGAGGAAGAGCTATGCATCATAGAGCAGGAATTTTGGGAGATCACAGATGTAAAAAAGAAGTTATTGCTCAGAAAGTTCACTACAAAAAACATAAGTAGCGCTCCTATAATAATTCCTGTCCATAACGATGACGTTCGCTCTTGCATAAAATTACCTGTGGTGGCTCTCATGTTCTTCTTGAGTCATGCCTTGTGAGCCAATCATGCCTTGCATCATGGCATCCATATTGCCTTCTTGCATCATTCCATCCATTAGGGTTTCACAGTCTTCATGCATGTCTTGCATAGTAGACATCATAGTTCCCATTTGCTGCATCATAGGTTGCGCCTGTCCTTGGTCTGCAGTAACCAGATTGTCAGTTCCTGTATAAAGTCCGACAAGTAATAAAATGCTTGTTACAGCTGCAAAGGGAAGCAGTTTATTTCCTTTTGATTTCATGTTAGATACCTCCATAAATTGATGTGTTTCTTTCACGAGTGTTGCTATATATCACTTGTTTATCAGACCGTCCAAGACCATTATGAGCAGCAATGTTCAAGTTTTTCCCTCAAGTGTTGTGTTTTTAATGATAAATTCTTTTTTTTGGGAAGAGATAAAAGAAGAGCGAAAAAGAAAATGGGGACTAAGACATAGAGTGATGAAACTATGAAATTTTTTGTAAGAACAAAGTAAGCGATAGATGTTCCTAGCAAGATAAGCAAAAGACTCAAGACAGGATTCTTTGATTGGAGTTGTTGTCTTAAAGTAAGTTTATACATAAGACCTGTAATGCTCTCTCCCATAAGGATGCCTAAAAGAGTAGTGTCTAGAGGGACAGCAAAAAAGCTAAGGATGAAAAGTCCTGTCCAAGTCAGAAAAACACTGGCACATAAAGCACAGAAAGAGAATGGAAGAAGTTTCTGCAGGGTTCTTTTGAAGAAGGTAAAGAGAAAGAAAAGAAAAACAATCATCAATAAGACAAGAGTAAGCATTGCCATCACATCCACGTTATCCCAAAGATAAGTAAAGAGAGCAGAATCATAATAATGCCACTAATTAGCTTCAGACGCTTGCCCTTGGTCAATTCTAGACGCTCAAGCTTCGCAACGACTTTTTTGTTGCCGGCTAAGATCAAGATAATAATTAAGGGGACAATAAACATAAAGTTGTAAATGAAGAGGTAGAATATCCCTTGGAGATACTGTGTCTTTACCAAAAGAAGGCTCATAATAGAAAGGTAAATGCCTGCTGTGCAGCCAAAAGAACAGATACCAACAAGAAGACCTACTAAAAATATTGTAGGGATGGTTGCTTGTTCTAGAAGACGTGCGATAGTGGGCTTGACAAACTTAGGCATGCCAAACGACCAAGTGTTTTTTCCATAATAGCTTATAATATTAAAAATTCCCAGAAGAAGAACTAAGAATGCTCCTATTTTTGCAGCAAAATGAGGATCACTTGAAAAGGTTACAGCGCGGAGGATGCCGATGCCGATGCCAAAATAAGCTAAGAAGATACCTATAATATAAGCTGCTCCAACTTTGAGAATGCTTGTGCGTGATCTTCTGAGAGTGAACAAAAAGGCAAGAAAGAAAAGAAGTACTGTAATAGTGCAGGGATGAACACCTGCTAAGAATGCGTTAAATACGACGAGAAAGAGGAATGAAGTTTGCCATGAGGAAGACGGCTTAGGAGTCTGTTGTTCAGTGCATTCTGCAAACGGCTTGTCTGTAGTGCAAGCTACTGTAGTTCCATCAGGAAAAAGAACAGTATATTCAGTTTCAAATGATTCCATAGAGTCTTGAAAGAGAACTAATTTTGGAAATTGTTGGTTGGGATATTGCTGGAAGAGTTGTTCAAGAGCTTCAAGAGGCACATGGCCTTCCAAGGTTAGATCATTAATGAGGGTGACCATATGCCCCTGAAGCGAATAGGGGATGTTGTTTGTTCGAGTAAAACTGTCTAATTCTTGTAATGCTTCTTTATCACTGAGAATGCTTTTTTCTAGAATGTCAGTTTCAGTTATGCCTTGCTCTGCGAGAAATGCTTTGAATTCTTTGAGATAAATACTGCAATGGCCGCAGCTCTCGCTCTTGTAGATCATTACAGTCGTTGCAGATACTGCTAGGCTTCCAGCAAGTAAGGAAAAAAAAAGAAAGAAAAAGAAGTTAGCTCTTTTCATAGCTTAACAACCGCCGACCATACCTGCAGAGGAAGAAGCAGAGGAAGAGTATCTTGTCGCTCCCTGTGCGCCAGCACCGTTTGCGCTTGGTTGTCCTAAATTTCCTACAAGATCACTTTTCATGCCGCTGATCTCGATAGCTTGGACTCCTGCTAATATAATGAGCCCGATCATGATAACTGCTATGATTGTTTCCTTATTCATTTAGCATCCTCCTACCATGCTCGGTGCATTGCTAGTCCTGCTGCTTCCTTTGCTTGCGGCTTGATCTGGATGCATGCGGGCCATCATGGCTTCATAACTTTCTCCACCATTGCTATTTGCAGAAATTTTTGTATTTCCTGTGCTTGCTCCATTGACTCCCAAACTATTCTTAAGGGAGCTGATCTGAACAAACTGGAAAACAGAAAAGACTACAAAGATCACTACCATACCTACTATCAATTTATTGTTCATTGTTGTGCCTCCTGAAATCTGTTCCATAATTGTACAAACACAGCAGCTAGAATTGCTGCCGTTAGAATGCTACTAAAAAATCCCAGAAAAAGAGAAACAAGGGAAGGTGTTGCTGCTGATATTTTGGTTAAATCTAAGCCATGAAACCAAAGGCTGAAAAATCGTACTGCTGCTTGCGGTGCTGCAAGAACAAAAAAAGCGCAGAGCGCATAGACCAGAGCAATAAAGCTTGTGACAGTCTTTACAACAGGACTTAGAGATAACTTACCCATCTTAACAGCCTCCAACCATACCACCGCTACCAGCGCTGCCACTAACAGTAACATCTTTTTCTATGCCTCGATATGCATTGCTTCCTAAGTTGCTGTAAGTGAAAGGAACGCCTTTTTCCTTCATGGCTGCTGCCTTAGTGCTCATAGGTCCTGGGAAAAACAAAGTCTTCCATTTGGCAAGTTCTTCTAAGATCTGTGCATCAGTGTATTCTGAGACGTGCTCAGTAATCAAATATTTAGCTAGACCTCGCATTGCAAAACTATGCGCGCAACCGCAAGCTGCGCCGCCTGCTTTCTGTTTATACTGGTCTGCTTGGTCTGCTGTTATCTTGCCATTTGCTATAGCATCTTGAATTTGTTGTTCTATTCTTTGTTCATCTTCTTTTGTAAAAATAATTGATTTTGCTCCACAACAATATTCGCAGCTGATCTGTGATGCTATGGTAATATATCTCTCCATGTCTTTACCGCTCAAAGTCATCGATTCATAGTTTCGCAAAACAGCTATAGCCTGTTCTGTTCTCTGCAGATCATTAGCGCTGACATCGTCATAACTAATGCCTAATTCTTTGCCATAAATTTCTGGTACTCCTGTGGGTGCTACCGACGCAGCAACTAAGCTAATTCCAGTTGCCAAAGGTCTTCCTTCTGCAAGAGAAGCAATGCTCAATAATTGAAATTGATTAAAAATCATAATGAGAAATGCAGCCGCTGCTAAGAATAACAGTAATTTGGCGTTGACTGGTGTTGTTTCTTCTACTCTTTTATTATCCATATGTTTGTTTGCCTTATAGGAAACAGGTTTCATAGAGCAACAGCGAGAGGTAGCTGTTTCTTTTTCTTTCTTCTCTCGCTTTTGATACTCTTGGTCAACCGTATTCAATTCTTTTCTTTTTCTCATAGATGAAAACCTCCTGAAGTGTTTGCTTGGAGGAAAAGTTAGAACTATATATCACTTGTTTGTAAGACCGTCCAAGACCGAAAATTATTCTTTTTTCTTGGATAAGAAGACGTTATACGTTTTGCCTTGTCGTTCTCTCTGGACTAAATTCATTCTGTCAAGCTGTAGCAAGAGAGCGGAAACTTTAGCCTTGCTCCAGTCCAATCGAAATCGTAAAGAATCTTGAGTAATCTCTCCAGCTTTCTCAATCTCGGTAAGAATCTTTTTCTCATCTGGTGACAAGACTGTTTTAATAACTTTCAAATTACGTTCTTGCTCTGTTGTAGTTTCTGTTGTTGCAGGAGAAGGTCCTTTAATGAGGAGCCATATTCCTAGTCCGCAGACAAATGCCAAGAAAAGCGCAACAAGGTTCAGATTACGTTGTTCTGGACTGGTAAATGTCATGATGTGGTCTCCCATGACTGTAGTATGAGCTTGCTCTGTACCTGAAGAAATAAAGACTGGTTTAAGCAGAAAGAGAAGACCAATGTAAAGGATCATCATGAAGATAAGAAGAAGACCTACTTTTGTTACTACATCAAGCCTCTTTAATTTCTGAAGGAGTTGCATGGAAAAGACTGGCTTTTGAAACTTATTAAAGCTTTCTGATATTTTTTGCGTCCTAGACCGTCTGAAGAACAAGAGATATATAACTAGGATGCTGGTAAAACAAGATGACAAAAAATATCCAGGAAAAAGTAATCGCTGCTAGTGGTACATTGTCAGGAGCGACCAGTGTATTAGGATCTTGGCAGATATGTCATAGCATTTGTCTGGGAATTATTGCATTGTTAAGTGCCATAGGAATTACTCTAGTTGGTATGCCTTTGTTATTCTTGACTAAGATTGCTGTTCCTTTATGGAGTCTGGCATTAGTCATACTTGTATTGACTCTGATCTTATATTTGAAAAAGAAATGCATTTCTCTGAAGATGATAGTGTTCAACAGTGGTCTCTTGATTGCCGGCATTCCCTTTCAATCTTTGCAGAAATTTTCTTTATTTTTTTGGATCATAGGAGGCTTAGTTGCTTCTTTTGTAATTATATGGTATGTAGAAGAAAAACTACAAAGGAGAAAGAAAAAATATGAAAACAAATGAACTTATAATCTATGGAATTTTTGTTCTTGCTATAGGATTTGTTATCTATTCTACTATGACAATACTCTCTAAAGACAACGCAATAGAAACTGCGGGAGAGAATCAGCAAGGAGTTGTTCAAGGTCAGCAGTATAAAACAATTACAAGAGGTACTACAGAATCTGGAGATGTAGAAATAGCGTTAACTCCTCAATGGAGAGAAGGAAAACTTTATATAAATCTCGCTGCTAACACTCATTCTGTGGATTTGAGTCAGTTCGACCTGCGGCAACAAACAATTTTAAGCTATGGCGGCAAACAAATCAAACCCGCACAAGCGCCTAGTTTGTCAGGTCATCATAGCAATGGTCTAATAACTTTTGATATGCCTGAGAAGCAAAAGGAATTCACTGTAATTATGAGTGGTATTCCTGCGGTGCCAGAACGAGTGTATGTTTGGTAAGAAAAGAAAAAGAATACAAGAGAAAGAGAATGTGAAAAAATCAGGGAAACTGTTTATCATTGTAGGAGTACTAGCGCTTGTAGTGCTGATAGGCATTTTTCTAAGAGAGCAACCAGTTAAGGAAACAGTACTTTCTTCCCAACTTGTTGAACTCAAGGATGGTGAAACATTTTCTATCGAGGCAAAACCAGTAACGAAGATTATTGATGGAAGAGAGTTAGAGCTATTCACTTACAACGGACAATTCCCAGGTCCACTGTTAAAAGTGAAGCAGAACAGCAAGATCTTCATCGATTTCAAAAATAATATCGGTCAAGATACAACCATCCATTGGCATGGACTTCGCCACAATTACAAATTCGATGGAGTTCCAGATGTTTCGCAGCCACCAGTAAAATCAGGAGAGACATTCCGCTATGAATTATTTTTCCCAGACACGGGTGTCTTTTGGTACCACCCTCATATTCGGGAAGATATCCAGCAGGAACGTGGTATGTATGGCATGATCATTGTCGAACAAGAAGATCAAGAACAAAAACCAAGAGAGATTCCTTTAATTGTGGATGACATGCTCTTGGAAAAAAATGATTTTTATCCATTTTCAGAGAAGTTCACCAATTTCGCATTGATGGGAAGATTTGGAAACATATTATTGTTAAATGGAGAAGTGCAACCACAAATCAAAGTAAGACAAGGAGAGACAGTCCGTTTCTATCTCTTGAACACAGCTAATGTTCGTCCGTTTAATCTTTCTATAAAAAATAATTTATTGCAAGTAATCGGCAGTGATATTGGTGCGTATGAACAGCCATTTACAACAGCAAGCATAATTATTGCGCCAGCAGAAAGGTACATAGTTGAAACTGCATTTGCACAACCGGGAGAATATGATATAATGCACATTAATCCGGATGCAACGTATAAGCTAGGAAAAATGATTGTTGAGTCATCAGAAACAGAAACACAAACAGAAACACAAGCATTGCCACAAACAGATCTTGCAAAATACAAACAATATTTCACACAAGCGCCAGATTTTGAGTACACTTTAGATATAGATATGCGCGGCATGGTCATGAATATGGATATGCATAGAGAAGATGAGACTATTGAATGGGAAGATAATATGTTTATGATGAATGAGATGCATAATAGTTTGATGATGTCTTGGTTTATTGAAGATAAAAAGACAGGAAAAAGAAATATGGATGTTATGGCAGACGTTAAGCAAGATGATATCAAAATGATTCGCATCAAGAATGAAAAGAATTCAATGCACCCTATGCAGCATCCAATTCACTTGCATGGACAACGATTCTTAGTCGTAAGGCAAGATGGTCAAGAAAATAAGAACCTAGTGTGGAAAGATACAATACTAATATCTAAAGGAAGCGCAGTTGATCTTTTAGTAGACTTTAGCAATCCAGGTATTTGGATGATGCATTGTCATATCGCAGAACATCTGCACAGCGGCATGATGATGAAATTCGAGGTAAAAGGAGGAGAGAAAAATGAAACAGAATTTAGGGAAAATCGATAGAGTGTTAAGATTCGCGCTGGCATTTTGGTGGCTCGGACCATGGGCGCCCAGTTATGCTCTGGTAGGGGTTAATTGGCTTATCTTTATAGTGGGATGGATTGCTCTGATTGAGAGTTTCACTGGTTGGTGCTGGCTGCATGATGCTTTCGACATCAAGACTAAATAGCAATAAACTATTGTTCAATAAAGGTATTGAATGAGAAGATAAGATTAATTCGACGTGACAGAAAGCTAAAAATAAAATGCAAGGTTTTTTATAGAATATAGGCTTATTTTTTAGAAGAAAGGAGGTGGAAAATGGCTAGTTTTCAAAAATTAAGTATCAAAGGATTATTCTTAGCAGGAGGTTTGCTTTGGGGCGGTAATTTGTTTCTTCATGCATTATTCGCATCCGCGAACGTCAACTTCCTCATGTGGAACACTCAGAGCTTTGTGTTGCTCAGCCAAATCTATCCAGGAATAACTGCTACATTTACAGGCGCAGTCATTGGATTAGTCTGGGGATTCTTCTGTGGTGGAATCGCGGCGGCAATCTTTGGATGGCTCTACAATAAATTGATATAAACAAGAGAAAAGAATATGGTGAACGCATGGTTGACTGGTTCATTGGTCCTTTTAGGAGTATGGTTTGTCTTCTGGTTCCTTAGACCAGCAGTACGGAAAGAGATGTTCTTAGTCAGTTTTTTCACAATGCCTTTTGGTTTGACTGAACCTTTGTTTGTGCCTGAATACTGGAATCCACCATCGCTCTTTAATCTTGCCGCAGCAACAGGATTCGACATTGAAAGCCTCATCTTCAGCTTTGCTATCGGAGGCATAGGATCAGTGTTCTACGAGCTGCTGGTGAAGAGGAAGCATACAAAAATGACAAAGCATGAGATGCATGCGCCTCTGCATAAGCATCATCTCTTGGCATTGCTTTCTCCTATTTTCTTTTTCCTTCTCTTTGATATAATTACCAATTGGAATCCTATCTATATAGTAATCATAGCTATGTTTGGTGGCGGTATTGCTGCTCTCTTTTGCAGACCAGATCTAAAGAAAAAAATATGGGTTGGCGCATTCCTGTTCCTACTGCTCTATTTTTTCTTCTTTCTTTTTTGGATTACTGCATATCCGGGTCTTGTGCAAGAATTCTGGAATATAGCAGTCCTCTCAGGTGTCTTGATTGCAGGAATACCTCTTGAAGAATTGCTGTTTGCTTTCACATTTGGGATGATGTGGTCCAGTGTCTATGAGCATGCTTCTTGGATTAAGATTGAGAAGCAGTAAAGTACCAGTTTTTTTCAATCCATTTCAATAAAATTGCATTGACAGCTACAAAGGAATGTACAAAGCACCAGCCACATACAGAGCTAATATAATAATTACAACTATTTTTGTATTTGTTTAGCTACCTCAATCAGAGGCTTATTTGGTCTTCTTTCCGCTAAAAAATTTTAAGAAAGTGTAAAATGGAAACTAAAACGGGCTCCGTTTCAAAATGAGCTAAACAAATACGTATTTTTTTATTCATGAGTATGACTTCCTATAGGGTATATATGGCTGTTTTTTATTTTGTTCATATTCTTCCTGGATATCTCATAGCACTTATCTAAATACTCAAGAGCAATACGCCGACCAGAATCAAAACCATAACCAAAATGATCCAGGATGTTTGTTTTTCCTGTGCTTGGCTCTGCTCACTGTTTCCATGATCTTTGTGGCTTTCATGTCCATCTCCACAACAACCCATGTTTACCTCCTTTCTCCTTTCTTTGTTAGTATTTCTTTTAAGGAAATAAAATAAACTTTAAGAAGTATATATCCCTTGTTCTTTAGACCGTCTTAGACCAAAAATAAGGGCAAAGAATAATCACTACATTTTTAAAGATAAAACATCACAGAAGAAGCATGGATAAACGAAAAATAGGGGTTACCATTGTTGTTATAACGCTTCTATTAGGGATAGTTTTAGTGAATCTTATTACTGATTCATCAACCATAGCGAAGGAGAAAGGTTGCTTTCAGAATAACGAATGCGGCTCGATCTCTTATACGCTAAGCGCGTCTCATCTTGGAATAGGAATCCTTTTCGCGCTTTTATCTCTAGGTATTTATTTGCTTATTTTTGGAAGAACTGAGGAACGCCTGTTGCGGCAGCTAGAGCAACAAAAACAGAGGCTATCCCGTGAGGACAAATTAAAAATTGTCGCACTGCTCCTGTCAGAAAATGAAAAGAAAATCTTCAATACCATCTTAGAGCATGAAGGCATCACGCAAAATACGTTGCGCATCAAAACAGACCTCTCAAAAGCTACAGTAAGCCAGATTCTCGCTGACTTTGAAAAGAAAAACATTATTAAAAAAGAAAGCAAAGGAAAAACTTATTCCATCTTTTTAAAAGCGGATTTTTAGCCTTTGTGAACGATAGGAAAGATAAATTAAGCTCATTTTCTTAAAAAAGAGACATTTCTAAGTTCAGTTTATGGGCAAGTTCTATAGGGTTATCTTCAGATAATAAATGTATAACAATATGAATATGAGGTGATTCAAGATGAAAATAAAGAAAAAAACAATGTCTGAGCATCAAGCTCATGAAACATCCCAGCAACACATGAAGCATGCGGATCCAGCATCTCCTTGGAAAGTAGGCTGTTTACTCTTAGGAGTGTTAGTTATTGTTTCAGTTCTGACAGGAGGATTTGGATTTGGAGGCGATGACAGTAGCGGGTCTGCGCAGCAAATAGTCCCAACTCAAGTTCCTCAAGGAAACAACCAGCAACCACAACAACCGCAAATAAAAGCAGATCTCAAGGAAGATGGTGACCCAGCAATCGGTGACAAATCCGCGCCAGTAGTTATCTATGAATTCTCAGATTATCAATGTCCATTCTGTCAGAGAGCTTTCCAGCAGACCTACCCAGAGATACAAAAGCTAGCCAAGGAAGGAAAAGTACGCTACGTCATCAAAGACTATCCCTTGCCTTTCCATGAGCAAGCGCCTTCAGCATCTATATCTGCGAATTGCGCAGGCCAGCAGAATAAATACTGGGAGATGCATGACAAATTATTCCAGACACAAGATGCTTGGTTTGGCAATACTGGCGCGATAGATATGTTCAAGGGCTTTGCTCAAGAACTCAATCTCGATGAGAAAAAGTTCGCGTCTTGTATGGCTGACCCTAAGATGGCTCAAGAAGTGCAAGATGATTTAGAGGAAGGCAGCGCGGCTGGTGTCTCAGGAACACCCTCGTTCTATATTAATGGACAACAATTAGTTGGCGCGCAGCCTTGGGCAGCGTTCAAGCAGCTCATCGATCAAGAATTGAGCAAATAGAAATCTTTTTCTTTTTTTCTTTTTATTTATAAAGAATGAACATGAAAAACTTGAAAAGAATAATATATGCAGTTATAGCGAGTAGTATTTTTCTAGTAAGTTTCAGCTTAATTACAGCGCTCTTCCCAAATAACTGGTTTATACGCATGACTCCCGCGAATAATTTAGATTATATTTTTTTAGCGCTTACATCTCTATTGCTTGGAACGTATGTTAGTCTTAGTTTAACGGAAAAAAAGCGAGCGAAACAAAGTAATATGGCTGCGTATGGAGGAGGGATATGTGGTTTTTTAGGGTTTGGATGTGCCTTATGTAATAATCTTCTTTTACTCATCTTCGGTGCGGTTGGTGTATTAACTTATGTTGAACCATATCGTCCTCTCCTCGGTACAATTGGTGTAGGATTAATGGGGTATGCAGTATATACTAAAAATAAGGCTGGAAAAGAGAAAGAAGATAAATCAGGAAGGCTCATACCATGAAGAAGGACTTATATATTTATTATGATGAAGAAGGAGATTTTCTAGAGTTACACATGGGTGAATTTACCCATGGATATTTTAGAGATATTGACAAATGTATTGCAGAAAGAATAGACGAGAAAACTGGTAAAGTTATGGGGTTCGCAATTCTTGGATTTAAGAAGAGAACAGAAGGTCTAAAACAAATGCAAGTGAAATTGCCTATAAAGATAGAATTAAGCAACTAATGCTTTGAGTCTGATGTTTTCTTATGTCTGTATCTAGGATCATCTCTGTCTAAAGTTCCCTTGCCGCTAATGCCTACAAGTGAAGGAGGAGTTTTCTTTAAGTAATCATCAGTCGTAAACGGTTTGCCAGACAAAGCAAGTTCTTGGAATTTAGGAAAGTCAATCCAAGTATACCATCCATCTGCTTTCTTGAATTTCTTTTTTGTCAGCATGACTACTCTCGAGCTGATATGTTCAGATACTAATTCATATTCTGGAAGGTGTTCGACTAATTGTTTGGAGAAAGTAACAATCTCTTCGTGTAACGATGCATATGCTCTTCCAAGTCTTTCACGTGACGCAGCAATGGGCATATAACTTTTCACTTCTATAAAATCTGGAGATCCTTGCATGATCATCTTCGCATACTCAGGCAGTGTTTCCATGTTCATGCCTTTCACCATCGTTAATCTAATGCAAGTTCTTTGTTGTTTCTCTTTCAGATAGGTTAAACTCGTGTTCAATCTTTCCCAATAATCTGCAAATAAAGGTACATCAATTTGTTTCAGTAAGTCTTTGGTCGGTGCATCTAAACTCAAATATAATTGTGTAATCGGTTTTAATGTTTTAATCGCTTCAGGAAATTGCGCGTTAGTCACAATGAAAGTAGAAATGCCTTGCTGATGAAATAAATCCAAAAGTTCATTCATTCTCGGATAAGTAATTGGTTCTCCAGTCAGTGAAAGCGCTACATGTTTGATCGTTTTGGAAAGTTGATAAGATTGTGGAGTGACTTTGCTATGGCCTTTATAGCCTTCGAGTAATTTGTGATGTGCTTCCAAACTTTTTTCTAAAATAAAGTCTGGTTTGTCTACATCCCACTTCCAATCTTTAGACACGGGTGCTTTCAAATCTCTCCAGCAGAACGTGCACCTATTGGCGCAGCTCATACTCGTTGTCATCTGCATGCATTGGTTGCTTTGAATGCCATAGAATCGTAATTTGTAACAGCCGCCTTGTCCTTTGATCATGCTTTTTGTCCATCCACAGGTCTTGACAGCGCTATGACTTCCTACCATGCGATAATGTTGTTTTTCTAGACGTTTGCGTTGTTCTGGTGTCAGCATACAAATAAGGCACACAGAGACTATAAAAATGTTGTTTACAATAAGGAGAGGGCTATTTTGTACGAAAAATTACAGAGTTTACAAGTATTGTCGAGATGGGAGTGATGGGCTAAACAAGTATTAGATGCACTATAAAACCTGCTATATAGCCCATTTTATCGGTAAAAAACCGATAAATAATACCAAA
>DATDXZ010000042.1:0-3169 GCA_035289145.1 Candidatus Nanoarchaeia archaeon
TAAATCCGCATCAGGAACTAAAAGGAAAAACGCCCGCGGAAGCTGCTGAGATAATTCTTCCTTTGAAAAGAAACAAATTACTGAATCTTATCAGACTCCTCGCGAAATCGAGGAGATGACGATAATGTTACAGTATCCTGAAGTAATAACCTTTATAAATTCACTTTCTACCACTTGTTTAATGGCTGTTACAACGACTAAAAAAGCACCTAAAGCAAAGATTCCTAAAGAGAAGACTGAGGAAAAACCTGCCAAAACTCCAGCAGCCAAAGAGTCTAAGAAGAAGCAAACACTTTCTCAAGAGCAACCCGTTGTTAGTATAGGTTTATTTGGACATGTTGATAACGGCAAGACTACACTTACTCGAGCATTAACAGGGAAGTGGACAGATACTCATTCTGAAGAAATGAAGCGAGGCATTACTATTCGCTTGGGATATGCAGACGCAGATTTCTATAAATGCTCCAAATGCACAGAAGAAGACGCTTATAATGTCAGTGCGATGTGCGCTACCTGCGGAGGCAAAGCAGAGTTTGTTCGCAAAGTCAGCTTTATTGACGCTCCTGGCCACGAAAGCTTGATGGCTACCATGCTGAGCGGTGCTTCGATTATTGATGGAGCACTACTTTTAGTTGCTGCGAATGAAGACTGTCCTTTGCCCCAGACGAGAGAACACCTCATGGCCTTGGAAGTGGTCGGCATTAAACACATTGCCATTGTACAAAACAAGATCGACTTAGTTGATGAAGCACAAGCAATCAAAAACTATGAACAAATTCAAGCTTTCATCAAAGGAACTATTGCTGAGAAAGCTCCGATCATTCCTGTCAGCGCACAGCATAATGTCAACATCTCTGCACTCATCGCTGCACTTGAAGAAACTATTCCCACTCCAACCAGAGACATGACAAAAGATCCTTTATTTTTTATCGCGAGAAGCTTTGACATTAATCGACCAGGTATAGACATTGAAGATTTATCAGGTGGTGTCTTAGGCGGAGCATTAAAACAAGGAGTCTTCCATGAAGGTGATGAGATTGAAATTCGCCCTGGACTAGGCATTGAACGAGAAGGCAAGAAACAATGGTATTCTCTCACTACGACAATTTTAGGCATGCATAGCGGCGGTCACTTGATGAAAGAAGTTCATCCTGGCGGCTCTTTTGGCATCATGACTGCATTAGATCCTTACTATGTGAAGGCTGATTCCTTGACTGGCAATGTTGTCGGTAAGAAAGGAAAACTTCCCGACGTCTGGCAAACACTAACTCTGAAGCCACAACTTTTGAAGCGTGTTGTTGGTTCTAAAGAAGAACTACAAGTCGAAGCTATCAAGAAGCTAGAACCTTTGATGATTAATGTGAATTCTGCTGTTACTGTCGGCATTGTCACAGAACTAAAGAAAGATTTAATTGCTGTACGTTTAAAGATTCCTGTCTGCTGCAGCAAAGACGATCGCTTAGTTATCAGTAGAATGCTAGGCAATCGATGGCGGCTCATTGGTGTCGCTAAGATTATGGGTGCATAACTACATATTTTCTTTCTCTTTCTTGTTGAGGATCATATATTTCTACTAAATCTGGATGCATAGTTCCTGTAAGAATTTCTATTTGTCTATTTGGATCGTGTGATTCTTTCACATCGTTACAAAATGCTTCACTTAACTGCGCAAATTCTTTAACTACTTATGCATCAAGCGTTTTCATTTTTTACTACCTTCGCCATAGTCATTACTTTATCTCCCTCTTTTGTCTTCATGAGACGGACTCCTTGGGTGTTTCTTCCAATAATAGAGACGTCCTTGACTGCAGTCCTGATCACAATGCCTTTCTGCGACATTATAATGATTTCGTCATCATCATTGACCATTAAGATACCTACTACATTATCATTAGTGCCTTCAGTCTTGATGTTGATAATACCTTTACCACCACGATGGGTCTGCCTGTATTCATCGAGCGTTGTTCTCTTTCCATAACCGTCTTCTTTGATCGTGAGGAGCGTTGTTCCCTGCGCGCTGGTCTGCATACCAATGACTTCATCACCTTGCTCTAATTTTATGCCACGAACACCTGTTGCACTTCTTCCCATAGCACGGACATCTGATTCATTGAATCTGCTGGCAACTCCTTTCTTGGTCGCGATGATAATATCAAGAGTTCCAGGAGTTAATTCTGCTGCTACTAGTTCATCTCCTTCCAATACATGCATAGCACGAATGCCTCCTTGTCTTGGATTTGCAAATTCACTCAGGCTGGTTTTTTTAATTACTCCTTTTTTTGTCACCATGGTAATAAATTCTTGATCATTGAATTTCGCTACCGGCAAGATGGTCGATACTTTTTCTTCTTCTGCCAAACGCACGAGATTTACTATAGCTTTTCCTTTTGCGTAGCGTGATGCTGTCGGCACTTCATAGGCTTTCAACCAATGCACTTTTCCCTGATTGGTAAAGAATAATAAGTAATTGAGATTTGATGTTGTAAACACGTTCCTAATTATATCATTATCTTAGCTTGTTTCCGCGCCAATGATGCCTTGACCACCGCGTTTCTGCTGTTTATAGGTCTCTAGAGGCAGCTTTTTGATGTATCCTGCATGCGTGATGGTAACTACTACTTTTTCTTCTTTGATTAAATCTTCATCTTCTATAACTTCCTCACCGTCTGCTATCTCTGTCTTTCTCTTGTCAGCATATTTCTCTTTAAGCTCTAGGAATTCCTGCTTGATGATAGACAATATCTTTTGCTCTGAAGCAAGGATGTCTTTGAGTTCTTGAATTATTTTTTTAAGATCTTCATGCTCCTGCTTTAATTTTGCTGTCTCTAATGACGTTAATTTCTGCAAGCGCATGTCGAGAATAGCATTTGCCTGAAGCTCTGTCAACTGATATGCTTGCATTAATCCTTGACGAGCAACATCGACGTTGTCCGCTTCCTTGATTAATTTGACAACTGCATCAATCTGATCTAAGGCTACTATAAGACCAAGGACAATATGGTTACGATCTTCTGCTCTTTGCAATTCAAATTGTGTTCTTTTTGTGACTACTATTTTTCGATGAGCAATATGATGTCTGAGCGCGTCTTTGAGATTGAAAATGACT
The DNA here is from genome assembly GCA_035289145.1 of Candidatus Nanoarchaeia archaeon. GTDB lineage: Archaea > Nanobdellota > Nanobdellia > SCGC-AAA011-G17 > UBA489 > JACOVP01. Next base: position 3,107 of record DATDXZ010000042.1, read on the forward strand.
GGCTGGTTTTCATGCACTGCTAAGAGAATAATACCAAAAGTTGTTTTTAACATACTTTGTGCA
>DATDXZ010000043.1:0-2670 GCA_035289145.1 Candidatus Nanoarchaeia archaeon
CCTAAACGAGCACAAAATTCTCGAAGTTGTGCATCTACTGCGCGAACTTCTCTCCTACAACTAGAATAAGTTCTATAAGTTCCTCTAAGGCCAAGAGCAATAGGAGCTACAAGAGAAGACCAGTGTGGGATAGTTGAATAAGCAAGAGATTGGCCCATTAAATTAGAAAAGACAGTTGCTCCAAAGTTACGTACTGCAAAATGTTGATGGCTTGCACGCTGCTTTAAGAGGTCTGTTAATTCTTGTCGTTGTTCAAGAGTCAGATCTTCTAAAGTTAAAGTCATGAGAAAAGAGCTAAAAAAGGGGTTTAAAAAACTTTCTTCATCTCACAAGAGAGTCAAGTTGTTGGTCTAAGCGTTGAAGAGTTGTTCTTGTTTGAAGATAATGTTCTAGAAAAACATAGGCTGTAACTGCTCCCAAAGCTGCACTGGCTGTCCAATGATAAGAAGATCCAAATAAAGCCATTCCTAAGGTAGCTGCAAGAGTGACATCAGGTAAGGTAGTAAGTTCATGCTTAGCTTGATCTCTTTGAGCAGAAATACGCCGATAATGATTAAATTGATCTTGGGTAAGAGCATCTAAAGATAAATTCATAGAAATAACAAGTGAAGGATATTTAAAAAGGTTTGGGAGAAATGGAAAAATCTGTGTAACTAAGAATTACTTAATATATCCTCCTTGCTGCAATCTCCATAAAGTTCTATATTTGCCTTGTTGACGAATAAGTTGTTCATGCGTTCCCAGTTGAATGATCTTTCCTTTATCTAGAACAACAATCTTGTCTGCATGCATAATCGTAGACAATCTATGCGCAATAATAAGGACTGTTCTTCCCTTCATGAGTTGTTTAAGATCTTGCTGAATATCATGTTCTGTCTGTGAGTCCAAAGAAGAAGTTGCTTCATCTAAAATTAAGATCTTCTTATTCGCTAAGAGAGCTCTAGCCAGAGAAACACGTTGTTTTTCTCCACCAGAGAGTTTAACTCCCCTTTCACCAACAACCGTCTGTTCTTTATCTGCAAACAAGGCAATAGGTTTATCCAATTGAGCAAAGCGAATCGCTTGCCAAACTTCTCTTTTTGAAGCACGAGGATTGGAAAATGCAATATTATTGTAAATAGTGTCATCAAACAAAACACATTCTTGAGGAACAATGCTTAATGCACTGCGTAAAGATTCTTGTTGTACATCCTTAATATTTTTTCCATCTATAAAAATAGCTCCTTGATCAACATCATATAGTCTATAGAGGAGTTTAATAACAGTAGACTTTCCACTTCCAGAATGACCAACCAAGGCAACTTTCTCGTGCGATTTCACATGTAATGTAAAATCTTGTAAGACATGTGCTTTATGATATTTGAAATGAACTTGTTTGAAGTCTACTGTGCCTTGGCGAATATTCAAGTGGGATGCATGACGTTTGTCAACAATATCATTGGAAAGAGTTCCATATTGGAAAAGATCATCAAAGTCAACAATAGATCTATGAAAATTACGAATACCTCCCATAAAACCATACAGCGGGCCTAATAAGCTATTATAAGTCGTATAAACAAAAACAAGAGTACCTACAGTTATCTCTCCTCTCAGAAAAGATCTAAATGAGAGAAAAAGCAAAAAGAAAGTTCCTAAGCCAACAATAATATTTTGTCCAGCATATTCCCATTGACTAAAATTCCATGTACGAAAGAAAGCATCTTTTGTTTTTAAAGCAAAGGCATGAAAACGAGAAGTAATAGATTTCTCTTTTCCAAAATATTTGATAGAGTCAACATTGGTAAAGACATCACTGATATAGGCTTTTTCTTTATCTTCAAGCATATTAGCTTCTGTATGATGGCGTCGTTGGTAGCGATGGATAAAAGAACCATAAACAATGAATGTAAGAACCGTTAAGAAAATAATCAGAAGATTTCTTTTGTCTACACCAAAAAGAGCATACGAAACAACAACAAGTTCAAAAACAAGAGGAGCTATATTAAAAGCTAAAACATCAGTCATAGTTTCTACAGCTCTGCCTCCACGAATAAGTCTTGCAATAAGAGAACCGCTTTTATGAGTGGTATGAAATTTATGAGAGAGATATACAAGATGAGTAAAATAAAAATGCTTTACATCTAAGATGATCTTTGATTCTAGGATATGGAGAAAGTAAAACTGTAACCAATTCATAACAGCTTTGATTAGGAGAAGAAAAAGATAAAAGGCTGCAACTACAACAAGGAGATGAAGAAATACTGAAGAGGTAAGTATTCCTTCTCCAAATTGTGTGCTTCCATCAATCGCATGCTTGAACAAATAGCGCTCAACAACATGAATAACAGAAATCATAAAAATAGCTGCTAAAGCAAGCACAAAGAAATGAGTATAAGGTTTAAGAAAAGACCAATAAATAGCAAGATTTAATTTAATTGGAGCACGTCTTTTTTGTTGTTGCATTTCTTTGGACACCATAACCTCTAAAAAAGTAAATTTCTGGAAGAAAGTATCTGTAAACAAATAAAGTAAGACACCCCTTCAAGCAAAAGCTGTTACTAAAAACAAGAAAGAAAGAATAACAACCTAAAATAAAGCAAATTTGCCCATTTATATAATTTTCTCTAGTACTAACGGAAGGTTTTTATAGCGTCGAACAGAAAGAAAAAATATGTTTCCAGGCATGAATCC
>DATDXZ010000044.1:0-21234 GCA_035289145.1 Candidatus Nanoarchaeia archaeon
TCTTCTTTAGGCTTTGGGGAGGCTGAAAAATAAATATTCTCAACAGGATCTTTGTGCTTTAGCGAGAAACGTCAAACAGTGAAAAGAAAGCCAGTCTTTATTGTTGGGGAAGTTTTTTACTTCAAGATACTGAATAATTACAAAAAACCAAAACATTTAAAAACAAAATTCTACAAAATTTTTAAACATGCGAGGAAAAAATGAACAAAAAATGTCTAAGAAGAAATATAAATGAAAGCAAGTTATTTGTAGTTGCACCTGCAGAAAGAGTATTCCCATTATACAATGTTGGAATAGCTGTCGCTACAGCAAACGGGGGTGAAAATGCAAAAATTTGATTTTGTTATTCTTGGAGCAACAGGAATGCAAGGAAGCATAGTTTCTAAAGAATTGCTTGATAAGAAGTATAATGTCCTTCTCTGTGATAAAAACGACTACCATAAAGATAATCTGCCGGAGAAATACAGAGACAATCCTTTCGAAATATTTGATTTAGAGGACACTAAGAAAACTGTTGAAGTTATTAAGAACTCTGGTGCTAATATTGTAGTTAATTGTGCAGAAGACGATTATAATCTTAATGTCCTTAAAGCATGTATTGAAGTAGGAGTACATAACATAGATCTTGGCTCTTATTTTGAAATGACTAAGCAGCAACTAGAGATGGATACCTTGCTTAAGGAAAAAAATCTTATTCATATTACTGGGTGCGGTTCTGCTCCTGGTATAGTCAATGTCATGCTCAAATACGCTTCTAAACAATTTGATAAAATTACTAATATCGAAGCAGGGTTTGTATGGGACTCTAATATTAAGAAATTTGTAGTGCCTTTCTCCATGCAAGGCATTCTTTATGAATTTACCAAGCCAGCATATATATTGGAAAATGGAGAATTTATACAGAAAAATCCCCTAGAAAATACTACAAAAAGACATTTTAGAGTTATTGGTACACAAAAAATTATGTTAATTAATCACGCAGAACCTTACACATTTTACCATTATTTCAAAGATAAAGGATTGCAAAATGTTCGCTTCTACGGCGGATTTCCAACACACTCTTTTGAAAAAATCATGGCATTAATAGAAATGGGTCTTGATTCAGAGGAAAAAATCATGGTTGATGGGAAAAAGGTAAAGCCCATCGATATTCTCGTAGAAGCACTCCGTAGATTAAAGAAGCCAGAAGGCTATCAAGAGCATGAAAATCTCTGGGTGGACATTTATGGAGAAAAAGATAGACAGATTCAAATCGTGAAGATGGAATGTATCGCACCAACTATCTATGGTTGGGAAGAGGCAGGTTGTAATATTGACACTGGTTTCCCTGCAGCTATTATCGCACGCATGGTAAAAGAGGAAGTTATTAAAACGCCAGGCAGTTATTCTCCTGAAGGTATTGTGCCTGAAAAGCAATTTTTCGCAGAATTACGAAAAAAAGGCATGATTGTCTATGAAAACGGTAAGGCAATTATCTAAGTAAAATCCTGCAAGGTCTTCATACCATAACGAACAACAGTTGATTTGCTAGGTCCTTCGTTTCGATCTTCTAGAGAAATAAATTTGCCATTCTCCAAAGACTTGATCTTTTTGTGGAAATTAGAATAGCTTTGTTCTCCTCCTTTTTTCTGATACACTTCATAAACTTCTTTGGTAGTTAGTCCAGTATTAAGTTTAATGAGATCCAAGATCATTTGTTCTTGAGTGTCTAAGGTGGTAGTGCTTTTTAATTTGAAGTCGCGTAATTTTGCAATCGCTTTCTCTGCATGATTGATGCTGATTTTCTTTTGAGCGTTCTGCTCCGCGATTTCTCCAGCTTCCTTGAGAAGATACAGTCCAGCGCGAATGTCTTTAGCGTCATAAGCTTTCTCTACAATTTTTTCAAAGGCTATAGGGTCAACAACACCAGAAGCAAAAGCAAATTCGACGCGTTTCTTCAAGATCATCTTGGTTTCTTCAAAAGTGTAAGGTTTGAACACGAGAAGGTCGGGTGTCAATCGTGATCTGACTCTTGCGTCTAAAGTGGTCAGCCAATGTTCGTTGTTAGTGATCAAGACTAACGTTCGTCTGTTGATTTCCTCAAGCAAATGATAAAAAATCTGTTCATCAGTTATCTTGTCCACTTCATCTAGGGCAATGACAGCGCTTTTTTTGTTGAGAATACGGGCGATCTCTTTGAACAAGTCATTGGTGTCTCTATTTTGGACAAATTTGAAGCCAATCTGATCACAAATTTCAAGAGCAATTTTATGAGGAGTATCTTTCTTCCAGCAGTTGATGTAAATCGTGTGGATATCATCAGTTTTCTTGTTGACTTCACTCAGCACATATTTGGTAGCGACAGTCTTGCCAATGCCAGGAGCGCCCATAATAAGCAGGTTCTTGCCATTGCGTTTGCTGAACAGAGGTTGAATGCAGGTAGCAATATAGTGTTGTTCATTCTCTCTGCCTTCTAGAATGGGAGGGATAAAGTCAATATCTAAAGGTAAGGTATCTAAGAACAGAGACTCATTATCCTTCAAGACATTGTCAAATAAACCCATAGATACTTACAGATAAACTAGCAGATATAAAGATTATGGTGGCGGATGAGAAGTATCTAAAAAGTTCTATCCTATAGAGAAAAAAGAATTTTCACAGGTATTTGCTTTATCTCTTTTCTTGCGGGTATGCACATAATACTATGTCTGGCTTCTTAATCCCTCGAAAATGTTTACAAATGGAAATGTCTTTGACTGCACATTTATGCTCTTTTGTATTTTCAGCTTCATTCCAAGGGCAGATATCTTGTTTCCAAGTAATTTTTTGATTGGGCAGTAAATCAATATCCATGTTTGCCCCTTTGAGCTCTCGCACCTTTTCTTCTTTAGTCATCTAGATTTCCTCAGCGCCTTCTTTACCCAAGATCATCAGTCTGACGCCAACACCCAATTTGAGGGCTGCACTCATGAGGGCCATATGTTCTCTTCCAGTTCCAGATATGAAATTGACAGCAATTTCCATGCTTTTAACTCTGGCTTGCATTTCTTTGAACATGATATCTCTCAGCTCTTTCAGTCCCTGTTCGGGATCAATCACGACGACTTCAGTCTTGGCATTAGCAGTGAAGTTTTCTTTGCCATAGGCATTCGTAAAGAGAATTACTTTGTCCCATTGAATATGAATATCATCAATCAATCTATTGACATGACCCCAAGTCCCTTTTCCAGTGCTTAAACAAGCGACTAAGTCTGTCATTTTATCTCCTATTCATTCCCCATTTTTAAAGGTTCCCACCCTCCGTGAGAAGCATTGTTGAAACGCAAGTAATTTTTGTCCCTTGATAACGATGAGATAAATATATAAATAAGGAGAGATTTTGAGTAATTGAAATGACTAATCCTCCTGAAGCAAATTTAGGTGCTGCTTTAACTATGCTTGGGTTAGAAGACAAATTCTTGGCTAATGGTGAACTTACTAATTTTCCCCTTTTAGAAAGAGGTAGACTTGCTAATGCTATTATTGATGAAAAATTGAGATTGGGTAGATGGCAAACAGTTGTACAAATGATCTATGGAGGATTAGGCAAAGCTGATGCTTTATTCGAAGGAGATCATAACAAGTTAAAAGCAAGAATAGTTGCGGCTGCGCGACAACGTACTAACTCAGGAATAACTTCACGTACTTTAGATACACTAGTCAAAGCAGAAGAACATGATTTGTTATTTAGATTAGCAACCAGCACTTCTTTAGGTTATGATGATCTTATGGCTGTTGTTAGTCATATTCCTGCAGAATATTTTAAAGAGGATCCTCAAGGAACTCAAAAAAGACGAACAATCGACCAAGCTGCTGGTCAGAGAGCATTAGCTGAAAAAAGATATGATGCTGCTGTAAGTCATTTTGCAGCAATCGGTGATACTGCTAATTTAACAACCTTATTTGATCAAGCTATAAGTAGCGACGACTCCAATGTTGATATAAGTGTGTTAGAAGCAATAGCTGTAAGCGATCCTTCTCAAAAAGAAACTAGATTACAAGCAATTGTGTCAAAATATTTACAAGGGGAAGAAGTAGATCCAACCCAAACTCATAGAAGGATTGGATCTCTTACAATGTTTAAGTTCGTTAAAACACATGGTGTTACATTATCTCCAGAAGAGAAAGCGACTTTACACAAAAGAGTTGTGGAAGAAGCACAGCGATATGACTTTGAAAGTGGTCATAAACTCGCAACAGAACAAGAATTACTTTTACCTTGGGCTAGACATCACGCAAATTCACAACCTCTAGAAGCCTATAGAGTTTTTCTTGCTGCAGGCTTTGAAGGAGACGAAGTAATAGCGGCTGTTCAAGCAGGATTGGCTCTTGATCGCTACCAAAATGAACACAGAGCATTAGTCACATCTCAAGTTACAAAACCTCATCTCAAAAGAGCTTATGAAGGTGCGCCTTTCAAAGTGCAAGTACAGATTGCTTATAGTTTGAAAGATGAAAAAAAACTGCAAGACTTAAGTAAGCATGCACGCAAACAAGGTAAACTTGATGAGGCTTATCGTTATTGGGTTGACGGCAAAGGTAGTCTTGATGGGGGTTATATCGCAGCTATCAGAACTAGACTTATTGATGACGCCATAAAGAATCATTATGGACACATGTATCTTGCAAGTAATGATCTTGCTGGTCAAGTAGAGGCTTATGAAGCTTTAATGGCTCAAGGTATAGGAAAAGGAAATCACCTGGACAAAGCACATAAATTGGCTTTCACGATGGGAGATGAGGCAAGAACTCAACGCGTTCGTGAAGCAATGTTCTCAGTTAATCCTGCATGGGCTTTATCTTTTTTTAAAGGGGATAGCTCAAGAAAAAGAGATGAAAGAGGAATAGATTATGTGGTAAATGCTGTAGCTAGTCAACAGGGCGTTGAGCCATCTACATTAAGAGAATTAGCTATGAAGTATCAAGAATAATCTTTATTTCTGAATTATTAGTGTTAAACGTAAGGCAAATAAAACTCTATTCCGTGTTTAAAAGGATTATGGTGGCGAATGAGGAGTAAATGGCTAGCACAACATATAAATAAGAGCAGAAAGGCAATCGAGACATGCAACAGCCAAAAGATTACATAAGTTCATTGACTAAGAAAGAGAAGCTAACAGACCAGCTCTCCTTATTTACTATTACAATCACAGATCCAACATTCTCTTTTATTCCAGGGCAGTTCATGATGCTCTCTATGACTGAGGATCGCGGTTTGGCAAGGGCGTATTCCATTTGTTCAGGTCCGGAAAAGAGAAATGATTTGGAGTTCTGCATGAAGATCAATCGTCCATCAGTCTTGTCAGAAAAATTAGAGGACTCCCCCCCCAATACAAAAGTGCATGCGCGCGGGCCATTTGGGATGTTCAAGTTAAAGCCAGTAACAAAAGATATTGTCCTGATAGCAGGAGGCACGGGCATTGCGCCGTTGAGAAGTATGCTTCATGAATTGATTCAGCAAAAGACCCAGCAGAAAATCTGGTGTTTTTATCGATTCAAGACAGAGGAAGAATATCTGTTCAGAGAAGAATTGGAGTCGGTGGAGAAAAAGATGAAGAACTTTCAGTTGATTCCCTCAGTCTCAACCCCATCAACTCAATGGAAACAGGAAACAGAGCGCATCCAAAACATCATCGCAAAGTATATTAAGACTCCAAGTGAGGTAGATTGTTATATGTGTGGTCCTCCGCCTATGGTGAATGATCTCATGGAAGAACTTCCGAAGCTGGGATTTCCCTTAGAGTCCTTGCATAAAGAAGCTTGGTAATTCTTATATTTTTTAAGTCCAACCAAAAGCTTTTAAACACTGATGAAGACAAATAAGCTATGCCTAAAACAATTTCGCGGGATTTTCCCATCAGCGAATTGACGTTGCGTCGGTATGAGAAGCCGTCATCCAATAATAAGCGTGAAATTGTTCGTAAATTTTGTTTGTCTCTCGGATTATTGCAGCCTGGTGACTCTCGTGATGTCATTGTAGACATTTTGCAGGTGTTATTGGATGCCAAAGACAAAAAAGTGATGATGAATTCTGAGGACATCAAGAAAAGCACAGTAGAATATAGAAAAAAAGCAAAAGTCCCTCTGAAAGGCATTGCTTCATCCAACGTCCGCCGTCAATTGAAACGATTGCGTGATATTCATATGGCGGAAAAAGTAAAAAATGATTATCGCATTACTGAATTCGAAGATATATCTACATTAGTAGATGAAAAAATAGAGAAGTTCTTATTGCAAAACATTCTCAAGCGTGTCAAGGAATATTCTAAGTTATTATGATCTACGAACCTCGAGAGGATTCTTTTATATTGAAAAAATATGTGGAGCTCTATGCTTATGGTAAAGTATTAGATATGGGGACAGGATCAGGCATTCAGGCACAAGCAGCCCTCAAAAAAACACAAGATGTTTTGGCAGCAGATATTAATCCAGAAGCAGTCAAGCATGTCCAGGCTCTGGGCATAAGAGCTATTCACTCAGATTTGTTCTCTAATATCAAGGAAACATTCGACGTTATTATTTTTAATCCGCCCTATTTACCCCATGCTCATGGCGAAGATGAAGAAAGCCAGCAGATCACTACCGGCGGTGCTCAAGGATATGAGATCCTGGAGAGCTTTCTCAAGGACGCGCAGCAGCATCTCAATCCTAGGGGAATTATATTGCTAGTATATTCTTCATTGACAGGCAACATAGAGAAGCTAGCTAAAAAATATCATCTCGTATTAACAGTTGTACAAGAGAAAAAAATATTTTTTGAGACGTTAATAGTTGCTAAAGTAAGGAATGAAGTTATTTTTGATCTCTAAAAAGTTTCGCGCTAGCATTTGTCAAATCCTCTCTTATTTGTTGATATTGACTTGTTAGATTATCTATCATTCCCTTGAAACTACCAGCAAGCTCTTCAACAGAAAAGTGCCCTAAAGATCGTAGAGAAGTTCTTGCTGTCTGTAATCGCATTAGAATCCTTCTAAGATTGTCAATCTCTTGATCTATATGGAGGGAATTTTGCACTAAAATTGTTAACCCTTGTAATTGAGGGCTAAGCTGTTTTGGCGCATTTAAATCGTTAGAGTGTTTGTGATTGTGTTCAGGAGTTGAAGTCAACACTTCTAAATAAGAAGATCCTAGTCTTTTCCATGAATTATAATGATCGAAAAATACCTCATAATGACCTATGACTTTCCCATATTGACTGGTGAACCCGGCTATACAATCAGGTAAGTTTTCATCAGTTACAGCATCATTAAAGTTAGGATGTCTGGATGACTTTCGCATGAGTTTCCGGGATGTCATTCATTTTTAAAGCTGACGGTTTAGGGGAGTTTGTTAAAAAATCTTAATAAGCTATCAAGCCTCCAGCTTAAGGACTATGAATATACAGAATAAAGATTTAGGACAGAGCCATAAAGAAGGAACCTTTTTAAAGAGTTTAGCATAAGAATCGCTATGGATCTTGTTCAGATGGTGATGGTTGCAGGTTGGAGAGAACTCAGAGGGGAATGTGCTCGTGCAAGGGAATTAGCAAAGAGAAGAAACGAACTTGGAGATCGAATGAGAATGGCTGAAGAGGACTCTGCTGAGTGCTTTGCTCTTTTTAGAGAATCAAGAGAAGTAGTCTCTGAAGCTTCCCAATTAGGATATATAGCGACACAGGTGTATTGCTGGTATAGAATTAATAATTCATTTAACAGAAGGCAAAACAACAACTTTTAAAAAGTGATATAAATGAAGAACCATATGGATCTTGTTCAGATAGTGATGGTTGCAGGTTGGAGAGATATCAGAGAGCAATATGCTTATGGGTGGAATCTAGCTCGTGAAATGAGACTGTCTTCAAAAGGAATGCAGTATGCAAGAGATCTGAGAGAGACAGGAAAATATGCAAGTAAATTCCTAGAGCAACATGAAGAAGCAGAAAGATTAGGTATTCTTGGAGGAATAGGATTATTTCTATATAATATTCTCTCATCTAAAACGGCTAAACATTTTTCTCCAGAACACACAGATTAACGGTTTCGCAAAGACAAACCTTTTTATAAGCTTAAATCAAGACAGGTGTTGCCCGGTCGTGTATACAGGATGAGTAAGCTTCGGCTTCACGTGACTCTTGTTGTTAAAACCGGGCTAAACTTTTTCAGTATAAAATTTTTTATGTTGGTTCTTTCTTCTCCCTTGCTAAATTCCACATCATCTCAAAATTTTTTCTATATCCGTCAGCAGCATCCTTGTTATGTATCAAAATACAGTAACCTTCGTCAGCAAAAATTGTTATTGCAACATAATCATCAATAATTGCTGTTTCTTGATATTGGCTGAACTGCTCTTTTGGAATAAACCGCATCTTCGTTAATTTCATTTTTAAGAAAGGATATATATATGGCAAAACCTCTGTTGACGCTATATGTCTTTGGTGCAATTTATTCTTTATCCTATTTAAATACATATTTTTCCACCACGTTAAACCCATAAAACCTGTTGTTTCTTTTGAACCTCCAAATGTTAGAAATTCTCCTTTTGACTGAGAAATGAGCTTATAGTAAACCTCTGAAATACCTTTCTTTCCCTTAAACATGGATGTTTGGGTTTCCTTTTTCTGAGATAATTGCTTTTGTTTTAATTTAGGAAAAACAGCTTCAAATTGCTTTTTTTTATCCTCCATGTATGTAAAAAAATATTCTGGTTCAGTGGCAGTATAAACCTTGTGTTTACCCTTTAATATATAATGAATCAGCCCCTTTTCAATCAAGGAATTTAATGCTCTATGAACCACAGAGTTTTGTAATTTAGACTTGTAAATAATATTTTTTGCAGAAGATATACCTAATTCTAGCAGTTGTACATATACTTTAATCTCTGCGTTAGTGAGACCAAGGTCTTCTAAAATTTCAAATTCCATACTTTAAAGGAATTTTTAGAATATATAAAGTTTTCTAAAAGATGACTCAATTGGGAGAACAAATACTTATTAACACAAAAATGGCTCCATCGTTAATATGCAAACGCAAAAACTAAGAGAAGAATTAAAAGAATTAGGAAGTCTTGTGGAGAAACTTGGCCATGAAGAAGATAGAAGCGGGACCGATTTTACTTTACGTGACCGAACACAAGAGGTTTCTATAGAAAAATATGGTATACCCTTCAAACCTAGCAGTCACACGGGAAAACAAATTACTTTTTTAGATCCCAGTGGTGAAGGATATTCAAATCCCAATTCTTTTGGTTGTAATTATGATGGTGCTTGGTGTGAATTTCCAGATCATCTAGGTTTAATGGGAATGCCGGGAGCGCAATACTATGGCAAAAGGTATAGGAACGATGAAATTATTGGTTTTTTAATTATTGGTAAAGTTGAAAGCGAAGATGAATGTGTAAGACAGTTTGATAAGCATTCAGATTTGATTAATGCCGCTAGAGCTTATGTTTTGAAAGGGGATGATTTTCACACAGTTTTGAAAGCCAAACATGCACATTTTAGACTTGATGCGTCTAGTAGTGCTAGCAGTGGTACTCCTGTTGAGCTGAATGAAAGAGTAGCATACATGGCACGCATTCTATCGCTTGCAGAAGACAATCCTAACATAAATGTTGCTAACCAATGCTTAGTAGATGAATATATTAAACAATTTTCCTTTCATGAAGAAGAGAAACAAGTAAAAAGAAGATTGGATGCTCTTGGTGACGACTTTAGAAACCATGTAGGCACAAGAAGATTAGAATTTGGTAATGGTGCAGTAGAAATTGACTCATATCGTGATGCGGTTTTTGGTTATTATAAATATAGAAAAGCACAAGTAGATGCAATAGACCTCATGACTATCAATAACTATAGGATAGAGAGAGTTAAGGAAGAAGTTGAGAGAATAGGACAAATTAAAAAAGTATTACCACGTCATTCTTTAGGGCTATTACAAAACTTAGTTTAATTTTTCCCTTAAGGTTTTAATAAGCTACTCAAATCTAATAAAAATAGATGACGTTAACTTAACAGCTCACAAAATAGTCAAATTTATAAACCCCAAATCTAGGTCTTAAGTCACTCGTCTACTACGTACCTTCAGTGTCGTAGAAGAGGTCACAAATGGATAAAAAACACTTTGCGCAAGCTATTCAAGTATTACGTCAGAATACTGAGAAGAAGGAATTTACCCAGTCAGTCGATATCATCATGAATTTCAAAGGTCTTGATCCAAAACGTGAAGACCACAAAGTTAACGCCTTTATCGTTCTCCCATTCTCTCGTGGTAAAACAATCACAACTACAGCTTTAGTAGGTCATGAATTATCCACAAAAGCGAAAGCAGTCTGTAATGAAGTCGTTCAGGTAGAGCAGTTCAAAACTTTAGAAAAAAACAAGATCAAGAAGTTAGCAGAAACAACCACATTCTTTATCGCGCAGTCCACTATCATGCCGCAGATCGCTCAGGTCTTCGGTAAAATATTGGGTCCAAGAAGCTTGATGCCAAATCCAAAAGCAGGCGCAGTTATTCCTCCAACTGGAGAAGTAAAAAACGTGGTTGAACGTCTGCAAAAAACAGTCAGAGTGGAAACCAAGAACGAGCCAGTAGTCAAGGCAGTCATTGGAATTGAATCCATGAAAGACGAGGAATTAGTGGAAAATGCTTTCGCAGTCTACAATACTATTCTTCATACATTGCCGCAGGAAAAGCACAACATCAAGAGTGTCTTGATCAAATTAACTATGGGCAAGCCAGTCATAGTGACTGAAGAAGGCGCACATGTGAAAATACCTATAGTCAAGCAGAGAAAAGAAACACCAAAGAAGCAGACAGCAGCTCAAGCTCCTATCAAAGAAGAGAAAACAGAAGAAGCAGCAAAACCAAAGAAGGATACCACAGAAAAAAAAGAGAAGCCAAAGAAAGCTCCTAAAGCCAAGAAAGAGGCTAGCAAATGAGCCAGCACAAACCACACGTCAACAAGCGGAAGAAAAAGGAAGTAGAGAGGCTCAAGAAATTCTTCCAAGAATATCCAGTGGTAGCTATCGCTGACTTACATAACCTGCCAGCAGCAAACTTGCAGAAAATCAAGAAAAAATTACGCGGGAAAGCAGAATTCGTAATTATCAAAAGACGTCGTGCAGTCATCGCTATCAATGAATTAAAAGACAAACTAACTAATGCAGATGAATTATTGGGAAAAGTCAAGGGCATGATCGCGTTGCTCTTTTCCAAGGAAGATCCCTTCCAGCTTTATAAGACAGTCCAGAAGAATATTGCTCCAGCAGCAGCGCGCGCAGGTCAAGAATCTCCTGAAGACATTACCATTCCAGCAGGTCCTACTGCATTCACTGCAGGTCCAATGATTGGAGAATTAGGTCAGCTCGGATTAAAGACTGAAGTCAAAGACGGGAAAATAGCCATCAGAGAAGACAAGGTTATTGTCAAGCAAGGCCAGATCATCACGGCAAAAGTCGCAGAATTGTTGACCAAGTTTGGCATCGAACCGATGAAAATCGGCTTGAATGTCGTTTGTACTTATCAAAAAGGAGAAATCTTGGGTAAAGAAGTCCTCGGTGTCTCTGAAGAAGAATATATTGGTTTCATCCAGACTGCTCATCAGGAAGCGCTCAACTTGGCAGTCTTTGTTGCTTATCCATCCAAGGAAACTATCGATCTCTTGGTCCAGAAAGCTGCACGTGAAGGAAAAAGCGTTGCAGATACTATCAAGTTCGATGAAGTGAAGCCAGCAGAGGAGAGAGCAGAAGAGAAAGCAGAAGAACCAGCTCCAGCGGTTGAAGCCCAAAAAGAAGAGCCTAAACCAGAGCCTCCAAAGCAAGAACACGTAAAAAAAGAAGTCCATGCTCAAAAACCAGAGGTTAAACACATGACAGAAGAACAACAGCAAGAACAGCCAGCTCCTGATCCAGTACAGGAAGAAGAACACCATACTCCACAGCCAGCTCCTCAAGAAAAGAAGAGCGACGAACAAGTCGCACAGGAAGTTTTAAAAAGGTTACAAGAAGAGAAAATGCAATCACAGTCGCACCCAACTGCGAAGGCTAACTCTGCTATGGAACAGCAGGAAAAAGATCTCAGCAAGATCATCAACAAGATCAAAGATCAACAAAGCAAAGGTCACAAATAACACTCAAGGAGGAATACACAATGGAACTCATCTACGCTGCGATGTTACTGCACCGCGCAAAAAAGGACATTAATGAAGAAAATATCAAGAAAATCATGAATGCAGTCGGTATCCAAAAAACTGATGCAGAAGTAAAAGCATTAGTAGCAGCCTTAAACGGTGTTGACATCGAGAAGGCAATCAAGGAAGCCGCAACTGTCGCAGTAGCAGCAGCTCCAGCAGCAGGCGCAGCTCCAGCAGCAAAGGAAGCTGACAAGAAATCTGAAGAGAAGAAGAGTGAAGAAGCTACAGCCGCAGGCTTAAGTGCCCTGTTCGGTTAAACACTTCTTTCTTTTTCTTTTTCTTCATAATCTTTTTATAGCACGTTCACTATCCAAAATATCAAGCTTGTAAGATGACAGAACTCAATCCAGTAAATCAGGAAGCCAAAGACATAAAGGAAGCGCTGACACAGAAGCATCAGGAAAAAGAAGCCTGGTTTCAAAAGAAAGACGTGCTCAAAAAAGAAATTCTAGCAGCCATTCAGGAAATTAGAGAAGTCAAAAAACAACTAGACAGTGCTCGTCCAGCTCAGAATCAATGGAAGATAGAGAGGGACAAGTACAACAAGATCACCAAAGAGTTGATTGTCCAGATCAAGCCTCTTCAAGGTGAGCTCCCAGCAAAGCCATCAGGCGCTCGTATAGATGTAAGTGGCATTCAGAGAACTATTGAGCGTCTGGAAATGAAGATTGAAACAGAAGTCATAAAGTTCGAGAAAGAAAAAGAGCTTATGACTAAGATCAAGAAGCTCAAAAAGCAACTAGATGAAGGCTTGTCTTCGTTGGAAGGTCGCAACCAGTATTTCGAGTTGTCCAAGGAAATTCGAGAAGTAAAGAGAAAAGCAGACGAGGCGCACAAGAAGTTCATCGAAGAGCGCGAAAAGAACAAGGAACAGATAGAAAAATTCTCAGTCCTCAACAAAAAAATTAACGAGTTGAAGAAGCAGCAGGAAGAAGTCCTGCAGAAGTGCATGGAGTTCAAGCAGGAATATGCAGTCATAGCTGAGCATGCTCGTGAAGAGTTTGAGGAAAAGAAAAAAGAATATCGTAAGCATGTTGAAAGAAGAAAGCAAGATTACTCAGAAAAGCAGCATCATCGCCAAGAGCAAAACAAGAAGTTTTTAGAAGAGCGCTCAAAGACTGTCGAGGAAAAGCTCAAGACCAAGAAGAAGCTGACGACAGAAGATATCATCACATTCCAGGGTGCGAATAAAGATTAACGTTCTTTGGTCAGCTTGAGCAGGGCTTGGAAGTCGCTCACAACAGGGGTTTCTCGAATGTTAAATTTCCACGTCAGATAAATCCATACTCCAGCGACATATACACTCGATAACGCTTTCCAGATCAGGAGATGCAGCGTGTCAAAATAGTTCTTTCCCACATTGAACAGCAAGTAAAATAATACCTGAATTCTGATGATGTTTGCTATCAAGATGAGTCCGCTCCCCAGAAGAAACAAGAAAATGCCTTGTCTCCAGGAAATGCCTTTCGTCAACAATATCAGAAGTGCTAGAAGAAGATAAGCAGAAGCAGCAGTGCATGCAGGAACAAATACCAAGGTGATATCTCCGGCAAGAATCGTAGTCCCTTGCAGTGTTGCAGGTGTAAACAATCTGAGTAGTCCATACGAAATCCACAGCGTTAAAGGAGAAAAAACAAGGTAAAAAACTGGATAAAAGACAGTCAAAAGTAGAGCACTTAACCATCGTATGCCTAAGAACCATAAGGAATGCATATGTGCTAAAGAAGTGTCTCTTTATAAAAGGTTTATGTAAAGCCCATATAACTTTATAAATTACAAGAGAACTGGACAGCTCAATGAAGCTCACACATCAGTTAATTATTGGATTTGGTATTCTCACGATCTTTGTCATGATTAGCGGAGTTACGGGTATTCTTGCAACTGATGCTATTAATCAGAAAGTAGAGACTTTGACAAGAGTGACAGGTCCCACAGTCCAGATTATCGATGATATGATTATCACGACTGCCCAGATGAACAGGATTCTTCAGGAGTTTGCCGCTGAAGACGATGAGACTGATCTGGAGAACTTAAGAAGTGAATTTGACAGCTTGCATCAGCAGATCATTACGCTTCATGCGGATGCCTTGGAATTGATTGCAGACGAGAATCTCTTGGAAAATCTCCAGGCTTCGAATAAAAAATATACCACGCTCAAAGAAAAAGCATCCAACTTGATGGCTGCCAGAAAAAATGAGTTGTCAACGATAGATCAAGAAGAGCAGGAAAGATATAAGATGCTCAAGGATGCGCTCATCAAGCAGGTCAACGATGAGTCCAAAGAATTAATCGCGCTCCTCAATGAAGTATCTACTCGGGTAAGTACGCTCAACAAGAAAGCAGATGAAGAATCATTGTCTGCATTGAAGACAGCATCAACAGTCTTGATCATTATGACTTTGCTGAGTATGGTCTTGGCAGTTCTTTTCGCAGTAGTCTTGGGAAGAGCTATCCTCATGCCCATCAACGAGCTGGCTCAGGCGGCATCCAAGATCAGCACAGGTAATTTCGACGTTACAGTCAAGGAAACAAAGATCAATAAAGAGCTGGCAAATTTGACAAATACTTTCAATAAGATGATTACCAGTTTGAAGGGAATGTTGGAGGAAAGTCCTCGCTTGAAGCAGTTTATGGATATCGTTCCTTCTGCGGAGAAGCTCTCAAGCAGACCAGAGAAATTCAATCTTGCCTCAAGTGCTAGCTATCTCTTGAAAGAATCTCCAACGAATAAAGCATATGATATCTTCGTCGATAAGATAACGCATAATGTCCAGGGGCTTTGCATCAGCAGAATGAACCCTGGACTGATTAAGAAGCAGTATGACTTGCAGAAAACACCTATCTTGTGGTTGTCCGATATCAAGGATTCAAAGATCTTTTCATCCTCAGACATTCTGATTATCAGCAAGCTTATTTTAGATTTTATAGGAAAAGCAGAGAAAAGTGTGGTGCTCTTAGATCGTATTGATTACCTCATCGCCAAGCATGGATTTCAGGAAGTGCTAAAGCTGATTATCAAGCTCAATGATCGGGTCATGGTCAGCAATGCGATTTTATTAGTCCCGGTAGATCCTTCCTTGCTGAGATCAGAAGAATTTACCTTCCTGGAAAAAGAACTCCAATTCCTGCCAGAGACTGGAGAAAAGATGGATCTGCCTCCAGACTCCTTGAGAATTATGACTTTGATCGCCAATAGAAAGGCATTAGGAAAGATAGTTACATTTAAGGATATTGCTCACGATTTGAATATCACAGCTCCAACCACACAGCGTCGTATAATTGACTTATATAATCGCGGTCTCATTACTATAACAAAGCAGGGAAGGAACAAGATCCTGCAGTTAACACAGGAAGGAGAGCGCCAGCTGAAAACAAAGTAAAAATCTTTATGTATTTTTCACTATTTTTCACTATTTTTTAAGCTATCTTTATAAATAAAATCACCTTAATGAAATTGTTCTTCGAAAGACCTCCGTTTGCACCAACTTTGCAGCGCAACACAGCAGCCCGGGATTCCGGGTGCGCTTGTTGTCGTCTTTATGATTCTACGATGTTCATGCTCAGGATGCTTCAGCTGAGGATTTTTTATACTGTTTGGTAAAGAATTTTTGCAAGAATTGAAAAAGAAACATTTTTAAACAAGGGATTTTTCCAAGTAATATGATCAAGAAAGAGTTGATAGCACTTCTCGCGATGTTAGTAGTGATTACAGCTTGCGGTTCGCAAACAGCTACATCTCCTACAGCTGTTGGCAACGGATCAGGCGTAGAGCAAAGCAATAATGGTCCTGTCGTTGTAGCAGAATCTAATTTAGACTATTGCAAGATGATTCTCAAGACACTGCAAGCACAGGTAAATACTTTCGACCGTCAAGAAAAGACCATCAAGGCAAATATAGATAAGACAAAAGCAACGATTACAGAGCTCAAGGCAAAGAGTGCGGCTCGAGAAGCTATTGAGGAAGAAGAACTAGAACTCAATGACTTGAACGGACGTTTAAAAAGTGCGCAGGCTGATCTCGCAGATGCAAAAAAGAAGTTGACAGATGCTAATGCCAAATGTACCAAGATCGCAAAGAAAGGGGACAAGGCAATCTGTAATGAGTTCCGGGAAGATCTTCAGGATCAAACAAAAGATGCTCAAACTGCTCTAGCAAAAGAAGAGGCAAACTTGGAAAATATCAAGAAGCAATATGACGCTGCAAAAGCAGCAGGAAAGACAACACCTTTCTTAGTAAGCATCGACGAAGAAAAGCAGAAGAAGAATTTGGATATTCTCAAGGTAAAGAATAACATTGACAAGCTAGGTCAGATGTTAGTGCAGTTAGAAGGGCGTTGTTAAGTTCTAAAGACTAAGATATAAGAAGAGCACTTAGAAAGAAATATCTTCTGCTGTCGGAGTTCTTTGGTGCCGTTGCAATAGCGGTGTAAAGTCCAAGTCTTTGGCAAAAGCCAATCTCCATTCCAATTCTGCATTCTTCAAGTCGCTAATCTTCATTTTCGTTGCCATATGCTTGTTTAGATAAAGCATGTGCTCCTTGCATTTTTCTTTGTCAAAGGGCAGGTGTTCATATTTAGTCTTAGGTTTAGGCACTAACGGATTGATAGAAGCGTGGATTCTTCGTCCAAAGCGTTTTTTAGTTTCATCAATAAAAGTAATCATCTCATCTAAATCTGTGATAGTCTGGTCTGGCAGTCCAATAATGAAGTACATCTTGATCTGCTCAAACCCTTGCTTCGCTGCTCGATCAATCATCTCGAAAAACGCTTGGTCTGTAATCTTCTTGTCAGTCAGCATGCGTATGCGTTCATTCGCTTCAGGAGCAACAGTCAAACTTCTTTGTCCTCCTTTTCGAATAAGCGTCAGGAGTTCATCATCTAAGTATTCTAATCTTAAGGAAGGAACCGAAAAGGGAATTTTCTGATCAACTAGCCATTGTAACAGTTTCTTTCGTTCTGGATGCACAAAAGAAGGGGCATACATCACTACCTTTTCTCGTTGGTCAAGTTTCATGCCGTCTTGAATAGCTTTGATCAAGAAGCCGACTTTGCGATATTTGAGTTTAGGATAGATAGTAGGAATCGTGCAGAATTTGCAGGTGAAAGGACAGCCTCGCTCAACTTCAAGGAGGAACGCTTTGCCAAAGACATACGATTTTTCCAAGTGTTCCGGCAACGGTTGATAAATCGGATAGGGCGAAGTGTTCAAGTCTGCGGATGCAGGTATGATCTGTTTTGTCAGTCCAGGAACAAACACTCCATGATACTGTGCAATGGCTTCTAGGAAACATGGTTTCTCAGGATGTTGTTCATAAGTTTGTAAGATCTTGACTATAACTTCTTCTGCATCGCCAAGCACAAAGAAATCAATATACTTCGTCAAGGTTTCCGGGTTGGAAGTCACGCAAGGGCCGCCGGCAAAAATAATTTCATCTCGTTTTTCTTTTGCAGAGGGAAGAGCATTCTCTTTGAGAACGTTGAACAGATTAAAGTAGTCTAATTCATATTGAAAGGTAAATCCAATGAGATTGAAGTTTTTTAGTCCATCACATTTGTCCAGGAACTTGCGTTCACAGCTCCAGTTTGGCAAGTGGTTGACAATATTGTAGAAGATCAAAGGTGCTAAAGAATACAACCCACCATAATACAAATTAGGATACACTATGGCAAGGGAGTGCATGCCTTTCTTCCAGGATTTTTGAAGTGTTGGGTATTCCATATGTTTTATGAGAAATGGCGATTTTTAAAGATGAGTACTCTGAGAAAATCGAAAGAATCACGGATAATATCAAAATTTCAGAAAAACAGAAGATAAGCTCTAAAAACTCTCCGGAAAAATAGAAAAATTTCCGAATTTTCTGTGCAAAAATATATAAATAACTGATACTTAAGAAAATATATGAAAATGCTTATAATCTGGTTTATAACAAAGGTGTTAAACTAATATGAAGCGAGGCATGAAAGTATTCTATTGGTTGTTAGGATTATTCGTTATTTATCTAATCATAGAATTGTTTAGAAAAATTTTAGGCGGAAGTCTTGGATTCGAAGAACTAGTCATTGGTCTTCTTATAGCAAACTTAGGGTATGTTATTACACTCCATGGAAAGATTGGAGAGATAAAAGCAGAATTATCCAAGCATCTAGGTTGGCACGCTGGAAGAGAGAGTCATCATTAACATATTTGAGAAAAGATAAAAAGTACGAAATATGAAATGTAAATCGTAATCATTATAAAAAGAAAGTATTTTATAGAGCCTAAGATGTAGCATCCCTATGGAATCTTTTGAGATACAAAAGTCAAATTTCTTTTCTTTCATAAATAGAATCGCTCCCAAAGAAAAAATTGCTATTATAGCCCACGCAAACTGCATTGACGGCATGGCTTCAGCGATATTCATGGTCGAGCTGCTCAAAAAGAAATATCCTTCGTTGCCTAGTCCTCTTATCCATTTTTTACACTATGGGGCTGGAACGTTAGATAGTTTAGAAGGTCCATTTAAGAAAGAGGGCATAAATAAAGTCTGCATTCTCGACTTGAATGTTGATTATAATATCCTGGAGGAATTTGAAAAGTTCAGAAGTAGCTTTGACGTGTTGTTTGTTGATCATCATCCATTGAATCCAAAGTTGCGTTTAAGTGACCAAGTCATTAAGACACATAAAGATGATTGCACTGCTCTGGTGCTTTATCGATTTGGAGAGGGATTGATCGATGAAAAGAAAGGGTCATGGCTTGCTTGCGTTGCTGCAGTCAGTGAATTTTCCTACAAGAAGGAGGAGAATGTAAACTTTATACAAAAATATTATCCTTCTTTCACTGTAGATGCTATAGAACATTCTGAAATACTAAAAGTAGTCAATAAAATGGGTTCTCTTGTGATTTATTATGCGGAGGATTGTCTAGCGGCTTATGAAATCATACTTCATGATAAGCGTGAGAAGATTGAAGAAGCGCATAAGAAAGTCTCAGCAGAAATAGAAAGAGCACTAAAGGATTTTGAGCAAAATGCAGAGTCAGTGTTTGACAGAAAGTTGTATTTTTATTTCCTGCAGTCGAAGTATGATATAGATTCAAAGCTGTCTACCATGCTTTCTCTAAAATATAAAGGAGCAACGATAATTGTATGTTCTGGAGTGGAAAAAGACATATTGCATGTCTCTAGCCGCAACAATGGAGATAATTTAGCATACCCGATGCATGAAATGATACGAGCAGGTATAAAAGGATTGGAAAACGCGCTTGGCGGAGGTCATGCTGCTGCCACAGGAGGTTCATTTTTGCGAAAAGATCTTGCCACATTTAAAGAGCAGGTGAAGGAATTCGTAAAGACATGGATAAAATAACTCTTTTTTTCGGATTCTAAGCGCAAAAACATATAAAGAAGAATAAGTCTCTGTCGTTCTATGATAGTTGTCGAGATAGAAACAACTGGGCTGGATCCGCAGAAGCATTCGATCATCAGTATTGGTGCAGTGGAGTTTGAGCATCCGGAAAATCAGTTCTATGGAGAGTGTCGTCCGTGGGAAGGAGCGGAGATAGATCCCAAGGCCTTGCAGGTAAACAAATTCACCGCGCAACAAGTGGCCACGCAGCAAAAAACGCAGCAAAAGTTGTTGGAAGAATTTCTTGCTTGGACAAAACCAATCACAAACAAAACTATGGCTAGTCAGAACGTCTGGTTCGACGTGTTATTCCTCAGGACAGCATGCGCAAGAGAGCAGCAACAATGGATCTTCGGCAATAGGTATATGGATGCGCATGCATTGGCTTATGAACATTTTGCTCGTGCTGGAAAACTTATTCTCAAAAAAGAAGGCACCAGTGATATTAATTTGGATAAGATTCTAACTTTTTTAGGCATTGAAGTTCGCGGTGCAACGCATAATGCTTTGGAAGATGCGCAATTGACTGCAGAAATTCTCTCACGATTCATTCATGGAAAAAACCTATTGCCGCAGTATAAGCAATGACAGAACAAAAACAGCGACCAAGCGTTGGTATAGCTGCAATTATTAGGAAAGGCAAGAAAGTGTTGATGATGAAAAGAAGAAATGCGCATGGTGCTGGTACTTGGTGTTTTCCAGGCGGTCATCTAGAGTTAAATGAAACTTTCGAGAAATGTGCGCAGCACAAGACAAAAGAAGAGACTGTATTAACATAAAAAATATCAAGTATATATACGCAATCAATACAATGTTCAAAAAAGATCGCAAGCATTATGTGACTGTCTTTATGGCTTGTGACTATGCTGGTGGTGAAGCAACACTCAAAGAGCCTGACAGGTCTACAGACATAGGCTGGTTCTCCTGGGAGAACTTGCCCAAGCCATTATTCTTGCCTATAGTCAATCTTCTGAAGCAAGGAAACCCAAACATTTATAAAGAAACTATTACTAGGCAATAGCAACAAAAGAGAGGTGGACAGCATGAAGGAGCTTCCAAAAACATGTCCAAAAAACTCTCTCTATACAGTTTGATTTTTCTAGCAATACTTACTGTGGCTGTTGCAGTTCCAAGTGTTGATGTTATAGAAGACAATTTGCAAATTAGCTTGTCTCCTGATCGGGAAACCATCATTCCTTTGACCATTGTTAATACAGGAACTGAATCTTTAACGCTCAATTTTGATATCTCTGCTCTTGATCTGACTGATAGAGACGGTGATGCAATTGCTATCAGCTTTGAGCCTAGTCAACCAACAGTACAGCCTAATGAAAATATAACAGTCAATATACATACCACTCCTGAGAGAACTATTTCTTTCGAAACCTTCGGTGGTCCATTAAGAGTTCATGATGTTGCAAGCACGAATGTCCAAGATATTGTCAACCTCGCTTTAGAAGTGCAGCCAGACGTTTGTGACTTCGGCGCAATCGGTCTTGATCTTGACGTTGATATTCAAGAGCCAGGCAGTGGCGATGATTTCAAGCCAGGTGAGGAAATCTCTATTGAAGTCAAGGTCCAAAACAATGGTCAGAACAGCATCCGCGTCCAGACTGAAGCCTTCCTTTTCAGTAAAAGCAGAAACATCCAAGATACAGCATCC
>DATDXZ010000045.1:0-18817 GCA_035289145.1 Candidatus Nanoarchaeia archaeon
CAGACTTACCGACGACTTTGCGCTATGTACGAGAACAAGAAATGCATCATCTAGCCCAGGTTCACCTCAGAAGCCCCGCTCCGTAGCGAAGCGGAGGAGCCGACCGAAGGTCGGGCCTTTAGGCCGGGGAGGAGGTCACGATGGAACAGGAAATGTTTGGGGAAAGCTACAAAATACATGGCCGGCCGCTATTGATACTTTAGTTCATCTCCAAGGTCAACGTACGGATGCACATCTAGAAAGAGCAAAAAACGTTCTAGATATTGCCTGTGGTACTGGTATGGCTGGAATGTATGCGGTAGACAGAAATCCAGGAGTCGAAAGAATTGCATTTTCAGATATTAATCCTTATGCTATAATGACTGTTCAAGGCTTAAATAAAAAAAGAACCGCGCAGTTTGATGCATTTGATCCTATCACTGTGCTCATGCCTTGTGATCCTAAGAGAGTATTTGACAGAGAGGTTGAAGTAACTTATCTTGTTAAAGATGGATTTCAAGGGTTGACTTGTAAATATGATGTTATTCTAGCAAGTGCGATTCCAGCAACTCCTTCTGCGCCAAGACCAAAAAGACCATTGAATCCACTCTTTGAAGGAACTCAACTCTTGGAAGAAGTTGTTCGTGACAGTCCTCAACATTTAACAAAAGGAGGTCATGTTATTATCTCTCATTCCTCAGTCGGAGAAGAAGCATTTCAAGAAGCAGCTAAGAAGTTTGGAGCAAAAGTAGCATTTACATCAGCTAAACGCGACGTCCCGTTCCGAGTTGAGTTTTTAGGTGATCAAGAATGGGTTGACTTTTTAGTGGAACGGGGTGGCCTAAGAAAAGAAGACAAGAGAGGTTATCCTTATTGGCACACTGTTACAGTTAAACATTTAGAGTACAACTGAATTTTGTTGGTAAAATACATTTCTGGGATTAAAAAATTTAGTTATCTTCTCTTAAACTCTAAGTGCTTGATCTTATTTCCTTTAACATCCAGCCACACATTGACATTAGAGCCAAATCCAGCATTAATAGCTACAGTTTTGTCCATCTGATGAGATGTGAAATGCTCATGCATATGTGCTCCAATGCAGACCAGCGGCTGATGTTTGTCAATCATTTCCCGGGCTAGAAGCGAACCAAAGTGAATTCCATATCTTGGAGATCTGACATCAGTGATCGCGTCTATAGGTGTATTAAAAGGAACGTTATGCGTTAAGAAAATAACTGGCTTGGTAGCTTTCTTAAAAAGACGATTAACTTGATTGTACAGGAGAGTATACTTCTTTTTCTTCTGCGCTAGTTGTGCTCTGGTGAAGCGCGCTAGTTCTTCTTCATGCTGCGGATATTCAGGTCCAGAAGTAATGCCATGACCTATGATCTGGTGTTTGCCTATGTCCAAAAATTGTAAATGAAGATTATGGATGTTGTTCAGTCCCTTGATCAAATATTTCCAATGGTCTTGCCGCAGGAAAGGAAATTTGCTTTCAGGATCTTTTGTCCAGTCCCAATTGCCAGGCAGCACGTAGACAGGAACGCCGAGAGTATTGAGATATTCTAGAATCTTTCGTCCGTCTGCCAATGACTTTTTGATCATCCCTTCTGCCCTTCGTTTGCCGATAAGATCCCACCACATGGTTTTTGATTTTGGGTCTTTCAGTCGCAATTGCAATGCTTGAAACATGGCGGTGCGTAAGGCGTCAGAACAAAAGTCTCCTGGTGCTATGATAGCATCAAACCCTTTAAAGTAAAGTTTAGGTCGATTGCCGTGTAAATCTCCAATAATGAGGAATTTCATAGTATATTGTGGGAAGTAGGTGTTATAAGGGTATCGTACAGTTTATAAATATTCCAACCACTAGAGAAATATGGTTTTAATCGCGGGCGTAGACGAAAGTGGTAGGGGTCCAGTTATAGGTCCTTTAGTGATGGCTGGCGTGATGATGAATGAAATATATCTATCAAAATTAGACAAGCTAGGTGTAAAAGATTCTAAATTACTTACATCCAAAAAACGCGAAGAATTATTTCCAAAGATTCAAGAAATCTGCAAATATAAAATTTTGATTATAGAGCCACAAGAAATCGACGAAGCAATTTTTTCTGAAGAATTGAATCTTAACTGGTTGGAAGCGATTAAGTCTACAGAGATTATCAGAGCCTTAAAACCTGATCGTGTTATTCTGGACTGCCCTAGTCCGAACATTCCCAAGTACACAAACTATGTGAGAGAGAAGTTAAACATGAAAGAAGTAGAAGTAATTTGTGAACACAAAGCGGATGTCAATCATAAGATTGTCGGTGCAGCATCGATTCTGGCGAAAGTGACTCGTGACAAGATCATTGCAAAATTAGAGAGGAAATATGGAAATATTGGTCCTGGATATACTTCAAACAAGATAACGCAGAAATTTCTCAAGGAAAACTGGGAGAAGCATCCGGAAATCTTCAGGAAGTCCTGGGTCTCTTGGCAGAACCATAGCAGGAACAAAGCGCAGAAAAAGCTCGGCGAGTTCTAGAAGAAACGCTTTTATAGACCTAGTGTTTGAAAAATCTATGAAAAACTTGATAGGTATCTTTCTTCTAACGGTAATTGTGGTAAGTGCCTGCTCTCCTGCTCTCTGGGCTCTAGACGGGAATACCATTGCTTATTGGCGATTAAATGAAAGAGGCAATACGGTAAAAGATGGTTCAAGAAACAACAATGATGGTCAAGTTCTTGGTGCTCAATCCGTCAAGGGATATAGGGGAAGAGCCTTGCAGTTTGATGGAAATAACAAGTATGTTCGTGTTCCAGATCATGCGAGTTTTGACACACAGCAGATTACTTTGGAAGCCTGGATAAAGGTTCAAGGAACAAATCAAGATACTCTCGTTGACGAGATTATTGGCAAAGATAACCAATATGTTTTCGGCATTGGTGATCAAATTTTTCAAAATCATATAGCATTTTCATTGGGCGGTATGCCTGCGGCGTTTCCAACTTGTCATGGCTCAGGTTTTTGTGATGGGGGAGGTCCTCTTACTCTAGATCAATGGCATCATGTCGCAATTCAATATAATGGCACTACAGTGCAGACATTTATAGATGGAAATGTAGCGATGTCATATCCAATGAGCTTCACTATGCTGGCTTCATCAGATGATCTTGGCATCGGCGCGCGTCCTCAGCCAACAACTGGTGCTACAGAATATTTCAAGGGAATAATTGATGAAGTGCGAATTAGTTCTCAGCCAAGATATTAGTTTTCGTCCCTAAATGTCGACAAAAATGTTTATAAAGCTCTGAGTGACCATTTTAAGGTAAATGACTATCATCAAAAAGCTCCATTTTAGGGGTTTCAAGAGCTTCGCTAAACCTCTCGATTTAGAGTTCGGAAAGGGGTTTAACTGCATTCTAGGTCCGAATGGATCGGGAAAATCAACAAAATACGACACACGAATTCTAATGAGTGATGGCTCTCAAAAAAAGATAGGTGAGTTAGTAGAAGAACATCTCAAAAAAAATAAAACTCATATAAAATTAGATGATGGTGTTTATACCTATGAAAATCAAGATAGCTTGTATATTTTTGCATTAAATAAAGAAACAATGCAGATAGAAAAGCGTCCAATTCAAGCGTTTATTAAACGTGAGGGAGAATCCAATTTATATAAAATAACTACACAATCTGGAAAAAGTTCCACAACTACAGGTTGCCATCCAGTTATGACTTTTAAGAATGGAAAAGTGTGTTCAGAAATAGTTGAAAATCTTACCTGTGAAGATGTTATTGTGACACCGCGTTCTTTACAAATCGATGGAAAGCAAGTTAAATTCGAGAATAAATTAATCACTAAAGACTTTGCACGTCTTATAGGGTATTTAATTGGAGATGGTCATATTAATAAAAGTATAGAGCTCACTAATAGTAACACTGATATTATTGAAGATTTCAAAAGAATTTATAGTAAGATATTTTATTTTAATAACTTTAAAACATATAAAGATGCACAAGAAAAAGATTTAAGAACATACATATACAAAAAAGAGCATGTTAATTTTTTCCAACGTCTCTTCCGAGGTAAAATTCTTACAAATCTCCATAAAAATATACCTCAAGAATTGTTAATTTCTTCAAATGAAGTGATTAAAGCTCTTTTAGGTGGTTTATTCGACACAGATGGATATGTGAGTGAAGATGGTAATGAAATAGAATATAGTTCAAAAAATGAGCTATTAGTTGATGATATCCAAATGTTATTGCTGCGATTTGGTATTCATAGTATGAAAAAGAAAAAAATGAAATATGCAGCAAATACTGAAAAGAAGACCAAAAGACCTTACTACTATCTCCATATTAATAACATAGGCAATCTTACAAAATTCTATCAAAATATTACATTCAAATGTTCCTATAAACGAGAAAGATTAGAAAAGATGTTAAAACATTTTGAGAATAATTACTACCAAGAGAATCCAAATCATGATCTTTTGCCTCAAGAAGTAAATTTACTTATTCGACAATGTAAAGAACTGCTGAATATTAGATATAAACCACTGAGAAAGCAACATCCAAAATTTGCAGCGTATATAGAAAATCGTTGCTGTCCTACTCGTCAAGGGGTGAATGAAATTCTTTCTATTTTTGAAAATCGTTTAAGTCTTATGACAAAAACATATAAAAAATTACATCTTCATCAAGCAACCTTAGCTACAGCAAGAAAAACTCTAGAGCTTTCAACAACTGAAGCTGCACAATATGTTGGTGTTTCTAGAAACATGATTGTGACTCATTGGGAAAAAGGAACATTCCAGGCACATGCAGAAAACTTGCAGAAATATCACAATTTTATCAAAGAAACTATCCAAACACGAGTAATGCAAGCTCTGCAGATCATAAAAGTGCTTACTAATTTACTATATTCTGACATTTATTGGGACAAAATAGTTTCCATAGAAAAAGTCGAAGGTGCAAAGTATGTTTATGATCTTGCTATTGAAGGGCATCATAATTTCGTTGCTAACGGTATGTTTTTGCATAATTCAAACGTGATCGACGGTCTTTGTTTTGTTCTCGGAAAAATGTCTGCAAAAGGCATGCGGGTAGAGAAATCTGCAAACCTTATTTACAACGGTGGTAAAAAAGGCAGTCCTATGAAGGAAGCAGAAGTATCCATTGTGTTTGATAACGAGAAAAAAGAATTTCCCGTGGAAGCAGAAGAGATCAAAGTCAGTCGTATTGTTCGCCAGAACGGCCAGTCTATTTACAAGATTAATGATGAAGTGCACACGCGTCAGCAAGTAGTAGACTTGCTCGCAATTGCGAAAATAGATCCTGACGGGCACAATATTATATTGCAGGGAGATATCGTCCATTTCATGGAGATGAAGACAGAAGAGCGTCGTCAAGTCATCGAGGAAATTTCCGGCATCTCAGTCTATGAAGATAAAAAACAAAAGGCAATCAATGAATTAACAAAAGTGGAAGAAAGATTAAACGAGGCTACTATTATCATGACTGAGCGTGAGGCAAATCTCCGTGAATTAAAGAAAGATCGTGATCAAGCGTTCAAGTACAAAGATCTGGAAAAAAATATCAAATCTAACAAGGCAACATTCATCAATATGCAGCTGGAAGAGAAAAAGAAAAAAGTAGAGGATGTAGAAAAGAAGATCACAGATCATCAAGCGCAGCAAGATAAATTCACAAAAAAAGTTGAAGAGTTGAAGAAAAGTGTCGCAGACAAGAAGAAGGAATTGCAGGAGATAGGAAATGAAATTGAGCAGAAAGGTGAGAAAGATGCTATTGCTGTCCAGAAAGAAGTAGAAACAATCAGGACAAATCTCGTCAAGCAAACAGAGCGTTTGCATACTTGTAAGAATGAACTTACTAAGATCGAAGAGCGTAAAAAACAGCTCAAAAGTAGCCTGGATGACCTCAAGAAGACCATTGAGCAGTTAGAGCAGTCTCGTGGCACTATTAACAAGAAGATAGAAGAAGCTAAGGTAAAAGAATCGCGTTTAGTCGAGGATATTCAGCGTTTCAAGGAGAAGTATGGAGTCGGCGGAACAACAGAGGGATTAGACAAGATAGAAGACAAGGTCAGAAAGTTAGAAGAACAAATCCAAAAGCAAACAGAAGAACAGCAGGATGCATTGCGCAAGAAATTCCAATTGGAAGCAGAAATCCAGCAGTTGGATGAGCAGATAGGAAAATTAACCAAGCTTGGCAAGGGCATGGATATTGGCAAGCAGAGAAAAGAATTGGAAAAAGTGTCCGCAGAATTGCAAAAAGCTCTGCAGGAAGACAGTGTCTTGGCAACGCAGTTAAAAGATGTCAAAGAAAAATTACAGCGATCGCAAGAACAGATGTTCACCATGCAGGCAAGGGAAGCAGGCCTCAAGAGTTCTCTATTAGATGATGGTGCTGTTAAAAAAATTCTCAGCCTGAACAATCCTAAAATCTATGGCATAGTTTCACAGTTAGGAAAAGTATCAGAAAAATATAGCAAAGCTTTGGAAGTTGCTGCAGGTCCTCGTATTCGCAGTATAGTGGTTGAAGATGATAGAGTGGCGGCAGAATGTATAACCATGTTGAAAGAAGCTAGAGCAGGTATCGCAACATTCTTGCCATTGAACAAGGTAAGAGCTCGTGCTGAAGGTACTCCCCTCACTGGAAAAGGCGTGCAAGGCAGTGCTTTGGACTTAGTCGCCTATGATAAGAAATTCAAGGATGTCTTCTCTTTTGTCTTCGGTTCAACATACGTTGTTGATGATGTGGAGACTGCGCGTCGTATCGGTATTGGAAAAGGGCGCATGGTCACATTAGAGGGAGATTTAATGGAAGTCTCGGGAGCCATGATTGGAGGCTACAGAGCGAAAACGCAAGGTGTTGGCTTCCAGCAGAAAGAAGTCACAGAAGGATTAGGAAAGTCTCAAAAAGAGATGGAGCATCAGGAAAAGCTCAAGACAACTTTGGAAGAGCGTCGTGATGAACTCGAACAGAGAATTGAACGTTTGCGTAAACTCAAGAGTGAGATGGAAGGGGAAATGATCAAGGTGGAAGCTTCTATCGGTTCTTTGGACGTGGATAAATTATACCAAGAGCGTGAGAAAGCTGCAAAAGACAAAGTATTCTCAGTAGTAGACTCTTTGACAAAAGAAATTGCAAGTATGCAAACAGAATTAGAAGGTTTGAAAAAAGAAAGGGAACGATTTATGAACGGCATGAAAGGATTATCCAATCCGCAGGTAGCCTCTTCTTTGACAAATATGGAAGAGCGAAGACAAAAAACTCGCGAAGAGATGGTGCAGTTCCAGACAGAAATCAAGAACATAGACATGCAAATTTCAGGCATCTACAAGCCAGAAGAGGAAAAGACATTAAAAATCGTCAAGCAGCATGACAAGGAAATCCAAGAGTTCACCAAGGAAGCAGATGCTCTCGAATCACAATTAAAGCAGCAGCAGAAAGCGTTGCAGGAGCATGAAGAAAAAGCATTGAAGTTCCAGAAAGAATACAAGAACCTCTTCCTAAGAAGAAATAAGCTCTCTGAAGAGATTTCGAAGACAGAAGCTGACTCAACAGTGGAAGACATGAAGATTCGGGAAATACAGAATAAGATCAATGAAGTGAATATCAACCGTGCTAAAGTAGTGGCGGAAAAAGAAGCTCTAGACAAGGAATATGAAGAATTCAAAGGTGTTGAATTGCGGCAGCATATCTCCTTGGACAAGCTCAAAGAGGAAATTAGTAAGTTCGAAAAGCACATGCAGGACATGGGGAACATCAATCTACGTGCACTAGAAGTCTATGAAGGATTATTGAAGGAATACGACGAGTTATTGAAGAAAATAGACAAGCTCAGGTCTGAAAAGGAAGATGTCTTGCAGATGATGTATGAGATCGAAACGAAGAAGAAAGATCTCTTTCTGGAGACTTATAAGGAAATCTCAAAGAACTTCACTCAGATCTTCTCTTCATTGTCTGCGAAAGGAGAAGCGCTTCTCACCTTGGAGAACGAAGAAGATCCTTTGTCTGCGGGTGTGGAGATTCGTGTTC
This sequence comes from Candidatus Nanoarchaeia archaeon, assembly GCA_035289145.1. Lineage (GTDB taxonomy): Archaea > Nanobdellota > Nanobdellia > SCGC-AAA011-G17 > UBA489 > JACOVP01. The sequence goes on from DATDXZ010000045.1 coordinate 8,033, forward strand.
GTTTGGCTGGCAACAAGTTCTTGGACATCAAGTCTTTGTCTGGTGGAGAGAAAACATTGGCTGCATTGTCATTTATTTTCGCTATTCAAGATTATAACCCGGCGTCATTCTATCTCATGGATGAGGTGGATGCAGCTCTCGATAAAAGGAATTCTGAATTGTTGTCAAAACTAGTGGGTAAATATGCTGCAAACGCGCAATACATCATTATTTCTCACAATGATGCTATTATTTCCGAAGCTGAACAGATCTACGGTGTTTCTATGCAGACTAATGGGATTAGCAAAGTAGTAAGCCTTAAAGTTTAAATGTATTTTTCTTTGCGCCAGGTCATCAAAATATGAAGAAGCAAGATTGCGAGTACAATGATAAAAAAGATCAAGGGGTTTTGATGGTAAATGGCGAGAGGATATTCTTTTTCTGATGGAATGTTTTCAACAACATCAAAGAAAGTAACATCTTCGGCAGGAACACCGCGGTAATTTGCGGAAACAATGAGGTAATAGCGTCCCAAAGGTAATAGTAAGGGTAGATCAAAAGTTTTTTGGAAAGAAAGAGTTGTCTGCGTTGCTGCGAGTGTTTCATGCTCTTCAAGAACAGGAATGTTTTCTTCATTCTTGATAAGATAAGTAACATCAAGAGAATCTCCGGATAAAGGACTAAAAATAATCTCTGCAGAAATATCTTGCGTGGATGAAATGTGCTGATACATTGCTGGAAGAGCTGCTGTGACTTGATAAGGGCCTTGGGAAAAAATATTGACAAGCACAGGAAGTTGTTTAAAGACAAAGTTTCCTTCGGCAGAAAGTCTGCCAATGAAGATGCCTGTTTGTGAAGAATCTACTTGGACAGAAATCTTTTTCTCTGCTCCCGGAGACAAGGTGATGCGAGTCTCGCCCAAACGAAGAATAGGAACATCAGAAGATAAGACAAAAGAGAATGTTTTGTCTCCGCTGCGATTGCGAAAAAGAAGTTCTAGAATATTTCCGTGGAATTGTTGAAGAGTTATAGTAATTTCTTTGGGGATGACCTCTAGTTCCAGAGAAAGCAAGGATCCTCGACCATGGGCCCTGGATGCGGCCTCTTCACCCCCTGTTGAGGGGTTTGATCCAAGAATGTTTAGGTTAACAGTTCCGGAGAAAACTTCAGCGCCACTAAGAGGAGAATAAGATTGGAAAAAAGAATAGGCGAAGAAGCCAAACAGAAGGAGAAATGCTACTAGAGAAAAGAATTGAGGCTGCAAGATGTTTGTCTTTTTTTTCTTGGAAGAGTTCATATTTTTTTCGTCAGGATGGTTAACGTTCCTTCATACTTTTTTTTTGGAGTGTTGGCATTAGTTGCTGCAAAAAGGCGAACAGCTTCTCCTTCTCCTTTATGTAGGTAAAGAGTTTTGTTCTCTGGAAAGATGAAAGAAATGCCATCAACAATAAGAGCAATCTCAGAATCATAAGAGCCTGCATACAGATAGACAGATCTTTGGGCAAGAGATCCAGGTTGAACAGTGCCAAAATGAATGGCATCAGAGTCGAGATTGATGCCCGTATAGTCTCCAACGAAGATGTCTAGAGGTATGGTTTGCTTTGTCAAAGGATGAAGTGTATAGTAAAAAAGAATAGTTATGCCTATGACTAAGAAGAAGAACACTAAAGAAAGTGTCAGAAAGCGTAGTGTTGCTTTATGCATCGTCCCGATTCCTCTTATGTATGATCCAGAGAATGAGGTCTATAAGAAGCATGAGGAAAATGACAGCTACTAAGACCATAGTCAAGGAAAAGGTAACTGGTTTTTTAATCGTTAGAGGACTGCGCAGAACAGTAGTTTTTCCATGATAATAAGCAGTGATCTCCACTTCATATGCTCCTTGTTCTAAAGTGGTGGCATCAAAGAAAGCAGAAGCAGTTGCTTCTTGCCAGGGTTGGATTTCTAGGGATGGGGTTCGTAATACTTGCTGTAAGGGAATGCCTTCTTTGAAGAAGGTGAGTCCAACATAGACGTTTTCCAGTTTGTTATTCCATCGGTTCTGTAGATGAACTTCAAACAAAGTTATTTTGCCGGCAAAAATTTCTTTGGTGTGGTTGGTGATATTTGCATAAAGCGTGCCTATGCGTAATTCTCGAGAAATAGAATCTGTTCTAAGAGAGTCATAATCGACAAAAGCAGTGACAGGATAAATGCCTGGTCCGTATTCTGTAGAGTCTATGAGAAGAGTAAAATAATCACTTTGTCTGGAAGGAATGGAAAGCGTTGATGATTGTAATGTGTCAAGGGGAGTGCCGTCATTATTAAAAAGAGTAAGGGTTGCCGTTGCATATCGAATATCATCAAGTCCATAATTAATGACATTGATTGTAGCAGTGCTAGTTTCTTTTTCATTGATGTCTATGATCTCTAATTCCACTTCAGCATATTTTCCTGGATAAGGGACCTGAACAACAATCTCTCCTTGAACGGAAACAAGAGCGCCAATGCCTTTAGTTTCTTTTCCAGTATTAAACAGGCCTTGAACGGCGTTGACAGAAACAATATGCCTTCCAGGTCTTTTAATCTCTCTTGGTAAATTCATGACTATATGATACGCCCTGACACTCTGGGGAGGGATGACAAAAAATCCCTCGTCTAGTTTGAAATAAGGAGCAAGATCTCCTCCCAGCTGAAATGTTGCATTAAGGGGCCTTTCTCCAGAGTTTACGAGATTAAGGGTAAATTCCTTATGAAGGTTTGGTTCAAAAGCTATATCCATGCTTGATGGAGAAATACCTATAGCAGACAGAGAAGGCAGGAAAAAAAGAAATACCATAGCAACTAAGAGAGAGAATACCTCTTTTTTCATTGGTGATTAAGAAATTTCTCTTATTTTAAAGATGTCGGTTGAAAAAACAATCAATTTTGCTCAGCATGTACTTGAAAGCCGCTGTCTGTTTTTAATCCAGTAGCAGCATCAGAAGGAATATCAATAAAGATGCTAATATTGAGAGTATCTGCTGTATCTCCATACGTCAAATTGTTGCAGATTTGTTGATCAGTAGTGCTGAATGAAAGGAGGGTAGCATTATTCGTAATGTTGAGTCCGTCAAAACCGCCGCAGCCTTCGTCTGCTCCGACATGTGATCCAACAAAATAATAGCCGGGATTAGTTCCGCCAATAAAGCTGGACGCAGTGTTGCTGCTGTTCACAGAAATGTCCACATCAACATTACCATCATTTCTCACTTGGAACGGTCCGGGATTGGAAAATCCATTCGGATTGCTGCCTCCGCCCCAATCAATATCTGAAGTATTGAGCGAAGTATTAATGCCTCCTGTAAATATAGTGCCGCTACCAAAATCAACATTCTCAACTATTAAATTAATATCCACGGTGGATTGAATAGTGACATTCACAACGCCAGTATCAAATGTTGCAAATCCCGCGAGCGCAGAATTAGTTCCTAGTTTTTCGAGAATGATAATAATGCTTCCAAAAGTTACTAGTAATGCAATGATGAGAAGCACCAAGAGTGTTTGATCTGTGATTCTCAATCTAAAACACCTTCATGGCTGGTATTTTCTGAAAGAGGAGATGTCTGAATTGGCAAAATGACTAAGGAAATTTTTGCTCCTTCTTGATAATTGTCTATGACTTGCGGTTCTTGCTTTTCATCAATGGTATGCATAATCGCCCAAGTGCCAAAGAGTGAGGTAAGAATAATGACGACCAGTGCGAGAGCTAAAGCTTCCCTCTCAACTTCTTTTTTTAACATGATTGGTTTAATGAATAGCGATTATATAAAGATTTCCATTTGCAAGGGTTTAGACAGTTCTCTCAGCATGTACTTGAAAGCCGCTGTCTGTTTTTAATCCAGTAGCAGCATCTGAAGGGATGTCAACAAAAATACTGATATTCAAAGTGTCTGCAGCATCGCCAAAAGTCAAGTTTTGGCAGATTTCTAAGGTGCTGGAGCTGAATCCTCGAGGAGTTGCATTATTAGTCATATTCGCAACACAGCCATCATCAGTGCCGACAGGACTTGCGACGAAATAATAGCCGGGATTAGTTCCGCCAATAAAGCTGGACGCAGTGTTGCTGCTGTTCACAGAAATATTCACATCAACATTACCATCATTTCTCACTTGGAAAGGTCCCGGATCGGAGAATCCGTTAGGATTGTTTCCTCCACCCCACGCAGTATCTGAAGTATTCAAGGAAGTATTCAATCCAATAGTATTGATGGTGCCGGAGCCAAAGTCTACATTGTCAACAGCGAGATTAATATCCACGGTGGATTGAATAGTGACATTCACAACGCCAGTATCAAATGTTGCAAATCCCGTGAGCGCAGAATTAGTTCCTAGTTTTTCGAGAAGTGTGATAAAGCTGCCTAAAACTGTGACAATGGTCAGGCAGAGCAAAAAGGCTACTGTTTTTTGTGAAATGTGCATAGGCATCTCTAGAAAAAGAAAGTTACTAGTATAAAAAACTTCCTTAGCTTCTTTTTCTAGCATTTCTCCAAGCAGTTTTTTGTCGTCCACGCAAGCGAAGGAAAGAAAATAAAATGATGTTGGCTGCAATTAGGAGGAAAAGATAAAGAAAAAGAGATGAGGTGGAAAGAGAATAGTTGCCGTGAGTTGGTCCGAAAGAAACAGTCTTTCCAGTCAAGGAGTTTAAGGGAGTAAATGCAGCGGAAATTCCATTCTCTGTCATGAGAATATAAAAAGGTCTTTCTAGTGTTGTCTCTCCAACAGTTAGAGTGAGGATGCCCTTATAGCGGCCGACAGGAGTGTTCTCTAGATTCCAAGAATAAGAGATTTCTTGTTGTTGACGAGATGCAACAGAAAGAGTTTGCGAGTGGGGGGAAAAAACTGTACGTCCTTCTTCGTTCCGCAGGATCAATTGAGTGGTGACAGAAGTGTCTTCATCGCCGGCGTTAAAAAGAGTTGCAACGAGACGTGCTTGTGAGCTAAATACAAAATCCTCAACGCGAAGATCAATCATATCCACTGTGAAGGAGCCTACAGAAAAGTCAGTTTCAAGTTCCTGCTTTCTATTGCCGTAAAAAAAAGTGACAATCGCATGATATTCTCCATAGAAAACGTGAGGATCCCAATGAAGAACAAAGTCTCTCCTTTTATGGGGTGCTAACAGAGGAAGTTTCTCCGATGAAAGTGTTGTGACAGATTTGCCATCAGGAGTGGAGAGAGCAACCTGCACGCGAACAGAACTAAGATAGGCATCGCCGACATTTTTCACCTGAGCTAAAAAATCTACTGGGGCATAAGGGGGGATAGGAGGAATATAAAACGATGCTTCAAGAGTTCTTCCAGTATAAGGAACGGAAACTTGGACAACAGACCCGACGCTGGTAAGTGCTCCGATGCGCACATCGCCGGGATTTCCAGTGTGGTGACCTGGTAGTGTTTCTCGTAAAATAATCATACCTGCAATTTCTCCAGGTTCAGAAAATTTCTCTGGAAGATGCACAGTATAAGGAACAACAAGAGATGTTCCGGGGAGAAGTGTTGCGCTGTGTTTGGAGAGAGTAAGATAAGGAGCAAGATCACCAGTAGTTTCCAAAGAAAGAGACAATGTTCTCTCTTCGCTATTGATCACTGTCAGCTCTTTGGTAATCTGTAAGTTGGGGAAAAAATCGAGAAGCGTTTTGCCTGGAGTGACGCCGAGAGCAGAGGAGACTACAGGAAAGAACAAGAAAAGAAAGAAAAGCAGGAGAGACAGTCGTTGAAGCATGTGCGGTCGCATTAGAAAGGACTCCTATAATATCCTATAAATTCAAGAGTGGATTCTTTATAGCCTGGTGATTCATCAGCAGGGATAGTAACATTAATATCAACAACTCCTCTGTTTTGATTTGCATCAGCAGTATGATTCAGTCCTTTGAACACTGTAAGGTTTTCTGTTCTAGGTACTTGGGTGAATAGGGTGATGGAGCTGCTCCAGTTAAATGCTCCTCCCTCCGAAGCATTGGATCCTTTGAACAGGTAATTACTCGTCGGTGCAGGAGCAGAGATAAACAAAGAGCTAGTGCTGTTTTCAGAGAGATTAAGTTCAATGTCTGCGTTGCCTCGGTTAACAAGAATAAACGAGCAAGGATCTGGTTCTCCGCTAGTGCATTCAGAAGATTGCGCAGATTGTCCCAGGGAAAGGCTGCCGAAAGAAACATAGCTGTTATTCAAAGTGATATCCACCAAAACACTAACATTTAAAGTAAAAGCTGGTGAAGCCCAGTTGCTGTCATTCATACCGTCAGTGGCTAGCGCAGTCCAATTATAGTAATAACCATCATCGATGAAATATTGAAGTTCTGCTGCAGGAATGGTGCTGTTGGTGCTTACATTGATAATTCTGTCATCACTGCCATCAGGGCAGCTGCCGCCTGCAAGAGCATAACAGGTAATATTGAGTACATAGGTAACAGCATCTCCATCTGCATCAGTGACACTGCTCCAAACAAAAGTGGGGGTCCTGTTTAGGGTTTCATTCTGATCTGGAGGATCCAATAATGTCGGCGAAGGTGGTGCGGTGTTGGGAATACTTAAGTTACAGCAGATCTGAAGTGCATAAGACGCGCAGGGGCCTATATGGGCGTCAGTTTCATTATTGTTGGTCAGATTGCTTGAGGCAATGCTGGCGAGACAAGTATAGTCTGACGGACAAGAAGTGAGAAAGTAATCGCAAGCAACACTGCCAGAGGCAGCTCCTAGACATACAGAATAGTTATAGACTGCTTGCGGCCCAGTATAGTTTGCTACTTGAACATGTGCACTCGTTTCATTCTCTAAGTCTAAAAAAGCAGCACCGTTAGCGCAATCCATAAGGAAAGTGGTGCTATTTGCAGCACCAGTGCTATTAGCATCGCAACATAAGCTGTTATCATAAGTTATAAAAGAAAGATTTTGTGAATGTGAATTCGTTGCTCCGCCGGTATCGTTTTGTGCGTAGAGCAAAGAAGTAGCAGTGCAGCCGGTAGTAAAAGAACAAGTGAAAGGGTCAGCCTCAGCGGCAAGAGTAGACAAAAGAAGAATAAGCAGTAAGAGGGGAAGAAAGAGATATTCAAGAAGAGAACCATAGCCCGTTCGATCTTCTTTTTGCATAAACTTCACCACAAGGTAGAAAAAAAGAATCCTTATAACCTTTGTGGTGATAAGGAGAAAAAGTTATCCTCTTGGCTGTTGCAAACAAGCTATATCAATCACTTGTCTGGTGACATTCTCAAGGTAGATATTTGCAACTTGGCAGTTGTCTGTCTGCTGGAACAGGGAAACAATGGTTTGTTGTAGCCCATAATTCATGCCTTGTTGCGCAATTTGTTGAAGCTGAATTTGTCGGTTAGCTTGTATTTTTCCCAAGAGAATATAGCTGATGGCGCCGACAAGCGCTACTGCCAAAATGAGAATGGCAATGAGAGCAAAATGGCGTTTGAAAAAACTTGTTTTTTCAGTATTCATATTATTTCCCCCTTTGGTTTGAAATAAAGATAATGGATGGGGGGTATTTATATACTTTTCTCTGGCATTTGTAACATTAACGAGTCTTAGGGGCAAGAGAAATTAAATCACACCTCAAAATAACAATATTTTCTAGATCCTATGCCAGTTTTCTAGATAAATACAAACCAAAAAAAGGATATATACTGGCGGAGGCGTTCTGGGGTGACAAAAAATGATTCATTTCTGGCCCATATATATGGCTGCATCTCCATTCTCAAAGGTTATTTTTGGGCTGCCAGTGGCGTTGTTGATCGCGCTGTCCATGGTTAAGAATAGAAGATAGGCATCTGTAATAAAGAGAGTTTCTGCGTTTATGTCTCCAATGAATTTAATTTGTGAAGTTCAGTTCTATTTAAGTTTTTTCGTCAGTAGGATCTTTTTGTTTATTGTACTCTTTTAAAAATTCTCGAGGAGTGCAAATCTTTATCCCCTCAAATTCTTTTATCTTCAAGAGATGATTGTCTTGTGTGATAATACATGAAACTTTTCCTGTATCCGCGCATTCTAAAATTCGATTATCATCTGGATCATCTTTTATTATATCTACTTTTCTTTGTGGCGTAACTATATCTGCTATTGATTTTATTTTTTCTATTGATCTTTTTATCTGCAATTTTTTAATTTTTATCTTTTCTTTAATCTCTTCATATTCGAGTACTTCTTTATACTCTTCGATGATTTCCTCTGACAAAATTAATCTAATCTTATTTTCTTCAGCTAATGTTAGTATCCTATCAGAATCTCCAGACCAGAGGGTTCCAGAAATAAGAATATTTGTGTCAACAGTGACTTTCATTCTCTTTTTTTTGCACGAAATCTTTGGATCATTGCTGGAACATCTTCTTCTTTTAAGCCTGCCTTAATAGCAGCTTCTTTCAATGGCTTCGTAATTTCTGCAAATGTTTCCGGCAATACTTTTTTTATGATTAATGCGTCATCGCTGATCACAAACAGCACTTTTTCTCCTTCTCGCAGCTTCATTTTTTTGCGCATAGACGAGGGTATTGCTATCTGACCCCTTGAACTTACTGTTCCCATTTCAATAGATGCTTGCATGTTTCCTCCAATCTTATTCTCAAGATATACAAGATTTGTCTTATATATAAACTCTTCTATCCCAGCGTGATAATCACGTCTCCATTCTCAAACGTGATCTTGGGGTGCTTCAATTGAAGAACGCCATACTAAATGAGGAGCCATTTCCAAAGTGGAATGAACTTAACTTTTCTTTTTATCCCGAACCATTCTACATCTTCTTCTCCAGTATATTCTTGGTTAATCACTAAAAGATTGTCGCATTTTAAATCCTTGCTTGCCTTTAATAAAGCTCTCATTTCTCTTTTTTTTGTATCAGGATCAGAAACATCATAACAAACCTGTATTAACTGATTTATTTTCACATCATCTTTGATAATAAAATCAACTTCTTCTTTATCTATATTTTTCCAATAATAACACTCTTTCTTTCTTCTTTTTAATTCAACAGCGACAACATTCTCATAAAGCCTTCCAAAATTATTTGAGAACTTTGTTGAAATCGCGTTAATAAAAGCATTATCTATAAAATAAACTTTTTTTTGATATTGTATTTGATTTTTTATTTTATAAGAAAAAATAGGCAGGCTAAACGCAAAATAAGAGTTCTCTATGCAAGAGATATACTTCTGCAATGTAGATTTACCTATTTTATACCCTAAACTTTTAAGAGTATTATAATTTTTACTTATAGAATATTCTTTTGAGTCGAGAAGCAGTTTTAGGAGGGCTTTTATGGATTCTTCATTTTTTATATGATATCTTTCGACTATATCTCTTTTTATAACAGTAGCATAATACGATTGAGCTACTTCAAATTTTTTATTTTCCTCTATAAGCACAATTTCAGGCAGCCCTCCATAGGTGAGATATTCCGCGAGCGCTTTAAGCATAAGTGGTCTTTCTTTCTCAGAATAATCCACTATATTTAAGTCAAAAGTAAGTCTCTTAAAATTTAAGAACTCTCTGAAAGATAGAGGGAATATTTTAATTTCTAGAAATCTTCCCCTTAGCTCTGTTGGTATTTCTTTCTCAGACATTCTTGAAGAAGAACCAGAAACAAAAATCTGCATATCTTGATTATCATATGTTCTTCTAAGCCACTTGCTCCAATTAGGAAGGTTATGCAATTCATCTAAAAATAGGTACTTTATTTTTTTGTTGAATATTTCACTCGCAGTTGGGAGCAAATCACTTAAAAATTCTGTTCTCAAAGGTATTCTCTCATCTTCAAAATTGATCTGGATAACTTCTTCGCGAGAGTTAGACTTAAGAAGCTCACTGGCTAAACCATAGAGAATATAGGTTTTTCCGACTCTTCTAAATCCATTTACTACAATTATCTTGTTAACCTTTAGATTAAGATAGTCTTGCAGATTCATTTCTCTAGGAATTACTACAGGGATATTCTTTCCTTTCCATTCTGCCAATATTGTTTTTATAATCTTTTTCATAGTACAATTTTAGTATATTATTGTCCTATTTAAGTCTTTTGGTCGCTAAGATAGAGGGAAATATATCTAGAACAGAGGCATATAACGCTTATCCCAGCGTGATAATCACATTTCCATTCTCAAACGTGATCTTGGGGCTGCCAGAGGCGTTGTTGATCGCGCTGTCCAGCGTTAGGTTGTTGGAGATATAAGCTCCCCTCTTAAAAATGCCTCATTAGACAAGAAGCCATTTCCAAAGTGGAATGAACTTAACTTTTCTTTTTATCCCGAACCATTCTACATCTTCTTCTCCAGTATATTCTTGGTTAATCACTAAAAGATTGTCGCATTTTAATTCTTTTCCTGCTTTTAACAACACTCTAACTTCCCTGCTTTTCGTGTCTATATTATTTAGGTTATAACAAACCTGAATAAGTTGTTTTACCTTCATGTCTTCTTGAATTACAAAATCTACTTCTTCCTGTTGCGAGTTTTTCCAATAAAAGAACCTTAGTTTATTATCCATCTCTTTTTTCTTCAACTCTTGCGCGACAATATTCTCGTATAATTTGCCTCTATCAGGGGTTATTTTGAATGCCTTCGCGTTAATGAATCCATTATCTATGCAATAGATTTTTTGATTGAAAGTTATTTGCTCTTTTAATTTATTTGAAAATCTTTTTACACTAAAGAAAATAAAGGCTTCTTCTAAATAGCTAAGATATTTTTGAAGAGTATGTACGCTTTTTATTTGGGTCATCTTGGATAGATTAGTATAAGAGTATTCATTTGCGATATTGGATAGAAGGTAATATGCTATATTTTCTACTCCCTG
>DATDXZ010000046.1:0-9064 GCA_035289145.1 Candidatus Nanoarchaeia archaeon
ATGAAGAGTATAATAAGAAGTTTGGATATAAATGGAAATAAGCAGAAATCCCGATAAGGTTAAAAGAAGTAAAAATGCTCAAAAACTTAGATGGGTCCGTAGCTCAGCTTGGATAGAGCACAAATAGAAAGATTCTAGTGCAGGCGTCCTAAGTTTGGGGTCGGGGGTTCAAATCCTCCCGGATCCGTTTTTAAGCGATAAAAAACAAAGAAATCAAAGCGGGAAACTCATAAAAAAACAACAAGAAATTATTGAGAAGTTTGTAAAAGTAGGTATCTTCGAAATGTAATATGCAGGAAGGTCGAAATTTGACGGTCTTGAAAGGCTATTTCGCAAAAACATGACTTATTCAAAGTTCTCTATTGTCATTTTTGATAATTATTTCTATAAGAAATTGGAAGAAGAGAGGAATAGTAAGATTTAAAGGATAGAAGTATTAAGTATATTGATGAAAGAACCAAGATTAAATAATAAAGAGAAAATAATTGAGAAATTAAGGCCTTTCTGGAAGAACTATTGGGAAAAGGAAAAAAGATTTAGTAAGGAAGTTGCTGCACTTGAGAAGGAAATGAACAAGAAAGTAGACTTAGGAGTCAATCTCGAATTTTTTCATGTTGACAATGAATGTGTTGGAATTGGGGCATCTAAAATTGAAGACAGAAAGAAGTTCCCCCTTATCCAAGATACAGAACTAAGAAAGGATGATAACGTTTAAAATCAAAAAAGAAAATTAATGGCCGCCGCAACAGCCTCCTGCTCCGCAGCAGTTTTCTTTCTGCATGCCTGATCCGCAAGCACATACGTGTTCTTTAGCTTCCATTTTGGTTTCTGATTTTTTGGTTGTTTTCATGAAATACATCCCCCTAGAAAAAGGAAAAGAATACCCTATTATAAACCTTACGACAACGTTTTTAAAGGATAAATGCTGCTTTTGAGCAATGAAAAGTAAATGGTTCAAGAAGAAATCTGCTATTATAACTATAGGCGTTCTTGCAGTAATAGTTTTGATAGTCTTGTTAGGAAAAAAACCAGCAATACAAGAGCAACCAATACCGCAAGAGCAAGAAGAGAGAGTGTTAGTAAAAGAATCCAGTCCTGAGCAAACATATCTTTACATTCCAGACACGCTCAACGGCCGTATCCAAGTCTTCGACAACGAAGGTAATTTTGTAAAAACTATAGGAAGCATAGGCAAAGACGAAGGTGAACTGCGGATGCCTACAGACACGTTGATCTATAACGATGAATTGTATGTCTTGGATAAAGGAAACAACAGAATAGAAGTATATGACTTAGATGGAAACTACAGGCGTTCATTCGGTGAAGGCAAGTTAAAATTCCCTTTGGGCTTCGAAGAATACCAAGATAAAATTTACGTTGCAGACACATACAATACAGAAATCGATGTCTTCAGTGCAGAGGGGGAATATGTTATGTCTTTTGGAAAAAAAGGTAAGAAAGAAGGAGAGTTCAGATACCCTTCAGACATTGCAGTCGACGAGCAAGGTATTTTTGTTCTGGATACAGACAACAACAGAATTCAATGCTTCGATCATAGTGGTAATTTCACACTAAAGTGGGGGGTCTATAGTAGTAAAGAGTACGGACTTCGTTTCCCATTCGGTATTGCTGCATATAATAAGAACATTTATGTTTCAGACACTAGAAATCACAGAATGAATGTGTACAATAGTAAAGGAGAATTAGTCAAGCAGTTTGGAAATTTCGGAGATGAGCTGGATGAATTTAAATTCCAAAGTAAGTTGTGGGTTATAGACAATAAGCTGTTTATTGCAGACACCAGAAATAACAGAGTCAAGGCGTACACGCCTGAAGGAGAAGTCTTATTCAAATTCGGACAGTATGGTCGCGGTCCTGGTGAACTAAGAAATCCTGGTGGCCAAAGATATTTCTCGCGTGATAATCTCAATCAGACAAATTGTTATTATGTAAGCGCCAACGGAACAGTCATAGACACATCAAACGAAACCAGCGAACGCTGTTAACGCCGTCGCATCTGCTGGAATCCATGTTCTAAGGTCTCAAGAGTATGTCGCAAATCTTTGTTCGTATGGCTTGCGCTAATAAAGATAGGCTCTTCATTATCTTCATCTAACATAACACCATGTCTGAGAAGATGAGTATGTAGGTTTGCAAATTGCTGCATATCTGCATCCTTCAGATCATTGTACGTTCTGACATCATGATCTATGAACAAGAATTGAAACATACCAGGAAATCCTTGGACTAATCCTGGAATTTGATAATCTCGAAATAATTTTGCAATCCCTTGCATCATCCTTGTGCCATAAGCGCCAATATGATCATACACATGACCTTTTCGCAACAAATCCAGAGTAGCGCTGGCAGCAGTCAAAGACACAGGATTGCTTGAGTACGTTCCTCCATGAAACACTTTTTTTACTCCAATCATATCCATTACGTCAGACCGCCCAGCTATAGCAGCAATAGGGTAGCCATTCCCTAAAGATTTGGCAAATGCTCCAAGATCGGGAGTGACTTTAAAATATTGTTGTGCTCCTCCAGGTGCTAGTCTGAAGCCGGTTTTCACTTCATCAAAAATCAAGAGTACATCATAGCGAGTGCAGAGTTCACGAAGATGTTGTAAATATCCATGGAGTGGTGGAATAACAGTCGCATTGCCCATGACAGGTTCGCAAATAATGGCTGCAATCTCTTTGTGATGTTTCCTCAAAGTTTGTTCAATGCTGGTAAAATTATTCCATTCTTCAACAATGATGAGTTGTTTGAGAAGTGAAGGAATGCCTAGAGATGATGCAATAGGTCGGGAAGCTGGCCATCCAAAAGGAGGTTCAGTGGAATAGAGTAAATAGTCATTTGTTCCGTGATAATGTCCGGAAAATTTTACAATCTTGTCTTTTTTTGTATAGCCACGGGCAACACGGATCGTGGCCATGGTAGCTTCAGTGCCAGAATTGGCAAAACGAACTTTCTCAGCGCAAGGAACCATGGAGATAATTTTCTTTGCGACAGTAATTTCCAATTCATTGTTCAGGGCAAAAATCTGCCCAGTTTTTTCAGCGTGATGCACAGCTTTCGTGACAACTGGATGACTATGCCCTAAAAGAACAGGCCCAAAACCGAGTCGATAGTCAATGTATTTATTTCCATCGACATCCCACAAGTGGCTTCCTTTGGCTTTCTTCGCAAAAATAGCGCAGGGCATATTCGAAGGGCACATGCCTCTCCAAAGTCTTGGGCTGGAATTCGATCCTCCTGGCAGGAAGTGTGAAGCTTCTCGAAATAACCGCATGGAGCGGTCGTAAGTAAACCCTTTGTCCATCTATTGATCACCAAATACAGTGTAATGCCAGGATCGTTTTTTCTGTCGAGTGCTGTCAATGTAAATATGTTTGATTCTGGTGTATTCTTCAAACGAGTACATGCTCAAATCCTTGCCAAAGCCGCTTTGTTTGAAGCCTCCATGGGGAGTTTCAGATGTCAAGATGCCATGTTCATTCACCCAGACTGTGCCAAAGTGCAGATGTTTTGCAACTTCCAGGCAGTCATAAATATTCATGCCATACACAGAAGCAGCGAGTCCATACACAACACCATTAGCTTTGTCAAGAGCTTCAGGATAATTAGTATAAGGCATGACAATAATAACTGGTCCAAAGATTTCCTCTTGGCAGACCTTGCTGGATTGTTTCACGTTCGTTAGAATAGTAGGTTCATAGAAATAACCTTGTTCTAATTTTTTGTCATTCGGTCGTTTGCCGCCGCAGGCAACTTTAGCTCCTTCTTTTTTTGCTCCTTCAACATAGCTTTCCACGCGTTCCAGTTGCCGCGCAGAAACTAAAGGTCCCATGTCAATATTTTTCGCTAGTGGATCTCCCAGTCTGAATTTTCTGGCAAGACCAACCATCTTTTGCACTAAAAGTTTGTATTGCGTTTGATGCACATACACGCGAGTCACTGCGGTGCAGTCTTGTCCAGTGTTCCAAAAGCCTCCAACAACTGCTCCTTGTGCAGCCATGTCCAAGTCAGCATCTTTCAAGACAATCATCGGAGCTTTCCCACCAAGTTCTAGCTCAAAGTGCTTGATGCCGCCGGATTCATGGAGTATTTTCTTGCCTGTTTGGGTATCACCAGTAAAAGTAATCATGTCCACGTCAGGATGTTTCATGAGCGCATCGCCAACAATATGTCCAGATCCAACAACCACATTAAAAACACCAGGAGGAATGCCGGCTTCAACAGTGAATTGCGCGAATTCCAGTAAAGTTAATGGTGTAATCGACGCAGGTTTCATGACGATGCAATTTCCAGCAGCCAATGCAGGAGCTAATTTCCAGACAGCGATATACAAAGGGTAATTCCAAGGAACAATCGCAGCAACAACGCCTATTGGTTCTCTTCGAATAAGACTAGTGCCCATCCCAGAATAATCTGAAGCGCTTTTGCCTTCAAGCATGCGACTTGCGCCAGCAAAAAAGCGTAGATTGTCAATAACAAAAGGCATATCAGAATCTCTGGCATACTTCAAGGTCTTGCCGACGTCTTGTGCTTCTAATTTGGCAAGCATATCTATGTTTTTTTCGACGAGGTCAGCTAGCTTCAAGAGGCACGCGGCTCTTTCTGCGGGAGTTTTCTTGCTCCACACACCGCTGTCAAAGGCTGTTCGCGCAGCTGCAACAGCAACAGCAACATCTTTTTCAGTGGAGAAAGGAACTGTGGCTAATACTTCTTGGTTATAAGGGCTTTTCACAGCATAATACTCTTCAGTGCTGGGCGGTGTCCATTTGCCATTGATAAAGTTGAGATATTTTTTCATAACCTATTCACCTCTTAGTCTTAGACTTGATAATCATGCCTCGTTTTTTTAATTCCTTGAAAAATGGTTCTGGAGAAATCGCAAATTCTGGAGCTAGAACTCCTCTTTGGTTGATCTGACGGTTCGCTATCATCTGTGCAACGATAGAAGGCGGTGTAGCAGTGTCAACAGTGCCTGCAGAAGCATTCCATCTCGGATTGCTCTTCGCTACGCAATAGATTGACATCTTGGTTTTCTTGCGTTTTCTGACGCCTTCGAGATCGACCCAGATGAATTCTTGGTCTTTGACTTTGACATGTTTTGGAAGTTTGGCGCGATTCAGTTCTTTTGCAGTGACGTCTCTGGGGATGACGGTTTGTTTGCCTATCTTCATGGGTTTATTGGACGTCATGCCGAATTCAATCAATAACTGCACATCATGAACGAGCTCTTCTGGAAAACAGACACGGAAACTGCAGTCACGTAATCCTTTGTAATAATAACTTTGAGGCAGTGTTGCTAATTCTGAATGCAGAGTATAGAAGCAAGTCTTCTTGCCGACAGGTGGGGGGAATTTATAAGTGTCTTGACCAGACAAAGGCTCCATGAGCTTGATTCTGCCTCGCTCCAAGATCGTTGGTCGATCGGTAAATTCATCAAACAAAGTATAGGCAGTGTAAGGCAAGACAAAATGCTGGTTTGTTTTGGTCCAGTCATGTCCGCCAAAGCGAATATGAATAGCAGTGATCTTCTCAAAAGAGTCTGCAGCATGTCGCACCATAATATTGGTAATGCCAGGTGTCGATCCACAGCCAATGATGGCTAGCAAATCTTTCTTTCTGAACAGATTATGGAATTGCAGTTGTTTTTTGGTCATGTGATATAATCCGCCTAAATCAACATAGTGGCATTTCGCGATCAGACAAGCTTTCATCGCATGCAGATTATAATAGTAGTTCGTGCAGTTAATACAAACCTGAGCTCCTTGCAACACTTGTGCCGTAGCTTCAATCTCAAGTAAGTCAACCTTAGCGCCGGTTACTCGAGAAGATTTAAACGAAGCAACATATTTATCAACCTCTTTCATGTCTCTCGCAGCAATAACAATATGAGAGTCTTTGGCAGTTTCAAAGAGATCTCTAACAACGTATTGTCCCATTTCTCCCGTGCCGCCTAAGACTACAAATTTCATTTCTTGCCTCGGATATACAAATAAGCGATAAATGTAAATAATAAAGTATACCAAATGGGTGCTATAAGGACTGATAAGATTATTGCAAGCATTAAATTCAAATTTAATTTAAATAGTGGTAAGATAAGATTCATAGGGTTAAGAAAAGAAAGAGAGGATATATGTGTAGAAAAACCAATGAAAAATCCTATACTAGACCATCTATTAATATAACCAAGTCTCTTTTGTTTTGTTTTTTTGTAGAGTAAACGTATAAGTGAACAAGGTAAAATAATTATGAGTATAAAAATAAGAACATTAAGAAAACTATTAAGAATATTTGGAGGGTAAGAAATATAAGAAAAAGAAAATACTAAAACAAGTATACATAATAAGAAAGATAACAAACGTTTATCCAGCGATTCTAATTTTTTCATGCGACAGCCACCGTCTTCACATTGCAGAATTCCAACAAACCATATCTGCTCAATTCTCTGCCTATGCCAGAGTCTTTCACGCCGCCGAAAGGTAGTCGTGGATCAGATTTGACCATGCCGTTGATCATAACAAATCCAGTCTCAAGCTGTTGAGCAAAATATTCTCCTTGTTGAAGATTGCGAGTCCAGACACTGGCACCCAAGCCAAAAGAGCTCTGATTAGCCAGTCGCAAGGCTTCAGTATCATCCTTAGCAACAATGATAGGCAAGACAGGTCCAAAGATTTCTTCTTGAAAAAGAACATTGGTAGGTCTGACATGGGTAATAACAGTCGGTGCATAGAAAAATCCTTCTCGTTTAATCGTTTTGCCGCCGCAAAGAATTTTTCCTCCTTGTTTCACAGCCAATTTCACTTGCTTGTCGAGTTTCTTGACTTGCTCTTCTTGCACTAAAGGACCTAAAGTGGTTTCAGTTTCCAAAGGATTACCAACAACAAAAGATTCCACAGCTTTGACAATAATATCAGTAAACATTTTCACATGATCTTTCACAACAATGAAGCGTTTCGCTGCGATGCAGCTCTGTCCGCAGTTCAGGAATCTAGCTTTGACAGCAGTCTGCGCTGCGAGTTTGACATCAGCATCTTTCAACACAACATAAGGATCACTGCCTCCCAGCTCTAAGACAAAAGGTTTGATATATTTTCCAGCTTGTGCTGCTACAGTTCTTCCAGCTTCCACGCTGCCAGTAAAAGTAACGCCTTGGGCATGAGGAAGTAAGTATGAAACTCCGGTTGCATCAGTGAATACATTTTGGAAAACACCGCGAGGAAGACCAGAATCAGTAAATAATTTTTCCAGCATCAAGGCACAGCCAGGAACTATACGAGAATGTTTCAAGAGTACAGTGTTCCCAATTAAGAGTGCAGGAACACAAAAGCGAAACACTTGCCAAAATGGAAAATTCCAGGGCATGATAGCTAGAATAGTTCCCAAAGGATCAAAACGAACATAACTCTTGGTGTACTCTGTCCGTATAATTTCATCTTTGAGAAAGTCAGAAGCATTGTCGCAGAAATAATCGCAAGCCAAAGCACATTTTTCCACTTCTGCAACAGCTTCAGTATAGAGTTTCCCCATCTCTAAAGTGATCATCCTTGCATAAGCTTCATTATGATTGCGGAGTTGTTTGCCGACTTTAGACAAAAAGACTATGCGATCTGCTAGGGAAAGAGTCTTCCATTTGAGAAAGGCTTGCTGACTCTGCTTGAAAACAGTTTGAAGCTCAGAAATAGGAGCATAACGATAGGTTTTAAGCACTTTTCCCGTGGTCGGATTGACTGATATAAAACTACTCAACATATCACCTCTTTTAGGGCTGGAAATAGGCCAAACTTAATAAAACTTGTGCAAAATTTCGAGAAAAGCTTATAAACTGAGGCTTACCACAGCAGAGTGATTAAAAATTAATGCAAATTTCTCAAAACTCGTTCAAAAATCTCTAGTCCTTCATGCAAAGTCGAATCTTCGATAGTCAATGGAGGTAAAGTCTTGATAGCGTTGTCATGGATGCCTGTTTTGAGGAGTAAAAGGCGATGTTCTCGTGTTTGGTCAATGATTTTCTTCGTCAAAAGTTTGTCAGGTTCTTTTTGTCGTCGATCTTTCACTAATTCAATAGCATTCATGGCCCCCAATCCACGCACATCGCCAACATGTTGAAATTGGTCTTTCCAAGTATGCATACGTTTTCGAATAATATTGCCTATATGCTCAGCTCGTTCCCAAAGTTTATAGTGTTTATAGTAATCAATTGTAGCTAATGCAGCAGCACAACTTGCAGGATGTCCAGCAAACGTTCCTCCCAATCCACCTTCAGGAACAGCATCCATAAGGTCAGCTCTTCCAGAAACAGCGCTCAAGGGCATGCCATTGCTCAAGGACTTAGCCATGGTAATCAAGTCAGGTTTAATCCCAAAGTGTTCAGAGGCAAACATCTTACCTGTTCTGCAGAACCCAGTTTGAATTTCATCTGCTATGAAAAGGATGCCATGTTTCTGACAGAGTTTTTTCAATTGCTGCACATAGTCGACAGGAGGCACTAAAAATCCGCCTTCACCAGTGATAGGTTCCATAATCAGGCAAGCAACATCATCAGGATCAACCACATCAACAAAGAATTGTTCCTCAATGTCATCTAATAAGTTTTTGATATAGGCGTCTTCACTCAGATTCTTAGGTCTTCTATAAAGATAAGGATAAGGAAGTTTATACACTTCTGGAGCAAACGGTCCAAAGCCTTTCTTATATGGTTTTATTTTCGCAGTCAAGCTCATCGTCATCAAAGTCCGTCCATGAAATCCATGCTCAAAAGAGATTACAGCTTTTCTTCCAGTAGCGACTTTGGCAATCTTGATCGCGTTCTCAACTGCTTCCGCGCCAGTCGTGAATAAAGCGCTCTTCACATCGCCTTTGATAGGCACTAAATCATTCAATTGTTCACACACTTGCATGTAATTCTGATAGTATGTAGCAGTAAAGCAGGTGTGGGTAAAATGATCAAGCTGATGTTTGACAGCATGTGTGACAACAGGATTAGAATGTCCTGCGTTCGTCGCTCCGATGCCAGAAGTAAAGTCTATGTAGATCTTGCCATCCACGT
>DATDXZ010000047.1:0-4559 GCA_035289145.1 Candidatus Nanoarchaeia archaeon
CTGATCTAGCTAAACATTTACCTCCCACAACACCTGCTCGCACCTTCGCAGAAGCTATTCACCAGCTCACTAGAGAAGGTGTTCTCCCTCTAAAGCCAACTTCCTCTGGATCTACCTATGACTACAACCATGCGAAAGCACAAGAACGAGGATATGTTTAAATAGTAATTTGGTTTCTTTTTTTTATGGATATTAAAAATAAAATTGTCCTCATCACTGGCAGCAGCATAGGTATCGGGAAAGCAACTGCACTAGCTTTTGCAAAAGCAGGGAGCGAAGTTATTCTTACCTATAATACGAATAAAAAAGAAGGTGAACTTACTTTAAGAGAATGCAAACAACATAGCGAAGCACATTTAGTTCATTTTGATACACTGGATAACAAATCTATTCATATACTAGTCAAAGAAGTTGCCAAACTTTACGGCAAATTAGATATTCTCATTAATAATGCTGGAGTGCTTTCAGGATGGAAGAGGTTTATGAAACAGACTTTTGCTGACTTAGATCATCAAGTAGCTGTCAATCTCACTGGTTTGATGAAAGTAACACACTCATTTCTACCCTTATTGCAACAACGGAAGGAAGCATTGATTCTCAATATAGCAAGTATGGCTAGCAAGGTAGCTTACGAAGACATTGTTCCTTATTGTGCAACGAAATTTGGTGTTCGTGGTTTTACTCAAGCTTTGGCCTTAGAGTTACCACACCATGTGAAGACTTATTGTGTTAATCCAGGCATGACGGCTACACAGATGACCAAGTTTGAAGGCGTTGATCCGAACAAAGTTGCTGCTGTTATTGTGAAGACTGCTCAAGAAAAACTGGGAAAGAAATCTGGCGACGATGTTGATGTCCCTGATTATCTATAACTCTATTTCCAGATACTTAAAGATTCTTCCTCTTTAAAATGTAAATCTGTGGGGATAATAATGCATTGTGGAAAACGTCTGATGACAATATCTTTTGCCTTTCCTACCTTTATTTCTGGATCCGGAGCACCGAGAGCACCACAAGCAACTACTCTAGTATCATTTTTTAATCCTTGTTTTATCAAGTAATCTAAACCTTCACGCGCTGTCATAATTCTTGTTTCTTGAATATCTAACAAACATAAAGTGTGGAGCTTATTCTTTTGATTGGTCATAACTACATCATAAGGACTAGTAATCTTTTCATTGTTGAACGGGATGGTTGTGATTCTGCCAAACTTGTATAAAAATAATCCTGTGATACTTATAGCTGTCAAGACTGAACCATTTTCTATAACCTCGACTGGAATGTGTTGTTTTTTTGCTTCCAAGAATAAGTCTATGTGTGTTGTAGCAGCGAGTGGAGCACCAATGATTAACACAGCTACATCTTCTTTTTTTGCCTCTGCTAATAACTTGTTTGCGTCTTCCTCTACAAATGATCTAGGAATAGCAGTAATCTTTTTTTCATAGAGTTTTTCCATATTCTGCTGCGCTGTGTTTAACTTTGATGTATACGTTTCGAAATAGACTTTCTTGCATGCTTTGATGATTTCTAGACCTTTGAGTGTGATGTCTCTCTCATCGTGCAGACCTAAACCAATTAAGTAAAGTGTCATTTGCTTGCTCTCCTGTGTTGTTTTAGGAATTCTAAAAGCGCTCCCCATCTATTAGTTGTAGCGTGTGCTTTATATTCTTCTTCTGTCATTTCTGCAATAGTTTTTGTCTGCCCATTAACAATAAAACATCCGGCTAGAGGAGATTTCACAAAGGGTTTATTTATGTCCCCACGCATCTCACCAATTAATCTACCTTCTGTTTTTGAGACAAAAACTTGAGGCTTACTAGTAGCTTCATCGAAATAAGTAACAGCCATGGCAAAATGAGCATCTAAAGGTTGTTCACCTGCAAGACCCATAAATCCTTGAATGCCTATCCTTGAGAGTTCACGACCAACTTTAACACTTGGGTACCCTTGCAAGGAAGGAATAACAAATCCAGAATCATCACAAATAACTGGTCTGCATATTACAGCATAAGCTACTTGGGCTTTATGGCTAGCAATTTCTTCAATAGTCTCTTGCTCTTCTGCAATATCTAATACCAATTGATCTATGGAGAACTCTGTTCCTAAAGATCTTCTTGCTGATTCCACTTTACCTTTGTTTGATGTTACAAAATACAAATCATGATCCAACCTTATGTCTTTTCTTGTTGTTTCCAAATGACGAGCAGATTGATACCAACTCTCTAGTGATCCTGGCTTCCACCATCCCTCTACTTCTGGTTTCTGGATTAATTCTGGTAGATGAAAAGGAATTTCTCCAGGGCTCCATTTTTTTCCGGGTTCTGACATTCTAATCTCCAAGAGACCTGTTCCTGTAAATTGCAAACCGTTTCTAGCCATAACTCTTCTAATAGCAATATCTTGAAAATGATTTCCTCCGAATTCCTGAATATTATAATTTAAACCAGACTGCACGTTAGAAGGATGATTATCATAGACATCTTCATAATTCTCGGCAATCCATCTCAATTCTTCTGGATGTTGATTAAAGTATTCAACATAAGCTTGTTCATATACGGCAAGTGCGCGATTAATTCCAAGAATAGATCCATTAAAAACCCATCCTACTCGCCAATTGTCTTTTCCATAGAAATTATTCCAATTTTGTATGACTCCCTGCTTTCTACTTCCTAATGCCTTTGGACGTCCAACACGATGCCATTCTTCCATAGACTTTGCTTTTGTATATCAGTACATAAAGGTTTTCTGTCTTTCTTTTATTCCTACTTCTAAGTATGAAAAAGTTTAAATACTAGTTCCTACATTTATGTCTTATGAAAATCGAACGTGAACTAGGTGCTAAAGGACAGGTTGTGATTCCCAAAGATATTCGCCATTTATTAGGATTACAACGAGGAAGAAAAGTAGTTTTTGAAGCGAGAGATCATGAAGTAGTGATCAAAGCAGAACAAGATGTTGAGACGTTCTTAGAAGATTTTTTCTCAGCCTCTAGACTTAAAAAGAATCTTACTCTTAAAGACTTAAAAAAAGCAGAGGCAGAATCTTATGACTTACATTGATACTAATATCTTTATTTATGCTGTTACAAATAGTGACGCTATAGGTGATGCTTGTAGAGCTATTTTAAGAAAGGTAGCTACAAGACAATTAGAAGCATATACTTCTTATTTGACATGGGACGAATTTGTTTATAAGATTAAACAAGAATCTGGTATAGAAACTGCTCGAGATCAGGGAGAAAAGCTTTTACATTTTTTTAACCTCACTTTTTTGAATGCGGATGAGTCTATACTTTTTAAAGCGCAAGAACTCATGGAAACATATCGTCTTAATCCAAGAGATGCTATTCATGCTGCAACTGCATTAGTTCATCATATTCCATCAATTACTTCAGATGATGCAGATTTTGATAAGATACTTCAACTTAAGAGAGTTAAACCACTCACTTCATAATTCTTCTTTCTATTGGATGTAGAGGAATTGTTTGTATAGGATTCACAGGCTCTCCAGTAATAGAACGGAGCATATGTCCAGTCACTTTCACACTGATTTTTTCACCTAAAGGGAAACGACCTTTCATGCCAATAATGATCGGATAAGTTCCATATTGACGAGCAAAAGTCACATTGCCTTGATGCGTTTCTGTGTAAACATCGTTTAAGATAGTTCCTAAGGGGATAACACGCTGCAACATGAGCAGATCAATTTCCTCACGAATCTTTTTTCTGAAAGAGAAATATAATCTTTTATTTTTCTTGAAATATTTGTAGCCGACTTCATTCATCATTGTTCCTTCAAAGATAGTGACTTGTCGTATATTAATTCTTCTGATCATCAACCCATCATCGTAGATTTTCTTTAACCATTTGTAATTTTCTTGAAGCGTTTCTTTCGTTTCTCCCTTGAGACCGAGAATAATATTAATTCCTGGTAAAAAGTAAGGCATACCATCTGGACCACGCTGTGATCCAAATTCATTCAAGATTTTGATTGCTCGATAGGCATTTTCAGGTGTACAATTGAGTGTATTTTCTCTGACGACGTTTTTATCGAACGATTCCACACCGAACGCTGCAATGTTGCCGTCAGTACAGTATTTTGTAATCAATTTTACTCGCTCTTCATTGACGTAGACTGGATTGACATTATCAATATGTAGAACTTTGAGCTTTAATTCTGCTAGAGGCTTGAGCAATTTCTCTAACTCTTTGACATCTCCATTCTTGTAGCTTAACGTGCAGGTTGCCTTGCCCAGGCGGAAGAACTCACATCCCAGGGAATGGAGCAATTTGACCTCTTCTATGACATCTTCTTGGTCTCTGAATTCCACTTTATTCTTGATGGGCTCAGTACAGAATGAACATTTGCCGAAGGTGCATCCACGACCAGTTTCAATTTCTACAATTCTTTTTTGAGGAATGGATTTGACAATGTAAGCTCCCTTGATAGCATAGTCCTTGATCTCTTTGAAATTATAGTGTGCATTCCAGGTCTCATGGAAGACTCCTGCAGGAACAGCTTCTGCTTTGCGACCACCAATCAATTGTGTACCGAAGATT
>DATDXZ010000048.1:0-11731 GCA_035289145.1 Candidatus Nanoarchaeia archaeon
ATCAGGAACTAAAAGGAAAAACGCCCGCGGAAGCTGCTGAGATAATTCTTCCTTTGAAAAGAAACAAATTACTGAATCTTATCAGACTCCTCGCGAAATCGAGGAGATGACGATAATGTTACAGTATCGTATCCGTCGAAAGCTTAATAATAGTAGTATTGCAGTCAATTGCATGAAAACAAAACTCCTCGTCGTCGGCAAGCTCAAAGAACCTCACTATAAAGAAGCCTGTCAGGAATATATGAAGCGTCTCAAAAAATATTGCAATTTAGAAGTGATTGAAATAAAAGACGAAGGCAAGGAAAAAGAAGCAGAAAAGATCCTAGTAAAATGCGATGATGCCTACAGTATAGTTTTAACAGAAGAGGGCAAACACTTTACTTCTCCGCAATTTGCATCCTTCATCAAAAAAAGAGAAAGTGACATCGTCTTTATCATTGGTGGTCCATATGGATTGAGTGATCAAGTAAAGAAAAAAGCTAATCTCTTATTATCTTTATCTGCTATGACCTTGCCCCATGAATTGTGTCGTGTGGTTTTCTTAGAACAATTGTATAGGGCTTATACTATTATTAAAAACGAGAAATATCACCACTAAGCGCTAATTCTTGTTTCTAAAACACACAGTCTTGTCTCAACAATGCTCAATCTCTTATCTAAGCGATGAACATCTTTTCTAAGTCCTTGAACATCTCCTTTGATTTCAGCAATATCAGCTATAGCTCTTGTTAATTGTTGAGCATATTCTCCAATTTTCTTTCCAGCAGCCAAGATAGTTGCGAACCCAGTCACATAGGGAATAGCTTCGATAATAAGAGGCGTATGAATAAAACCTAATGCTTTAGCTAGTAACCAGATAAAAAGGATAGTAAGAGATATCCAGAAAATCCATGTCCAGTTAATTCTAAACTTTCGCATAGGGAGGTCAAGACAAGGTTCTTTATATCCTTTTCTTAAGATTCTCAGAAAATCTTGCGAAATGAAGCGAAAGAATGATGCTATGAAGCAGAAACTTTTCGAAAAAACAACCACAAGATTTATAAATAAGTTTAAACATACACTTAAACATATGGTAAAAACAATCACGGTTATGGATGATGCCTATGAAGCATTGAAGAGCAAAAAGACCAAAGATGAAAGCTTTAGTGATACGATTAGAAGAATGTGTAGTGAGAAAAAAATCGATTTAAGGCAATGGCTTGGTGCACTCAAGGGAAAAGATAGGGGTGCTGCAGAAATAAACAAGGAGATCATGGAAGAGAGAGCAAAAATGTCCAAAGACCTTGATGAGCGTATCAAAAAATTACAGAGGTGAGCATATGTTTATTTTAGACAGTTGCACAATTATTGAACTCCTTGATGCAACCGAAGTAGGCATTAAAATTCAAGAAGAATACCTCAATAAAGATATCGCTACGACAGCATTTAGCATGCATGAAGTGCTTCGAAGTCTCAATGAAAAGAGTAAAATTATAGCTTTCAATTTTTTTGAGCAGCTCCCTATACTGTCATTTACCAGGAAAAGTGCTGAAAAAAGTTTCCCTATAGAAAATTATCTTAAAGCAACAGGAACAATGATTAACAAAATTGATATTCTTATTGCAGGAATTTGTCAGGAACATGATGCATCAATAGTAACACTCGATAAAGATTTTCTCAGAGTGCCAAAGCTAAGAGTCAGGATGTTAGAACAATAAAGACTAGAGTAGAGAAAATAAGCTTCTGAAGTATAAAAATCTTTAAAAAGAAAACAGGGTGCAGACACATCGATGTTGCACGCTATGAAAAACAGACTCGAGCGTTTTGAATCAGTATTTTATGTTATTGCACGGTTGCTTATTGGATTCATGTTCTTCGCGCACGGCGCTCAAAAGATCTTTGGGTGGTTCGGTGGTCAAGGCGGAGCAAAAGTATTCTCATTGATGGGTGTAGCTGGGTGGGTGGAAATAACTACGAACATCTTAATTGTAGTTGGTTTATGGACAAGGCTCGCGGTATTTTTCGCTGCGGGTCAGATGATAGTTGCATATTTCATGGTCCACATTGGCGGCGGATGGAATCCCCTAGTCAATAAGGGAGAACTTACCTTGTTATATTTCGCAGCATTCTTGTTATTGCTGATACAAGGTAACGGTCCTTGCAGTCTTGAAAAAGCGCTCTCAAAGAAAGAGAGATTCTAATATTTTACAACTGTCAAGCGACACCACAGATTTAAATAGCTAAAGTGTGCTCTAAATCATCAAAGGGGGTGTAAGAACATGGCAAAAAAAATGATGAGTTCCGTGTCGTCCAAGAAAGGATGCTCATGTAATATGGGTAAGTTGATTGTGGGTGTGCTGTTGATGGCTGCAGGTTTATATGCGGTAGTTGCAGGATTCCAAATGCAGACCAGTTTTGAAGGCATCGGTATGCTCAAGATTTTCCTCTACTATGTAGTCGGTATCTTCTTGATTGCAGTCGGAAAGTTCTTCAAGATGGCATCGTATATGTGTTGTGATGCGCATAATATGATGTGTAAATAAATTTCTTCTTCTTTTTCTTATTATTTTTTAACAAGTTGTTTAGCTGTGAGCATCTCTTCAAGTTGTGGAGCAATATCATAAATCAAACGTCGCTGGCGCGCATTTAAATCATTATCAAGAATAACTACACCAGAATCTAATTGTCTGAAACCTAGAGAATAAACGCCTGCTGATGTACAATCTTCGCGAGTTTCAGCGCGACCAGAGGGGCCGACAAAAAGATCGATGACTGTTCCATTCTGAAATACTTTGTGTCGGTTTTGAGGATGAATCAACTGAAGACACATAAAAAAGGGAGTGTTATGAAGAGAAGAAGAGCTTGGATACTGCCTACTATCAGGAGGAACGCCTAGCTTTTGAAAATAGCTGCGATTATCAACAATAACTTGAAGTTTAGTGATACCTAATTCAGCTTGTTCTAAATAAACCTGACTTCCAAAAGAACTTCTTAAAGCCGATAATGCAGCAAGTGAAGAAGAAATAGCAATTTGTCTGGATGAGTTGTACATGTTGGTGAGTGTGATAAAATGTGATAGAGGATGAAGAGAGCACCTATTTATAAAGCTTTCCCTTCAGGAGTGGATAAACCAGCGCCAATCGACTAAAAGGGATATAGGTACCTTTAAATACTAGAAAAACACGAAAGCTGTATAGTATACAAGTGAATTCTCTTTCTAAGGGATACAATTGTAGGACTACAGAGATAAACAAATACACAAGGTGTAAACAACAATGAGAGATAATGAAGGATTTGGAAATAGAGGCCCAAGAAATTTCGGCCCAAGAGAAATGCATAAAGCAGTATGTAGCGACTGTCAGCAAGAATGCGAAGTGCCATTCAAGCCTGCTGAAGGTAAGCCAGTATACTGTCGAGAATGCTATCCAAAGCACAAAAAGTTCTAAGGATATAATATCTCACGCTTAAAAAGACGTTGACTTTTTTTCTTTTTTTTCTTTTTCTCAAATAACTAAACCCATTCTTTTGACCTTTGCAGTGAGAACTCTAAATAGCGTTTAAAAAACAAGTATAAATAGGTGCTTAATTTAATTTACAGATAAATAGTCAAGACTTTTTTCGTCTTGATAAAGAGTCAATCCTTGAGGTTTATCTCCAGGAATGCTTATAGAAGGTTCATTATAAAGCAGGTTAACAACACCATGTAATTCTCGTGCAGTTTGTTCATTAGTTGCATTAGGAAGTTTTGCTACCAGGACATAGCGAATGCCTGCAGGTTTAGCTTCAAGGTGTGCAATATTTTTAACTTTAAAAGGTGTATCTGAAGGTAAATTATCAATACCGTTGATAACAGAAAGCTCTAAGTCATTAGGTGCTCTAGAAGCGTGTCTTGCGCCAGGTAATGCAGTTGCAATCACTTCTGGTGAGTCTGCTCTGCAATTAAAAAACGTGTAAGCTCTTCCGACAGGTGTAAGAGTAGGTTTATTGTCTTGTCCTCTTGTCATACTAACAAACTGTCCTTCTCGGTCAAAAAATTCAAAATGATCATCATATCTTTTTTGAGTTGTCATACCTAATACTAAGCTAGACTAATATATAAACCTTCCTATTTTTACCACTTTAAAGTGACATTATAGAAGTGCTCATAAAGCCCATTAGGAGAAGCTATAAATAGCCCCTAAACAAACAGAAGATATGGTCAATCTTAAAGCAGGTGACAAAGCTCCAGATTTCTCGGCAAAAGATACACAAGGCAATGCAATCACTTTGTCCAGTTGCAAAGGAAAGCCCGTAGTCTTATATTTCTACCCAAAAGATGATACTCCTGGATGCACGAAAGAAGCCTGCAGTTTCAGAGACGATTACACACAATACAAAAAGAAAGGCATAGTTATTCTAGGAGTCAGTACAGACGATCAAGAGTCTCATCAGCAGTTCACAAAAAAATACAATCTGCCGTTTCCTCTCTTGGTGGACACAGACAAGACCATCGTCAATCGCTATGGAGTCTATGGAGAGAAGAAAATGTATGGAAAGAAGTATCTGGGCACCAACAGAACTACATTCCTTATAGATAAAGAAGGAAAAATCCAGCACATCTTTAAAAAAGTTAATGTTGACGAGCACAGCAAAGAGATTCTAGAAATAAAGGACAAGTAGAGTTTAGCTTATAGTTCGTCTGCTTTCTACAATAAATTGAGGAACAACATTCAAGCGCAGATAATATTGTTGCAAATCTACAGGAAGATACTTGAAGTCTTTGATAATACCTCGACAATTTGAACTTTTGCAGCTGCATTCCATTTCCCAAAAGTCTTCATCCATCGTCGTAGAGTAGTCAAAAGAAAGTTGTTCTCCAGGCTGAATGGTTTTAATAGCAACAAGAGTTTTCCCATGCATTATGCCGCAATTAGGATCACAAGAATGGTTTACACAGCGTGCAGGATCTTGCACATCTATATAGATATTTTCTGCAAGTTGTAATGGGTCTCCCATATGTCGTCCTTTAGCAACAGCTTGACTAAAAGAAATCATATCTCCTGAGAATATCAATATATCTTCTCCTGGTTCAATGGTTTTTGATGCCAGAATCGATAGTCCTTCTTTTCCTTCTCTAACAATAAATGGTTTGCCCATGTTAAAAATAACTGCTGAACGTATTTAAAAAACTTCTGAATGCAAGAAAAATAAGCTTTAAATAACGTCCTCATACCGTTTCAAAGATGACAGCACTAAAAAACTGGCTCAATCCAGCCTATCTGACAGAGAAGAAGCAGCAACAGATCAAAGAGCAGTTTGCAAAAAATAAGCCTTTTCCCTATTACATCTTCGAAGATTTCTTGCTTCCAGACAAAGCGATGGAGATAAGAAAAGCCTTGATGACTTTGCCCTTTGAAGAGAAAGACGCAGACTTATTTTTCTTCGCGCAGACAGAAGACTTGCTGCGAACACAAGAGTCGCTTATCCGGGGATTTATCAATTTTCTACAGTCAGAGGAATTGCAGGCATTGATTGCTACAATAACAGGAAAAAAATTAGCTCCAACTATTGATGCATTTGGTGCTGTCTATCCGCCAACAGGATATCTCTTGCCGCATGATGACCAGCTCGAAGGAAGATCTATTGCTTATGTTTACAATTTGTCCCAAGGTTTCAAGAAAAGTAACGGCGGTGCTTTGGAGTTGTTCTCCACAAAAGAGCATAAACCTCAAGAAGTAGTCAAATCCTATCCTCCAAAGTGGAATGCGTTCGTCATCTTCGAAGTCTCTCCGGATTCGTTCCATCAAGTGTCAGAAGTGCACACTAATAACCCCAGATTAAGCATTACAGGTTGGTTCCATGGCGAGCGATAACAGAACAAAGATCGAGAAATGGCTCAATCCCATCTATTTGCAGGAAGAAATAATCAACGCGCTCAAAAAAGCATTTTTGCAGGAAAAAGAATTTTCACACGTCCAATTGCAAGACTTCTTCAAACCAGAAAAAGCAAAAACACTAGCGCAGCATCTCCAACGGGCGCATTATCAGCAGAGGTATGTCCCTGATAAATATAGGTATGCTAAAGCAGACGAGATAGGCGCGCTTAAGACTGTTCAAGAAGTTTTCCAAGATGCTGTTTTTAGATTATGGCTGGAAGAAATAACAGGGAAAAAAGTTAAGGGATGCCATATGGAAGTAGTGCGATTTGTGCAAGGAGATTATACTTTGATGCATGATAGTGAAACGCCTGAAGAAGGAATAGTGATAATCTATGATCCAGCTCTGCCTTGGTCAGCAGGATCTGGAGGCTATGAAGTTTTTACCGTACCGGAAAAAGATCCTTTGATTCTACAGCCGCAGGCAAATACTTTGACAATTATAGGGGCAACGAAAGAAACGCTGCAGTTTACAAAGTATGTGAATAGTTTATGTAAAGATAAGAAACGATATTGTCTAAAAGTGAACTATAATAATCGAGAGTAAGCTTAAGATAGATTCTTGAATTTTGGTGTTTCCCAGCCTACATAGACAGCTATACTTCCACCAGCTACTATTGCAGGATAGAATAGAACGGGAACTAAATTATAAAATAATGCAGTAGTCATAGCAGCAGTTAGTATATTCGGTAGTTGATAATCTCGTATATATTGTAAATATCTTTCTGGCCATGCTGTGGTTACTCCGGTAAGAAAAGAATATTCATCTGAAGGAGTAACATTCCAGGTCATATAAGACATACGCGCGCATTGCAATCTGAATTCTTTATCTGCTTTCTGAATAGCTGTGTCTAAATTCATGAGTTCGAAGGCTAAATAAGTCTTTAAAAATCCAGTGGTAAAAAAGAAGAAAAGAAAGGCTCAACCAGAACCTAAAAGAAAAAAAGAAAAGATAAAGAAAGTGAAGAAGATGGTTTTTTACCAGTCTTCGTCTCCATCGTCACTTTCATCATCTTTATCATCGTCTGATTCATCATCGTCGCCCATAGCAAATAATTTCATCCAAGGTTCTTGTTGCATGAGTTGTTCACTCCTTGCTTTTTTGTGGATCTCTTCCCAGAAGGAAAGATGCCCTTGGACATAGCAAGCCTCTATTTAAAGCTATCTAATGGGCTCGGAGAGCGTGTTCCATCTCCAAGTAGCTAGGATCGCTGAGAAATTGTTCTCGTTTCAGGTCATCGATAATGTAGTACACTTGTTTGGTCTTCAGAGGATACTGTTCTTCCATAGTTTCTAAAAACTCTTCCAGTTCTTTGAGGTTTCGAAATATGCCTTCCAAGAGGTAATCATAGCCGTTGTTGATCCGATAAGCTGAATTGATAGACTTATGACTTAAGATAAATTCCCGAAACTGCTCTCGCTGCTCTTTGGCTAGTTTAATAATAATCTGAGCTCTCGTGGCAAACCCAAGTTTTCCAAAGTCAATCAGAGTTGTATACTTAGTCATCAGCGGTGAACGGTCCTTCATATGGTCAAAAATAGTCGAGACAGGAATGCCTGTTTTTCTCGATAAGGTTGTTAATTTCATGCGTGCATTGTCTCTAAGATAAGACAGCACCAATAATGTTTTGTCTGGTATGTTCTGCATAATCTCGCCTCCTTTGCGAAGTTTTGGAATATATACGAAAAAAGCGGAAAAACACTTAGATTTAACCATTAAATTATAATAATGTCCTTAAATATTAGAATAATTACAATATATACTCTATAGCCCTCAAATATTTATATAAAACCGGAAATCTTCTGATATGCAGCGAAAAGTGAATCAGATAGGCCCCAGTACATTAATGGTTTCTTTGCCGAGCAAATGGGCAAAACGATACAATGTCAGAAAAGGAGATTCTGTAGAAGTAACAGAAGAGGGCAAAAGTCTGCATATCTATCCAGAAAGAAACACAAGCGAAGGTAAGAAAGTACATATAAAATTAGAGCAAGAGAATGCTACGTTGGCCAGGTATTATCTTGCGGCTGCTTATCGTTCTGGAGCTGACGAGATAGAAGTGCATTTGTCAAAAAGTACTATTAGAGATGATAAGGAAGGAAAAGAAGAAGACATACACGATTTCTTGCAGAAGACCATGGAGCAGTTTATTGGTATGGGTATTGTACGAAATACACCCTCTCTCTACATAGTAAAAGAGCTTGCATCAGTCAAGGAAGAAGAGTTTGATACAACTCTGCGGAGAATTTTTTTCTCATTGATGGTGACGAATGACGATCTCATCACAAATATCAAGAAATACAATCAGCAATCATTAAACCACTTGTTTCAATATGCAGACATCCAAGTCAATAAGTTTGTTGATTATTGTTTGCGCATGTTGGAGAAAACAAAAACAATAAATCCCATCTTATATACAGTAATCATTCATCTGGAGGAGTTTGGTGATGGTTTAAAGTATATAGCAAAGCAGGCGGCGCAGAAAAAAGTGGACGCAAAGACTTTAGAGATTATAGAGTCTGTCAAGCAGCTCTTGATGTTTACGGAGAAGTATTTCTACACTGGTAAAAGTGAATTCTTAATAGAGTATGAAGGAGCGAAGAGAATGCTTCGAGAAAAATTAAATGCTTTTGAAAAGATAAGCGATCAAATTATTTGGCTGAAAGTAAACAAACTTATGAGCCAGACTGCAGGAATTGTCGACGCTAAATTATTGATGCAGTGTCATTAAATTAAGAGAAGATCTTCTAAAGGGGCTGCAGAATGTCGATCAAGAGATTGAAGAGCTGCTAGCGCGCGTTGAGCTCGTTGCGTATAGTATTCTTGTAATTTTTTTTGTTCTGATAGATCAGATCCATAAGAATGACTTTCGAGAACGCCGCGGACTTGCAAAGCCCGAAAGAGAGCGCCATACTGGTAATCTCTGTAACATTCTTCAAAAGAGATGCATCCTTGATCTTGCTGATAGTAGGCATGAAGTGCTTCTGTTTGTTCGCTCTCTGTCAAACAAAATTTGTCATGTTCGAGAAGTGCTGCTAGATCGAGATTTCTTGTAGCCAGGCACAAATGTTCAAGATCTAGAATAGTAAATGATGTTGTGCGAGAGAGAACATTGTCTGGGTGAAGGTCTCCATGAATAACATTTTTAGGCTGCTGATCGAGCTGCTCAGCAAGTCGATAAAGAGCAGTAAGAACCCTAGACTTCTGTTGTTCTGAGGGTACTCGTTGGCCGTATCTTTGTTCTAGGTAAGGTGCATATTGGCGTGCAATTAAAAGTCCCGGAGGGAATTTTTCCTGTTGTTTTTTAAGGAGTGTATGAACTTGATATAAAAAAGGCATAAATTGCGCTAAGTCTGATTTCAGTAATACATTTCCAGGAATTCGTCGTAAGACAAGATACTGTTTGTCTTTGTGTATAAAGCATGTCAGTGGTTGTGCTACTGCTTCTTTGTCATCGAAGAAAGTGTACAATGTTTGGTCAAGAAGATATTCTCGAGTAAGATGTTCAGAGGGATTGTCCCGTTTGAAGATAAAGGTGTCATGCAGTAATCCTTCGCTGCCAATCTCAAGAACTTCATGTCGGGACGTTCCAAGACGGCGGAATTGCTGAAGATAGTCTGGATCCTCAAGAAGAAGATCTACAGTTTTTTTCCATTGCTGTTGGCGTTTTTCATACATCCTTGGGTTTTGTTGTGTAAGGAAATCAAGAACATAAGCGTAGAAGCAGTTCATAGGTATGCGGAGAAGATCAACAATGTCACAAGCGCGTGAAAAATGTTTTTCCGCGGTGTGAGGCATTCCTCTCGCGAGCATTTCTAGTCCCCTCCCAAAAACAAACTGAGGACGCTTGTTGAAATTTGCAATAGTCGAAGAAACACTCATGCCTACATCATGAAGAGAGTGCCATAACCTGATAAGAGGATTTGCTTTTTGATAGACACGAAGAAGAGAAACTGCGTGTCGTAGGCCAAGATCATAATCATTTCTAGTGATGTCTAATGATACTTGAAGTTTTCTTTTCAGCAGAGGGTCGCGTGCTAATGATTGAGCATCTTCAAGAAATCGAAGCATTGCTGGTGTAGTTTTGGCAATTTTCTCTTCTAGATTTCCTCTTTGTAGCTGACGAAAGCTTAGCTTTATAGCTTGCAATGCTACAGCTAAGCCGCGTGGAGAAAAAGAATTAAGAGGTAAATAAAGAAGAGTGGTAAAGAGGCCGGATGTCAGAAAACCATGAATGAGAGAGAAATAAGGTTGTGATAGTTGATGATCTTCATGATGAAAATATGCTGCTGCAGCTCCCGCAAGAACTCCGGCAGATAAAGAAACTAAGGTTTTTTGACGACTAATGCGTCGAGATGCCAAGATTTCCTCTGCAGTGATGGTATCTTCTAAGTCCATGAATATTAGCTTTTAATCAAGACACTAAATCCAGCAGTCACCATAATGCCGACGGCAAAGCCAATTAAAAAAGGAATAAATCCTTTAGTGCTGTCTTGATCATCTGTTGGTTGTTCTTTTTGTGTAATATCTTCTTTAAGTTCTTCATCTTCATTGGCGCTCGTAGTGTCAATCTCATCTTCATCAGTTTCTTGTTGAGTTGGTCGTGGTGTAAGGTCTAAAGCGTCGCAAGTGCCGTCCTCATCGCTGTCAATAGGGCAACCAGCTCCATCAACATCGCAGATGCTGATAGTGTCTAAGCATTCATCGCTATTGTCAGGAACTCCATCACCATCGCCGTCATTTTCGTCTGCAGGCTCTTCCTCTTCTGCTTCTTCAACATCGAAGTTAAAAGTGAAGATGCGGCCATGCTTTCCACCGAAGCGGTCATCGCCGGAAATAAAAACAGTCACTTCGTCGCTGCCAGTGTCGTCAACAGAAACAGATGTTGTCTTTTCTCCTTCCTCTCCGGCGGCAATCTCGCTGATAGTAGTCGATTTGTCAATGTCGAGATCATTGGATTCTATCTGAATATTAATATTCACCAGTTGAATGTCTGAAGAGCTTTCAAAAGCATTTCTAATTTTAAAGCGCAAGTCATAATCTTCATCAACAATAATAGTCTCTGTCGAGTCTTCGCTAACAGTTTCAAAATCACCATCAGGTCCCTTGATCTCAACTGAAAGAAGATTCAAATCATTTTTGAGTTGCAGTTTTACAGGAATAGAGTTACTCGTGACAGATCCTTCACAATTAAATGGGTTTGGTGTAGTGGCATTGATTTTGTCAGCAGTTAATGAGAGTGTTCCTATTTCTACTTCCCCGCGTTCTTCTAGTTCTTCATCAACAACATCAAAATCAGTAGTGGTTATAGTGACTAAAGTAGTACCTGTTTGACCAAAATTTAATTCAGAAGTTTCATTAATATTAATATTTGATCGACGAAAATCATTGCGCTCGACAAACTGTAAATTAATATTTTGAAGATTACAGTCTGTAAAAGCATTACTAAATGCAAGAGTGCTCGAGAAAAATTCTCGTTTATGAGTGCTTGATCCTCCATAACGAAGCTGGGAATCAGTGATCTGAAGATTCGCCTCAGCTACGAAGGAAAGTAGGAAGAATGCACAAAAGAGGCTTGGGAAAAGTGCTTTCATGGAGAATTGATACTATCGGCAAGTGATTTATAAAGTTATTGCCAAGGGTGTGCATATCCTTAAAAAGGAAGGAAAAAAAGTCAAGGAGATGTATACGAAACAAACTAGTATCTTGACAACTTAATTCTGAAATATTTATATATTAGTGATTATTTTTATTAGTTATGAAAAATATCAAACTAAGAAAGAAAGAAAAGAGCTATCTAGAAAATTTTGTGAAAAAAGGAAGTAAAAGTGCACGG
>DATDXZ010000049.1:0-4047 GCA_035289145.1 Candidatus Nanoarchaeia archaeon
GATGCGGTATTTCGTGCCTTTGTCCTTGGTGCTCCAGCGATAGCGGTCTTTTCCCTTGACTTTGAAATACACTTCGTCAAGGTGGATATTTCCGATCAAGATCGGAACTTGTTTACTGACCCATTTTTTTTAAAATTTTAGAATAATAGGTCACCCAGTAAAATACTGTTGATTGAACAATGTGTGTTCCTTTGTATTCGTTGATGTGCTTCGCTGTCTCTTCAAAGCTCATGCCTCTTTTGTAGCAGGAGCACGCTTCCGCTATGATCTCCTTTGGATACTTTCTGTGCCAGAAAGCATCGGTTGGAACGAACCATCTCCAACATTTATTGCATCTGTACTTTTGTTTATTCCCAAACTTGTTGTGTCGCATGCCTGCTTTCACAACAAATTTTTCTTTTTTACAATCCGGACATTGTATGTTCATGAATAATCACCTCTCTTCAAATGTAAGAGAATTACTTATTTATATATATGACATTTTTTGAAGAATATCTGCATTGAGTAACCTTTTTATAGTACAACTCCCTTTTCTTTTTCATGGTGTTAGAATTATTAGGGACAGGCATAGCTGGTTTAGACGAGCTTCTCAAGGGAGGCATCCGCAAGACAAACTCTGTTCTTATCGCAGGAGTTCCAGGATCTGGAAAAACTGTCTTCGGCATGCATTATATTATGGAAGGAGCACTTCATGGCGAACCAGGACTGTTTATCAGCTACGAGGAAAGCGAACAATCCATGATCGAGTACGCTGAAAGTTTTGGTATGGATTTTCAAGGACTGATTCAAAAGGGCTTAGTGACTGTCCTGAGCATTCCTCTTGTCGGAAAGATGATCACCTTCGCGCCTATTATTGACCTGATCCGCAAAAATAAGATCCAGCGAGTTTTTCTAGACTCCATCACACTCTTTGAGTTCGTTGATAGCATGAATGCAATGAGCTTCAGACGCGAAATTATTGAATTCATCAAAATCATGAAAGAGATGGGCGTCACTTTAGTAGCTTCTTCTGAAAAAAAGATAGCAAACATCGACGTCATAGAATATGGATCACAAGACTTCTTGTTCCAAGGTCTTATTTTATTGACTAAAGTTCGCAAAGGCGCATCGTTTGAGCGCTGCATTTGCATCTCCAAAATGCGCGGGCAGTCACACCAATTAGGCATTTATCCTTTTACTATTGATGAACAAGGAGTGCAAGTTTATCCTAAACAATTACCTTTCTCACTTATCGAACAGGGTGAGTTATAATGACTCTCCAACGCCTTGAACGTATTCCTTCTGGAATCCCGGGGTTTGATGACCTCATCGAAGGAGGCTTTAAAGTAGGCAGCATTAATTTACTTGCGGGTAGCGCAGGCTCTGGAAAAACTATATTCTCCATTCAATTTCTTGTTGAAGGCATTAAACGAGGTGAAGCTGGTGTTTACATCACTTTTGAGGAAAAGCGCGAAAAACTTTTTGATGACATGCTTGAATTCGGATGGGATCTGCAGAAATATGAGGAGATGGGTTTGTTTAAGTTCATGGAATACAGCCCAGAACAGATCAAACGCGTGCTTGTTGAAGGCGGAGGCACTATTGATGCCATCATTACCCAAATGCAAGTCAAACGCTTAGTGATTGATAGCATCACCTCTTTTGCTTTGCTCTTCCAAGATCAACTCAGCCAGAAAGAGTCTGCTCTTGCTTTATTCGAACTTATCAACAACTGGGGATGCACTGCATTATTAACCTCACAAGCAACACAAATCAGCCCTGATGACCTCACCTCGCGATTAGAATTTGAAGTAGACAGCATTATCTTGCTCTATCACTTCAAGAAACAAGGTATGCGCCAACGCGCCCTAGAAATTCTCAAGATGCGAGGGACACGACTCGCAGAGAAGACTGTCAAATTAGATATTGACGATCATGGCGTTAAGATAGATCCTAAAATTGTTGTGATGGTTTAGTTTTTTTATTAGAGAGAGATATACCAAACAACTATAACTACTGCTAACAAACCAATAGTATAAAATGCATAAGTAAGCATCTTTGACTGATCTTTTCCACATTGGCTGCCATCACATATACCTGTAATACATTCAAAATTTTCGGTGCAGCTTTGACTGTCTACTTTTTGCAATAGCCATTCGTGTGATTTTGCCTCGCAATATCTTCCTTCTCTGACTGTTCCCTTAATAACGCACGCATTCTCATAAGTGCATCCTTCTTGATGTGAAACTTGGCATCTTTTCGGCGTTCCTGCACAAGTCTCTTGCGTGCAAGCTTCATTGTCGATACAGTCTGCTTCTGTATCGCACTTATCCACCATTGTACAATCGGCGTCTTGATCGGTATCGCATAGTTTTGGGCAACAGCTGTCTCCAGCGATACAGGCAGTCACATCAGCACGAACACATTTATTAGGAAATTCAGAAGTATCACATCGTTCTGTTGTGCAGCTATTCTGATCGTTGCAATCGGCATCCTGATAACATTGATGCTTCGCGCCTACAGAAGTTATATTTTCTACACAGCGATTATTGCTGCATACTAAGCTTGACGAGCTGCATCCGCAATCTGCACAGCAAATGGTGTAGTCTTCTCCAGAAGAACAACGGTCATCTCCGCAAGATATCTCAACAGTTATATTCAGTACAGCACGCGTAGGAGTTTTTGACAACGCTATGATTTGAATATATACTCCATTCACAAAGGTTGACTTATTATTGATTTTGTCTTGCTCTACATTCTCCACCACACCATCAATGTCTACGCTGATCATATCTTGGCCCATGCCCAAAACACTGATATTCTTCCCATTCAGCACGAAGCTTCCAGGAATGTCAATAATCACTTTTTCATTGACTGCGGCAACAAAACTACTCACTAGTATACTTACAGCTACCATATAGATTCCTAATTCCCAGCCTCTTATAGCCATTTTTTTCTCGCGAAGAAAATGATGGTCGTTATGACTGATAGTATCAACAAACCTGTTATGATCCAAAATGCATGAGGATGTTCACCCAAAGGAAGAGCAACGTTCATCCCATACAATCCTGTCATCAGAATAGGGAATGAAAGCAAGGTTGCAAGCAAGGTAATGGATTTCATTACTGTATTAATACGATTTGACGTATTCGTGACATAAATTTCCACAATGGAAGTCAACCTTTCCTTGATCAATTCAATAGTATCAATCGTCTGCATCACTTCGACTTCTATCTCCGCAAACAAACCCTTCTCCTTGATAGTAGCTATCTCCTTCACCATCACAGAGATGACGTCACGATCTGCCATGCAAGCTCTTCGATAATAGACTATTTTCTTCTTAAGACTATGAATATGAGCCAAGGTATGATCACTGTACCTCTTCATTACTTCTGTTTCCACATAGTCCACTTCATTTTCTAACATGTCAACAACCTTGTTTGTCTCTTTACTTAATGCATGAAGTATTTTATAGATCAAGAATTCTGTGCTTTCTTTGAATAATGTCTTCAACAAATCGTTGCTTAGATCGAGATCATTAATCGCGGCAATCTTCTGCTTGTGAATGGAGATAATAAACTTTTTTGTAAGAATAAAAGTAATTGTGACAGTTCCTTTTTTCTCTTCTGGAACTAAACCTCTATAATAGATATATGTTATTCCTTGATCAATCTTTACTCTTGGTCTTTCTTCTGGATCAAGGCAATGCTGCAACTCTGATATGGGAATATTGAACTTTTCGTGGATTTCTTTCAGCTCTTGTATACTTGGGCCTACGACATCTACCCATACATTGTTTTTTCCCACAGTGATGAGCTTTACATCAACCTCTGCTATGCGATCACCCTGTATCGTTACTGCACGAATCATTACTTTCCCAGCATCTGACCAGCTATATAAAGATACTGTTGGTATTCCCCAAGAGTGAAAGGCTCTGTAGAAAAGTTCCCTGAATAGGGAACTTATTGCTCTCCGCAATGCAGAGCATGCAAGTATCTTGAAGCTTACTTCTCTATTTTGCATCCGCACTGTTACGGCACGTACCGCGCTGCCTGCTCTTCGCTTGAG
>DATDXZ010000050.1:0-7223 GCA_035289145.1 Candidatus Nanoarchaeia archaeon
GCGCTCGACGCAACGCATCAAGCAATTGATGTACAAACCTATAATAAACAGTTCTTTTCTTCCCTTTCATGGGTAGCTTCTCCTACCCCCAATTGCAGTCTAACGACTGCATTGGTTATTTAAGTTTTCTACAGAGCTGCACTATCTGTACTTGCTGTAGGGGAATAATATCGTCGTTTGCTGCCTCGCACTGCTGAAATACTCCAGTCATCTCTTGGCAGATGATATCCAGGCGCTATTCCTGCCAAGGCAGTGCACAGACGATCATGATCTCCAAAAAGAGGTGAAGGTGCTTGTCTACTTAGAGTCACAAACATGGCGGCAAAGCAACCAGCCACAAAATCAGTAATATCTTGTTGTCGAGTATCTTGTAATCACATAAGAATGTCAAAAGGGGGTAACCCATAAACTTTGAGATCAAGTAAACTATATAAATTATGAAAAATGTGTTTCCAAGAGAGAGGTGCAATCAGTGGTCAGTATTTTTATTGAACTAGGCGTAGTTTTAATCATAGCATCAGTCTTAGGATTAATATTTCGTACTATTAAACAACCATTAATGTTGGCTTATATTGCCACAGGTCTTCTCATCGCTACATTTTCGACGACGACATTTTCCGGAGAAATTTACGAATCCTTGGCACAGGTAGGCATTGCATTATTGCTGTTTATCGTCGGTCTCAATATGGACCTTCGAGTCTTGAAGGAAGTTGGTAAAACATCTCTCATTGTGGGCATTGGTCAAGTTGTCTTTACTTCTGCATTTGGTTATCCTTTCATACGATGGTTGGGCTTTGATCCTCTTGCTTCCCTCTACCTGAGTATAGCCTTAACATTCAGCAGCACTATTATTGTAGTCAAATTGCTCACGGATAAAAACACTTTAGATGCTTTATATGGAAAGATAGCAGTAGGTATCTTATTGGTGCAGGATTTTATTGCTATCTTCCTCTTGATTATCATTGTAGCTTTGGATAAGGGTGATGTAAGTACTCCAATGTTTATAGGACTTTTAGCTAAGGGTATCTTGCTGTTCGTTATCGCATATCTTGCTCATAAATTGTTCAAGCGTTATTTTGGTCTTATTGCAAGGTCACAGGAGTTGTTGTTTGTGATTGCTTTGGCATGGTGTTTTTTAATGGCACTTATTGCTGAGCAATTTAATTTATCTATTGAGATCGGCTCGTTCCTCGCAGGAGTAACTTTGGCAAGTCTCCCTATGAATACAGATATAACCAGCAAAGTGAAGCCATTGCGTGATTTCTTTATTATCATCTTCTTTGTTATCTTGGGAACTCAGCTGACGTTCACAGGATTGTCCTCTTTGATTATACCTGCCATTGTGCTTTCACTGTTTATTTTAATAGGAAATCCTTTGATCGTGCTTATCTTAATGGGCTTATTGGGGTACAAAACAAGAACAAGTTTTTTGACAGGATTGATTGTGGCGCAGATTAGCGAGTTCTCTCTGATTATGATTGCTCTAGGAGTAAAATTAGGGCACCTCTCCAAAGAAATACTTGGACTAACAACTATAGTAGGCATCATTACCATAGCGGGATCGACTTATCTCATTACTTATGGTGATAAACTCCTCACAAAATGTGCTCCTTGGTTAAAATGGTCTGAGCGCAGAAATGTTCGTGAACGAAAACTAAACCTACATACAAAAGAAAAGCATTATGATATAGTTTTAATTGGGTATCACCATATAGGATATCATGTCTTCAAGCACCTGCAGGAGGAAAAAGTCAATTTTATTGTTGTGGACTATAATCCTGAAGTAATCAGAAAGCTCATAGAGAGAAATATTCCTTGTTTGTATGGAGACATTGCAGATGATGAGATTTTAAACGAGCTGAAAAAATATAGGCCGAAGACAATCATCTCAACAATTCATATGTTTGAAGATAATCTCTTAGTGACAAAAGCATTCAGAAGGATGAAGAAGAAAACAACCATCTATGTAACAGCAAAAACTGTCCAAGAAGCTCTAGATTTATACCAAAAGGGCGCAGACTATGTTCTGGTTGCGCACATGCTGGGTGGAGAGCATATTGCTAACATTCTGCGTCAGAAGATAACTAATAGAAAAAGTTTGCAGAAATTGAAAAAGAAACACATCGAGCATTTATTATCATTGCATGAGAAACACAAGGCCTGAATATGCAAGATTACAAGAAGAGAGTATTCCAAGACATCCTCATCATTAGTATGAGCATTTTGTTCGCTATAGGCCTAATAAATACAAGGGTTCTGGAATCCTTGCTGGCATCATCACTTGAGTTGGAGATGATGGGAAGCTTCATTGCAGGCATGTTCTTTACATCCATCTTCACAACAGTGCCTTCTATGGTTGCTCTAGGGGAAATCGCGAGAATAAATAATGTTTTTTTGACCGCTGTGTTTGGTGGTCTTGGAGCCATGGTTGTGGATTACATATTATTTCTTTTCATGCGAGACAGGTTTTCTAATGATCTGATAAGTCTCTTGAAGCACGTTCGTAAGGGAAAACAAGTAAAAATAGTGCAAATACTAAAGCACTACCGATGGTTGACCATGATGATCGCCGGAATTATTATAGCTTCGCCTTTGCCTGATGAATTAGCCATTAATCTGCTAGGGTTCTCAAAACTAAAGACAAGTTTATTTATTCTCTTTTCTTTCGTCTTTAACTTTACAGGAATAGCAGTGATTGGAATAATAGCAAGAGCTATTTAGCCTGTTTATCTTGAATGACTGAGTTGAAGCAAGCAGATTAAACCCACATAAGCTGATATAACAGAAGCGCTTTGTATAGCACCAGCAAGAGTTGCATAAACTTCCTCAAGGCCGTCTCTGCCTCTATAAATTGTAGGTTTTTCTCTATCATATCTAGCTTTGCTGACAGCTAATCCTGCAAGAGGTATAAGCTCTAAAAAACTAAATCTTCCAGAAGAAGAATTAACTTCATTTTCTAAGCTCATAAAGAATCTTGCAAAAAAGAAATATATAAATCTTCTTCACTACCCATATTAAGTGAAAGTAAAGTGTCTCTGGGGTGATTTGAACACCCGACCCCCGCCTTATGAAAGCGGTGCTCGAACCGGGCTGAGCTACAGAGACGTAAAAAAGAGGTTTTTTCTATGGTTTTAAAAGATTTGGGTTTTGGCGGCTTTGCACATTAATGCAAATAACTCTAAATGTTACTCCATGATGAAGAGAAAAGTTTAAGCTGAAGATGTTCGCAAAACTCATGAGTAAAGAGAGGACTAGGGTAAAAAAAGACCTATAGATATCATTCTGAAGAACTACGACTAATTATTGTGCAAAGCTGGTTTTGGCTAAGATGTATGTACAAGGTCTAAAGCATCTTGAGGGGAAAAAGTCTCTATTCCTAAATTTTCAAATTGTCTTTCCATATGTTTTCTATCCGGAGCAGAAAAAGAAACAGAGAATGCAGGAACATAACAAAGACGAGCACCCTTTTCATGAAAATGTTCAAGATGATAACCAAAAGTATTTGCTAAACAAGCTTCCACTAATCCTCCAAAAAATAAATGTAGAGAATGTTTACCTATTTTCTTCTGTAAAGCAGAATGAGAAGTATAGTCTGCACGAAGATTTTCCCACTGTAGACTAGTAATTTCCGATGGTTTTTCATCAGGTATAGGAGTACCATAGTGAGTAGTTACAACAAAGTCAACACGTGGGTCAAGAAGAGAGGTATAATTTGGATCAAGTTCAAAAGCAGCTTGAAGTAATATGCCTCTGACAGTAGTAAACTGATGATCACCATAATGTAAAAGAGCTACACGAGTATCAAGAGCTTTACGTAAAAATGTTCCAATAGATCTATCACTTTCTTCAAATTCAGGAATATGGCCCATAACTAACTCATTTCCAATAAGTTTGTAAGTGTAGGGGTGAACCACATGGATTAAGGTACTCATAGAAAAAAGCCAGAAAAGGTGTTTATAAATATTGCTTACTCTTTCATCAATTTCCGAATAGTAGCCATAGTCGCAAGAGCTTCTTCTTTGGCATAACCACCTTGAGATTTCCACAGTTGCAGGCCATCACGCAAATATCTAGGAATCACGTGAAAATGTAAATGATCAATAATTTGTCCACCTGCTTTATTGACGTTCTCCATAACATTTACACCTTCTGAATATTGAGTTAATGCTCGAGAAATTTTCTTGACTGTGAGTATAGTTGCTGTTAACAGATCATCAGGAATATCTAAAATATTAACACAATGTTCTTTGGGAATAACAAGCACATGACCTTTATTGATGGGTGCAATATCCAAAATAGCTAACGTTTTGTTATCTTCATAGACTTTAAAGCTAGGAATTTCTCCTGTGATTATTTTACAGAAAAGACAGTCTGCTTGTTGCATAGAAAAATGGAGATAAAGTTGTTTATATAAGTAATGGCTGTTTAAGCGACTGCAAGAAAGCCAAGTTCTTTATAATAAGGCTCCATAAGTTTATAGAGTAAGTGATCATGAAAATTGCTTTGTGCAACCACAGTTCCTTGAGGTGATAAGTGAAGAAGTTTTCCAATAATTCCTTCTAGTGTGGGTTTTACAGCTTGTTGATCAAGTGGTGAACCATCAGGTCTTTGTAAAACATCTAAACTTACTACAGTTTTTCCATCAGGACCATTTAAATGATTCATTGAAAGAAAGTGCGCATACCAACCAGCAAGA
The DNA here is from genome assembly GCA_035289145.1 of Candidatus Nanoarchaeia archaeon. Taxonomy (GTDB): domain Archaea; phylum Nanobdellota; class Nanobdellia; order SCGC-AAA011-G17; family UBA489; genus JACOVP01. The sequence continues at coordinate 4,697 of DATDXZ010000050.1, forward strand.
AAAAGGGCATGATGGTCATCGACTGCTTGAAAGGTTCTTCTTTGATCAGATGTATCAATACAAATACATCCAAGACCAGTAACACCGCCATTCACAGTGTAAGAAGCTTTATAGGATTGAGCCATAAAACCAAGCTAACCTCAAGTATAAATATCCTTTTCCATGATAAGAACTAGAGATTAGAAAATACATTTAGAAAGCATTAAAAAGTCCTAGAGAAATTAAAAAATATGTATTTTGTAGGTATAGATCTTGCTTGGTCCACAAAAAATGGTACGGGTCTCGCAATTATTGAAGGGAACAAAAAAGAGGCTAAAGTTCTCTATAGTGACGTTGTTCTGACAGATGAAGAGATTATAAGGCATATTCAAGAGAAAGTAAAAGACAAGAAAGCATTCATAGCCATCGATGCTCCATTGATAGTTCCTAATGAAGAAGGAAGAAGAGTAGCTGAAGCAGTCGTCGGACAATTATTTAGAAAATATCATGCTGGTGCTCATCCATCTAATAGAAAGAGATTAAGCCAATGGTCAGGTACGATTCGTGGCGAAGAATTAGTGAAAAAACTTACAGCTATAGGTTTTGACCATAATCCATCTATAGAGAAATTTGAAGCAACAAGAAAATGTTTTGAAGTCTATCCTCATCCCTCAATGGTCGTGTTGTTCAATCTAAAGAAAATATTGCAGTATAAATCAAAGCCAAAACGTGATCATGTATTTCTATGTGGTATGTTCAATCAATATCAGAAGCATCTCCGAGCTCTCAAAAAGAGCACACCAGCATTCCACGTTCCAGAAATTATGTTGCGACAAGATGTCACAAAAATAAAAGGAAAAGCACTCAAAAGATATGAGGATAAGTTAGATGCGATATTTTGTGCATACATTTCTTATTATGCTTGGTCACAGCCAGAAAAGTGCGCAGTGTTAGGGAGTATGGAAGAAGGATATATTTTGACACCAATTTTTGATCATATGAAAGAGCAGTTGAGAACTACGCAAGCAGCTTTAACTGAGTTTTAAATAAGAAAGTTATTCGGGGATTTCTAAGATTATTTTTCCTTTGTGTTTTCCTTCTTCCATTCTTTTCTGTGCTTCTGCAGCATTTTGTAAAGGAAATATTTTATCTATGACAGGTTTCAATTTTGATTCAGCGATGAGTTTAACAATTTTTTGAAATTCTGCCTTAGTGCCCATGCGAGCTCCTAATATATTTAGCTGTCGATAATAAATTTCGCTTAAATCCTGAGTTCCCATATCTCCTGAAGTCGTTCCTGCAATAACAACTCTTCCATAAGGATGAAGCATCATAAGGCTAGTATTCCATGTTTTAGCGCCTACGCTCTCAAAGACAACATCAACTCCGCGATCATGAGTTAACTTTTTTACTTTATCTTCAGCATTATCTTTGGTGTAAATAACAACCTCATCAGCGCCATGTTCTTTGAGATACTTAATATTTTCCTCAGACTTTGTAGCTGCGATAATGTTTGCTCCAAGATACTTTCCAATCTGCAAGGCTGCAAGTCCCAATCCGCCTGAAGCGCCCCAAATAAACAAGGTCTCTCCTTTTTGAAGATTCGCTCGAGTTACAAGCATATGATAAGCGGTAAGGAACGTCAGCGGAAATGCTGCTGCTTCAGCGAAAGAAAGATTCTTCGGTTTTAAATAGCATTGTTCAATAGGAACAGTAACATATTCTGCGTATCCTCCTTGAGTTTTATAGCCAAAGATAATAACAAGTTCACATGTCAAATTCATTTTACAAGGAGGACATATACCACAGGGAATAGCTGGATTTATGACAACTTCGTCTCCTTCTTTGAAAGTACTTTCTCCATTAATCTTCTCAATTATACCAGCAACATCAGATCCAGAAATATGAGGCATTGGTCCCTGTATTTTACCCTGTCGTTGTTGCACGTCAAGATTGTTAAGCGCGCATGCTCGAACACGGATAAGCGCCTCTCCTTTTTTAGGTTCTGGTGTTTGCAATTCACTATATTGAAGCACTTCTACATTTCCATTTTTTGTAAAAGAAACAGCTTTCATATAGGTAGAATTTTATTCTTAATTAAATAGTTTTTGGTGATAAAATATGGACCGGTCGGGATTCGAACCCAAGGCCTCTCACAAAATGGGTAGAACTTGCCATTCGCTGTTTTTATAGAACATATGCGAGCGTTCTACCAGGCTGAACTACCGGCCCACAAAATCTACGGTTAAAATTGGATTTATTAAGCTGTTGTTCGGAAAGTTTACGGAAAAAGAGAAGAAAGGTTAATTAAGAAGCATTTCTTATACCTAGTATCTTGACAACTTAATTCTGAAATATTTATATATTAGTGATTATTTTTATTAGTTATGAAAAATATCAAACTAAGGAAGAAAGAAAAGAGCTATCTAGAAAATTTTGTGAAAAAAGGAAGTAAAAGTGCACGGGCACTTACCCGGGCAAGAATTTTGTTATTTTCTAACAATAAAAAAACAGATATTGAAATTACAAAGCTTCTTGGAATTGGAAG
>DATDXZ010000051.1:0-19391 GCA_035289145.1 Candidatus Nanoarchaeia archaeon
TAAATCCGCATCAGGAACTAAAAGGAAAAACGCCCGCGGAAGCTGCTGAGATAATTCTTCCTTTGAAAAGAAACAAATTACTGAATCTTATCAGACTCCTCGCGAAATCGAGGAGATGACGATAATGTTACAGTATCCTGACGCTGATTTATTGCTGATTTCTATTCAGAATAACCTGTTTAAATGCCACCCAGCCAATATCCAAGAAGTATCTAAACTCGTTGAAACTTCGAATATGCGTCAATAATCTGAAAATATAGCTCGGTGTGAAGTAGGTTTTTCTCATGACATAACTCTGGAGCTTGACTAACTCTTCTGACGTGAAGTTTCTGGTTCTCCAGCTTGGATTTCTGGCGATGTATGCAAACTGCTCCCAGTCTTCTGCGAAGATTAGACCTTCTTCCTTCATCATATTGTAAATCATGGTGCCTGGCAAAGGACAGATGACTGTGACTGAGAAGAATGTCGGCTTGATTTTCTTGATTAATTTGATGGTTTGCTTGACATCATCTAACGTTTCATCAGGATGACTGCCAATAATAAAGCTTCCATCAATGACTCTGAGACCTACTTCATGCGCCCACTTGAATGCCTGAATGACTTTTTCTATAGGAATGTTCTTTCCATTCAAAGCCATGATTCTTGGAGAGCCAGATTCCACACCAAAGGAGACTCTGATACAACCAGAATCCACCATCATCTGGAGCATGTCTTTGGTGACACAATCGACACGCGTTAGACAACCCCATTCAAGATTTCTTTCTTTCATCGCCCTGCAGAATCCTTCCACAAAAGGACGGTTTAAGGTGAAAGTATCATCGATCAAGTTGACATAGTTTGTTCCATAGTTTTTTACACATTCATCGATTTCTCCCAGGACATGCTGGAGACTTCTGAAGCGTAATGTTGGTGGCTTTAATGCACCTGAACCACAGAAAATACATTTAGCTGGGCAACCACGGGATGCCATGAATTCCATAATATTCATGAACTTACGACTCAAACCACGCTCGACATGCGCTTTTTTGTAATTCTCGAAGTTGACAATGTCACGAGCAGCATAGGGCAACTTGTCTAAATTTTTTATCAATGGACGAGGAGACTCTTTCACGATTTTTCCTTTGATTCGATGCACAATACCTAGACATCCATTCAATGATTTTTTCTTCTGCAACCTTTGACATAATTCCAGGAAAGTATCCTCAGCTTCCCCATAGACAATGATATCAAAATTAGGGAATTCTTTTGCACTTTGGAGCGGGAGAGCATCAACGTGCGGTCCGCCGATAATGATTGTTGTTTTTGGCGAGTATTTCTTGATGAGACCTGCCAAGGTGTGAGCACTCTTGATGCCTGGAGTCATTGCTGCAAGACCAATTACGTCTGGCTTTTCATCCTGCAAGCGTTTAATAAACGATTGTTCTTCGAACTGCTCCACGTTGTAATCCCAAATTCCTATCTCAAACCCATTCTTTCGCAAATATGCCAGCAGGACACCTAAGCTTAATGGAAAGTGAATAGATGTTATTTGTACATGCTTCCCCAAGGTTAAGGGACAAGAGATGCCTATAACTTTCATATTCAATACTTGTGGGAAAGTCCTCTTTTAAAGATTATGTTCTGCTTTTTTTGAAGATAGGTTTATATATCATGTTATTTCTTCTTTTCTTACTCATGGCACATTCTGATTCTTGGCAACATCGTGCTGTAACTTGGCTAAAAGATCCCTGGCATGTTGCTTTAGTGCTCATCATTATTTTTGGCATTCTTCTTCGTATCAAATACTACAATGTGAATACTGGTGTCTGGTGGGATGAAGGAGAATATCTTGCCAAAGCTAAAAACTGGGCCTTTGGGACGGTTATGCCTAATAACTATTGGACTGCACGGCCTGTCACCTTGACGCTTCTCTGGGCTCTTCTCTTGAAATTGGGTGGAAGCGTAACTCTTATCCGTTTCTTGACTGAATTACTTCCTTCTGTAGGCACTCTTGTCATGATGTATCTTCTCGGCAAGGAGATGTACAACAAAAAAGTAGGTGTTATTGCGACAGCCATGATAAGCGTCTTCTGGCTCCATGTCTTTTTCACTGCACGACTGCTGATGGATCTGCCGGGATTGTTCTTTAGTCTGGTTACCATATACTGTTTCTGGAAAGGATTTGTCAAACACCAAGGCGCGAAATATATTTACCTGACGATTATCTTCTTTTTACTCACAGCATTGACCAAATACAACGATGGAGTTATTATTCTACCTTTCTTACTGATCCTTCTTATCAAAGACAGACTTTCTTTCTTGAAAAACAAGGTTCTATGGATTGCAACAGGACTTTGTTTAACACTTATATTTGTTCCTTACTTGCTCTTCAACTACTTGAGCTTTGGAGATGCTCTTCCTGCCTTGACTACTTATATCTTGAACGCTAAAACTTCCGCCATTCAACAATTCGAAGCTCCTGCTTACTATGTCTTTGGCTATTTCCAACAATTCCTGCTAGATTTCTGGTTCTGGTTTTTTATAGCCAGCTTGCTTCTCTTGTGGAGACTGCTCTTCAGCCTTGATCTTTTAGTGAAGCGAAAGAATTTGGACTCTCTCAATGATTTATTTTGTGTATTCCTTATTGCTTTCCCTATGATCTTCTTTGTTTTTGTCTATAAGTTTGCAGTTCATCAGTATCTCTTCTTGATGACACCTGCTTTGTTTTTACTTATGGCTAGAGGCACTGTCGAAATTGACCATTTCCTGTCGAAATACCATAAATATCTCGGCATTGCTGCCATTGTTCTAATTCTCGTGATTGGCGGATATGCACAGCTCAAGCATGGAGTAGGATTAATTGAAAATAAGAAGGATACCTACAAAGAATTACGCGATGCTGGTTTATGGATCAAGAAACATACTGGACCAGCAGAACCTGTCATGTTAACATCGAACCAAATGGAATTCGGAGTGTTCGCAGAACGTCGCATTGTCAGTGAAGGCGATAACTTAAGTCACTTTGAAGAACACTTAACAGATGAACGACCCCAATATCTTGTTCTGTCTTTGATGTCTGATAATCCGAATTACCCATGGCTCTTGCCTTTGTTAAATGATCACCAAGATAGATTCATGCCTGTCCAAGCATGGTTCGCGGATGCGCAACGCAAGCAACCCAGAGTTGTTATTTTCAAAGTTGTTGCTTTTGAAGACAAGAACGCGCCTTCTATAACTCTGTAAACTTCTTTTTTCCTCTTAAAAAGAAACTTATCGCAATATTTTTCGGATAGAGCATGTTCCATATCTCTGATTCATCTCTTCTTCTCAATTGCTGCGTCTTTTTTCTCGATTGCAAGACTTTGGATATATAGAACGGGAGACTTATTGTTGCTGCGATCACACACAATGATCTTTTCCATTGTCCGATTAACATAAAATATCCAGCCATGATACCATCCAACACCCATTTCTTCGGCAAGACTCTTAACAACGAAGATGCCGCATAATTCTTCATCAAGAGTATATTGTGATTGCGATGGAAGTAGTAATATTTCTTGAAAGGATAGTTTTTTGCAGTTTTTTCACCATAATGATACATTTTCGCTTCTGGAACAAAGATTACTTTGTAGTTTCTTAAGTGTGCGCGCCAACACAAGTCTTCTTCTTCATAATACATGAAGAGATATGGATCGAATGAGCCTATTTCCTCCAACACTTTTCTTTTTGCGAAGAGACAAACTCCAGAAGCCCAAAATATTTCTACACTTCGATCATATTGACCATCGTCTTTCTCACAAATATCAAATACTCTTCCTCGACAGAACGTGTAGCCCCAGCGATCCATATAACCGCCTGCTGCGCCTGCGTATTCGAAGTGAGTTGGCTGCCGTATGGACAGCACTTTTGGCTGACAAATGGCAATTTCCTTATTTTTTGCTGCTTTGACTAAATGTGTTAACCAGTTTTTATCTACCAACGTATCATTATTGAGGAATACAATAAATTCTCCCTCGCTTTTCTCAAAACCATAAGTGCAACCGCCTGCATAGCCTAGATTTCTAACAGATTGGATAAGTTTTACTCGCGGATATTTCTTTTTTATGAACGCTTGAGAACCATCAGTTGAACCATTGTCAATCACTATGACGTCTATTGGCTTGTATGTTGTTTTGAATATTGATTTCAGACATTCATCAATAAATGAGACTCCATTATAGTGCGGGATGATAATGCTAACGAGATTTTTTTTCATCGCGATTGCAAGAAATCATTTATGGACATATACATATAGTTCTTTTTCTTTGCCCAGACTATCAATTTCTCTAATTTTCTCAAGACTTTATCACCAGTATTTCTCTTGAAGTACCAAGGCAACTTATATTTCTTCAAACTGACAAACTCCCAAGGATGGAAATAAGTATTAATGAATCCTGTACCTCTTAATGCTCTCCACATACAGAATTTTGTGTATAATAAAGGCAAGTTCCTGAACCAGAGCCATGCGATGGGCAACCGTGCTATTGGTGTTACGGAAACTGGCACCACTTTTACACCGTCCATTGTAAAACAACTTCTCGGCTCGGTGAAATGGTTGTAATATCCTGGAATATACGTTGGATGCAATGAACTGTCGTACTTTATATCTATTTTTTTTAGGGAAGGATAGGAAGCCGCACCCATTCTCGGCGATCTGAATCCAAGTATTTTCTTCTTCGTTATCTTTTCTAGGATTTTTTTTGCTTCTGACAAATACTTGAACACCATTTTCTCTTCCATAGACTCATAGTGATGATCATGCGAGTATCCATGCAATGCTATTTCGTGCTTTTTACTTAACTCCTTGATTATTTCAGGGTATTGCAGAGCGAATTTTGCAGTGACAAAGAATGTCGCACGCACTCTGTGCTTTTCTAAGAGCTGCATGATCTTTTTAGTTCCTTCTTTGCTCACACCATAGAGATCTGCATTCAATGGCTTCTCATGATAGTGATGCAAGTAGTCAAATTCTTCAACGTCGAATGTCAGTAGTAAAGGCTTCATTGCGATTCGTGCTCGACAAGAGCAACTCCTCCAAATAAAGGCAGTTTCCTATGCCTTGTTATAGTCAAGCCAGCCCGCTTTAAAAGGTTTTGGAGCTTTTTTCTTGAGATAATTTTAAGTCTTAGTCCATGTAAACGATGGATAGATACATAGACTATTGTTCCTGGACTCGGTCTTGAATACAAAATGACTATTCTTCCCTTTGATTTTAGATGTTTCGCGAGCATCCCCACTACATTTCTTGGATTTGCTGTAAATTCGAGCACACCTGCACAGACTATCTTGTCAAATTTCTTTCCTAATGAACAGTTTTCCAAGTCACATGCCTTTCCTTGAATACCTTTTGCCTGCAATTTCGCAATCATCTCTTTGGAAACATCAATCCCGAATACCTTCGCACCCTTACTTTTTGCTAATTGCGCATAATATCCTTCACCACATCCAGCGTCCAACATACTTTCTCCTTTTTTGATATCTAGGAAAGAGAGCACTGCACTTTTTTCATTCTTTCTCAACCATCCTAGAAAACCCCTTTCTCTTTTTGCATCGTAGGCTGCAGCATTTTCCTCGAAATAGTCTTTTGCTTTCATAATCTGTTTCTCTTCCACCATAATTTTATCAAATCCTTGAACATTCGAGGGATATATTTTAGATTAAATGTGCTTCCCGGGATGTGTTTGCTGGGCACATACTGCTCTCTGATTGTACATCCTTTTTGCTTCAATCGCAACAGCAATTCAATATCAAAGTCAAAACCACGACAGATAAAGTTATGACTTATTTTGTTGAAAACATCACGCCGCAAGAACTTTGCACCTGCCTGCGTGTCTTTCACCTTGATGCCTAACAGAATCCTGACCCATAAGTTCCATCCTCTTCCAAGAACTTTTCTTAGAAATGGCTCAGTGACTGCTGAAAAACGAATTCCTTTCCATTTTGAGGCTATTAAACAATCTACTTCTCCTTTCAACAATTCATCAATCATAATCTGCACTGCCGTCAGATCAAAAGCATCATCTGCATCTAAGAATCCGATAATCTCTCCTTTTGCGATCTGAAATCCATGGAGCACTGCTCCTCCCTTTCCTAAAGGCTCTTTAATATCAGCATATCTTATCTCTTTATATTTTCTGGAGAAGATTTTCACGATCTCTGCGCTTCTATCTCTACATCCATTGAGCACTACAATGATTTCAAACTGCCTTGGCAGATGCTTTTGCAGATGATAGATGTAGTTTTGTAACGTTTTTCCTATTCTCTGCTCTTCATTGTAGGTTGGGATAATTAGAGAAAGCTTAAGCATCGCGAATCCTGGTAAAAATACCATAAAGTACCATCAACATGAGCAATGATAAACTAATCAACACTGTTATGACTTGCGACAAGGTTTCATGAAAGTTGTACAAGAGGTAGGCTTCCAAGATATTGAAGAAAAACAGCAAAGCAACAAACTGCCAACTGCTCTTTAATGAGATGAAGTAGTAAGAGAACAGATAAATAAAACAAAATATAGCCATATATAGCCCGAATAATCCCAATAAGGGAACCACTTCTAAGAACTTTTCACCGAACAAGATACCAACAACCAAATTTGGAAAAGTGAAATACACGAAAAGCACAGGGAATATGAATAAGAGAACTAATAATGCAGATTTATAGAATAGATGCTTGTGCGGTTTTTTCTCAGCATGCAAGGCAGCAACTTTTGGAAACATCACCTGACCTATAGATGAAGAACCGAAGAAGAGCACCTTTCCCAGAATTGCCAATGCCGCATAATATCCAGCCTGCACTTCATCGAAGAAATGCTTTACTATAATCACATCAATAGTGTAGAACAATGTCAAGGATGTCAACATCAAACCAAGGACTAGACCATACTTGTATACATTCCTGACTTGGAAGACTTCTTTCTGTTTTTTTATCACTTGCCTGAGCGGAATTAATCCAAAAATGAAAGCAACACCCATTGCCAGGAGGATTGCAGCTGTTGCTCCCTCAGTGCTTAATCCAAAAATAACCAACATGGGACCAACAATTAACTTTGTTATTCCTTCTACACCATTATTGATGCTCAATGCTGTAAACTGCCCTCTTCCCTGCAAGATTCCCCTCACAATAGGCACTAAGAAGATACAAAAGATACCTATGGCAAGCACTATTAACGATGATTTTCTGAGATGGAGATAGTCTGCCACAACATTGTTCATGAACAAAGCAAAGACAACAAAGAACAAAGCAGCTATAATAAAATCCCTACACGACCTTTGAAACAAATACTTGATTTTTCCTTCTTTTTTATTCACTGTAAAATCTGCAGTGAACTTTGCAATACTCATCTGGATAGTATTCAACGCAATCAAGAAAATATAAATAATTGACAGCAGAACGCCCAGATTTCCATATTCTGCAGGTCCTAACAATCTTCCAACAATAAAATGATACACGAACCCGGAAACTCCGAGGAAGAACACTCCTATAAATAATATGAGATTATCCTTCAACAGAGGATTATTCCTTACCCTTTCGAACGCTTGTTTGAGCATCTTACATAAACCAAATCATACTTGCGAATATTGCTTGTATAATGTACATGAAATACACAATCTGCTTCTCCGTGAACTTTCCCGTTCTCATGAAGATATGAGGGATTGAGTAAATTTTTTCATATTGTGAGTGCAATTTACCGTTTTTGATATACCCTATAGTTTGTTTCTTCCATTTTCCCCGTATCTTCAATATTCCTTCTATAAAAAACGGAATCGCCACGATAAGCGTTGCCTTTTCCAAATCTCCGACAATAGCGATAGTCGCCAACACTGCTCCCAATAAATATGTTAATGAGTCTCCAGGCAAAAACTTTGCTGGATATTTATTGTACAAATAGAATGCGAGGAGCGCTGCAAATGTAACCAAGGCAATAATAGCAGCAAGGTGGCGCTCATGGACATAAGCATAAGATCCTAAAGACATTAAGTAAATCAACCCCAATCCAGATTCCAAACCATTGAGTCCTGCAAAGAGGTTCACCATGTTTGCAGCGCCAACCACACCCAAAGGAACTAGAACAATAGGATAAAGCAAACCAAAGTCAACATGACCTATGAAGGGAACTATCAACTTTGAAGTTCCTGCATTCACAACCATTAACGGAATTGCCGCAACTAAAGTCAACAAAGGTTTCTGCCATTGCCGCAATCCTCCTGGCAACTTAAATTGCTCTGACTTAACCACTAAAAGATCATCAAGGAACCCAACAAAGGTAATAACAAATATAGTAAGCACTGCCGCAAAGAGAAGTGTCAATGAAGATTCAGTAAGCCATGTTTGATCACGTCCAAAAAAAGTGAAGAAAAAAAGGAAGAACATCATTCCTGCTGTAAATCCTGTAGCGACAGGCAATCCTCCAGATCTAGGCAATAAAGGTACTGGTTTTTTGTGTATATCTTTATCCACTAAATTAATACGACGAAGGACACGAATGATCCAAGGAATAGACCATAGACTAACAAAGAAAGCTATAAATAGACTCAAGATAAAACTGAAAGGAATCATAAGTAATAATGGAGTAAAACGCTATAAAAAGGTTTCTGCTTCTTTCAGCGTTTTTTCTTCAAAAGGAGCGTATAATCGCGAACTCCAGCCGCATAATATTCATAAGAATTTTCAATAGTGAAGCTTTCTGTAAAAAACATGCTTAATTCCTCCCTTGGACGGATATTTTTCCCTCTATCGAATGTCATCAGCAATTTCCCCAAGATATTTGTCTGCTGTCTTGCAGGAAAATGCTCTAATATCAAAACTTTTCCATTTTTTGGCAAGATTCCTCTAAACTCATTGACGCATGTTCTCACTACATCATCTGGCAGATGGTGGAATACATCGATAGCAAATATCTGATCTACTTTTTTTATGCTCTTAAGATTATTCCCACTAGTCACTATGAACTCTTTCTGGTATTTCTTTTTTGCAAATCCAATATTTTTAGCATCTATATCAACACCCACATAATTTTCTTTAGAAAATAACGTAGAATAGGGACCGCTGCCACAACCAAAGTCCAATGTTCTTTTCTGCAGCTCTAATTCTTTTCTCAAGATATTCTTTTCCTTGAAGAAATCTCTGTGCAATATCTTCCTGAAGACGTCAAAGACTATAGTCAACTCGAAACATTTGTGCACTGAACGCTCAAACCATGATTTTTGCGTCATCGGATCCTCGTAAACCGCATACGAAATACATTTTTTATGAAATCGGGGATAATTTTCACCAAATTAACTCCACTGATCTTTTTTTCCACCCAGATTACCGGTATCTCTCTTATCTTCATCCCCATTTTGTAAGCGAGATAGATCATTTCACTCTCCCAAAACCATACTTTGTCCTTGATCAAGGGTAGAACTTCCTTAACTACACGAGGAGTTACTGCCTTGAAGCCGCATTGCGGATCACGCACAGATGGAACTAACATAGATCGATAGAACAACAAGGTGTATCCTCGTGAAATAATATATCTCTTGAGCGATCTCTTAATTTTTGACAATGGATGATAACGAGAGCCACCTACAATATCATTTCCTTCCTCTATTGCCTTGAGCAGAGGGACTAATGCAGACAAATCTGTAGCCAAATCAATGTCCATGTATGCGTAGATATCTGTTTTTCTTTGTGACCATGCTGCAATAATACCATGACCTTTTCCAGGACTTGCTGTGTAAACATGCGTTATTCTTTTTTTGAACTTCTTTTCAAATTTTTTTGCAAGGGCAATTACTTTTTCTGGCTGCTTTCCATTGATTGCTATTACTATATTCCACTTATACTGCTTCAAATGCATTTCACAGTAGTTTACCAACATAATCACACTCTGCTCCAACTCTGGAACGTTTCCATAATAGACAGGTAATGCAATATCCACAGAATATCGTTTGTTCATAAAGAAGCCAACTGACAAATTCTTATAAAGATTTCGTTCCTATTGTTTTTCTTAATCCTTCCTCTAAAGGCGTTGGCTTGATCTTAAAAATCCTTATTTGTTCTTGCACGTCATATTTCCTATTTAATACCATATTGTTCAATTGGACTGTTGTTAGTGGTGGCTTTATCCCTACAAGCTCTAAAGTGGCTGCAACTATCTTTATAGGAGTCAATGGCACAGGAATCAACAGCTTTCTTTTCTTCATTAGCTTCATTATCTTCCTTACTAATTCCCTATAAGTTATGCTTTCTCCACCAGTAATTAGATGCGTTCCACAGATCTTTAATTTTATGGCTTGCTCTATATATCTCCCAATATCTTCCACATAAACTGGTTGCAGCGTGAATTTCCCACCGGCTGGAAGAGGTATAACTGGCAAATGTTTTACTGACTTTATGATTTTTCCTAGATATCTTTTATCCCCCGGTCCATAGACTATTGGCTCCCGCAAAATAGTGTGGTTCTTGAATTTTCTCACTTCTTCTTCGGCGATTTTTTTACTTTGCGAGTATGCATCTGGACAATTATGCACTACATTTTCTGTACTGATAAAGATAAACTGCTTCACTTTATATCTTTTGGCAGCTTCGACCAATCTTCGCGTAGCTCTGACGTTTACTTTGAAAATATTTGGATCTTCTGCATCGAGAATTGCCGCCGCATGGATTATAATGTCACAACCCTTTACTGCCTTATCAATGCTCTTCTCATCTGCGAGATTTCCTTCAACAACTTGTCCTTTTCCCTTTGCAGTTTTTCTTCTTACTAACTGACGGAGCACATACTTCTTCTCTAAGTATTTCACAATATAACTTCCTACAAATCCAGTACTACCTGTGACGAGAATTACCATCTTCTGACAATTATTATTGCTGTATAAAACCTTTTCCCTATTGTACTACAAAATGCAAGCGAGGATCCGGCAGGTTGTTGCTACGCAAAGTTTCATTTACTTTTATATCTGCAGGAATGTTCGCTTCCCAGATTTTATGAGGCCCGACGAAACGACCGTTGTATACCATAATCGGTATGTTTTGAACATCACTATATACTAAATGGAAATATTTTGATTCTTCTCCATATAGGTAGTATCGCGCAAGGAATGAATCCTTGACTTTTCTTGAAAGATGCAGCACCGCCCCTAAAGGATTCATTTTATTTCCGTCGACTCGCGGCAAAATGTACAAACAACTGTCCAGTCCATCATCATCAAACTCCAATCTTTTTCCCTGAAGGACTACACAATTAACAGGGATATTATACTGCTTGTTGTTATGAATAGCGACTGCTGAAGGCCTTCCCACAGATGCTTGCCCTTCAGAAGCTGTATTAAATGGAATGAGGAAACCACCTATCCCTGCGCTTAACTTGGGAAAGAGATGATCATTATACACGAAATCCTCATCAAACATGTACCCGCCAGTATACACATAGACTGTCTGATTTTTCTTTTCTTGTGACTGGCGATCGTCCAAGGAGAATACATTGATCCATGAGTAACGATCATTATTGAGATCACTGCCAATGCTAGAAAATGCGGGGTATTTGCCAATATCTTCAGATATAATTAATGCGTAAGTCGCGCCGCGAGCTTTCATGAATGCTAGAGCTTCCTTATCATCCGGAGATGTCAATAGATTTCTTGCAGTGAAATAATTAATTCCTGGACCACCATTATTTCCTCCATCTGAGACTGTCGCTCTCTGACCGCCTGTCTGCACCCAATATCCATAGTCCCACCAATGCAAGAATACTGCGTCTGTTGCTGTACTATTTCTCACCCAAGCCATCGCTTCCTGCCATTGACTTGTATAGATTGGACCAGTGTTCTGCGTAATTGATGTTGTTCCTTTATAGTTTGCCACCAGACTTCCCGCAATATTTGGCAACAATAACAAACAGCATATACCCACCACCAATGCAATTCTTACTACGCTATGTTTTTGCTTCATTGCGTAATCATAAATGGAGACTAGGGCATAACTTATGAAAATAACCACTATCGGCGAGAAGACTACTACTAGACGAACGATTGTTCTTGCACCAACGATAGTCACGAAGAACATAGTCAAGAGGAGTATGTATTTACCGTTCAATTTCGACAACTCTTGATAATGCTCTTTTCTTTTTCTATATACATGCAATGATGCCAATATGATAAATGCAAAGAAAAGAACGAAAGATCCAAAAAAGAGGAACAACGAAATCAGATTGTCCCCATTAAACATCGAATCTGGAGCATACCTGTTCAGGGAGAATGCCACAACAAATATTGCAAAACCCATGGTCAATTTTTTTCTATTTTCTTTTACAGGCTCTAATAATTTATAGAATGCTATAATAGTTCCTGCCAAGAAGAGACCGAAGAATATTTTTCCTATTTGATTAACAAGATCCCGCATATAAGGCTGGTGACTTTCCGCGACTGTCAATGCCCATCTGCTTTCCGCGAATGGAGCTTTCAAGAAGGAAATCTGATCGCTGATAATGTAAATGAAAAAATCAAATCCCTTGTAGAGAGAAATAACAATTATACCCACTACCAAACAGAGGACAAGACTTACTAATCCTACAGGTATCTTTTCTTTAAACCGCGAATGCAGCTTGAGAGGATCGTACTTCTGCAATACTCCATAAATAACCATCGCTGTCCAAGCCAAAAAGATAATGCCTGTCGTTACTGAAGAGAATAAAATATCAAAACTATACCTTGCTGGGAAAATAAGCATCAACACTATTGATGTGGTCAAGAACCATGCAGTATAGGAATATGTTTCTGTCTTCTTTACTCTGTTTAGCATGATTTCAATCAATATAAAGACACCAATCACCAGGAACAGGAAGCGGACACCACCCCATACCTTTCCCATCAATGCCGCACATACTCCACTGATGATGCCGAAGACAATTGCTTTTTTTCTGTCCTCATTGAAAAATGATACTACAAAGAAGTATAGTGACATAAAGAAAAACAACATACCGAGACTTTCCTTATCTGAAAACCCCGCAATGGTACGCTGTACATAAGTAGGAATGAACGCGAGCCAGACTGTCGCTAACAAAGCAGCCCTATAATCGAAGACTTTTCTGACGAACAAGAAGAAAAACACTAAACTTATCGCAAAAGCAAGAGCAGGATAGAGCGCATCAGCATACCCCAATGTTACTTTGTCGTTGAATGCATGCAATACTTTATAGAGGTACACTATGACTGTTGCAAGCAAGGAAAACTCGCCCTCATTCTTGTATCCATCAGGATAATACCTCAAAGTGTCGACCGATGATTGTGTTCCATTCACCAAAATATCTTGTGCGTATCTTAAAAACACAAATGAATCCACTTCGATGGGGATGTAATCTCCTGTTGAACTATCTATAAGACGCGGCATAGGATCCATGCGACCAGAGAAAGCCAACAAAATAATTACCAGAAGAATACCATAAACCAGTATTAATTGATTCTTCTTCAAGAACGAGAAAACCTTTTCTTTTCTTTGCTCTGCAATATCAACCATACCTCCTCAAAAGACGGGTTACCCTTTAAAAAAGTAGTGGTGTAATATAGACTTCAATACCTGCAGCTACCATGAGAACAACTGCTCCTAATAGAAATAAGTCAAATGCATCTTTAACAATTCTTCGAAATGTCTGGGTTCCAAAATCATGACGGATGACTGCTACAGAGATAATTCCTCCTGCTAAGCCACCTATGAAGTAAGCAAGAATTTCCGGAAGACCATGAATAAAGTATCTCATAAGACTTAGTGAATAAATATGAAAATAACTCGCTATTTTGACAAACCCTAAAGCAGTTGCATACTCACTAATATGCACACGAAAAAAAGTGCCTATTGCAGCACTAATAACTGATGCATTCCACGCTAAAATAAAAATAGAGCCTGCACCATAGAAGAATGAGAAGAAAATACAAAACAACATGACTTTGAAGTTATTCAAAAATATCTGAATGTATAATGTAGCACCGCCAATAGCACCCCCTTCTATAGTTCCTCCTGAGATCGCGCCACTATTTACTGCTTCTCCGGAAATTTGCGAGTTAATATTCTTGATTGTGTTCGTTTGTGTCTGGAAGGCGGCATCAACAATCGACTCTGGAAGAAAAATATATGCCAAAGAAAATGCGACACAAAATCCAACAAACATAAACATAAAAAAAGACAATGCACGCCCGTGCTCTTTCAGCAATGTTCTTTCCTTTTCGATTACCGTGTCTTTTTCCTCTTCAAGACGCAACGTGTTATAGATTAAAGGAACACATGCCACTACAGTAAGCAAGACCATAACGATACTTGCTTCTTCTTTGAACACCCAAATTGCCAGAAATAAACCTACCGACGCGTAGATTATTCCAATAAAAAACAGATCCCATGGCTTTTTTTCAGCACGCTGAGGAGTCGTTAACGATTCTAACACCATATACTGTTCCCACAGCCTCAGTACATTTAAATAGCTTGTGTTATCCCTGAAGAATGTGAGGTGAGACATGAGAAGAGGCTTGATCTGCTTTGATCTGGATAATACTTTGATTAAGAGCAATCGCTGTCATCTTCTAGCTTATCAAGCAGCATTCAAAAAAAATCATGTTCAAAAGAAAATTTCTAATCGACATATCTTGCGTTATTTCGGCGAAGGCAGCAGAGTTATTGTGGAAAAGCTTTTTCCCAAAGCACCCAAAGCATTTATTGATACTCTTCTTCGTGATCATGACTTTTTTGTGACTACACAGACTGCGAAAAAAATAGTTGTCATTCCAGGCGCACGAGAGGTCCTCAACAACTTTCGCCACCATTGGCGTCTTGCTTTGGTTTCTAATTGCAATCATACTCTTATTCTTGCACTCCTGAAAGCAGCAAAAATTCCCAGCACCTGGTTTTCCGTGATTGTTGGACAAGATCAAGTGAAACATCCTAAGCCTGCACCTGATGAACTTCTGAAAACAGAACATTTATTGCATAGAAAAGCAGACTACTTTATCGGCGACAGCATCTATGATGTTCGTGCAGGACGCCGAGCACATGTACCAGTGGTTGCTATTCCAAGCGGTGTCCACACTGCTTCGATGTTACGTCGAGAAAAACCATATGTTGTCTGCAAAACTCTTCGAGAAATTCTACGAGTAATTCAATAAACGCTACGCAATAAAGGATTTTTCTCAACAACACTAAATCCAGTAACTTTCAAGTGACCGCAAAGCTCATCTTCCATGTGCACTTCAGAAGCAGTAATCTCTATTTTCTTGTTAAAAATAGGACCATCAACTACTAACGTGTCATAGTGACCGCCTTCAGCGCCAATATGGAAACCGAATTGCTCGGATGCTTTTTTCAGCTGCTGGAGAGATTCTTTGGTAATTTTCTTACCGACCCAAGGTTTGCCTAGTCCATCAACTGCAACTTGTGTAATGCGAATATCATATCCCTTTTCAACCATTTCTCTCACTAGTTTTTCATGGTCTTCACCCATGTGACTGGCAAAGACTTCAACACCCAAGTCGAAGACCGCTTCACGAATGCTTCTCAATTGTGTTTCTTGTAAACCTACACCACCTAACACTAATGCATCTATAGGATTTTGAGCGACAATATCACGCACAATCTTTGCTTCCTGAACAGGATCTGCAACGTCACAAGTTGTGTACATATGCTTTAATCCTAGTATTTGTGATAGCTCTTTAGTTAATTCTACAGTAGGATAATGAAACAAGTAGCAATCATTGCGTGTCGGCTTTACAGAAAGCAGATATTTGATCTTCCATTTCTTCTGGAGACACCTTTCAATAGCATATGTGCTATCTTTACCACCTGAATAGAGAACTGCAACTTCCATATTTTTCCTATGGGAAGTATACTTTATAAACTTTATCATTTTATCCATTACAATGGGGAAAAAGAGAGGGAAACGAGAAGGTTTATATAGAAAAAGGGTTTATAAAAAGCAGGTGCGAACAATGGAGGAAACTTTAGATATTCACAAGCAGTCTAAATACTTTTTTATTGTTACAGTGATTGCTTTTCTTTTGTTCTCACTTTTTTTGGTACGCTCCTTTATTATTCCTCTTTTGAGTGGCATCTTGCTTGCGTATATCTTCTTTCCTGTTTACAAATTTCTTCGAAAGACTGTTTTTAGCCAAAACCTTGCAGCAATGTTAACCATCTTATCAGTCATTCTTATTTTTATCATCCCTCTTTTTTTCACTGCCAATGCTTTGATTGGACAATCCATTACACTTTTTCAAGAAATTAAAAGCATGGATCTTTCACGCTTCGAAGAAAAAATACCTGAGTTTCTTCGAGGCAATGTTAACTTCGATGATTACATCAAAGATGCATTGAATAAATTAACTCTCTCTCTTGCACGAGGCACTTCAGATTTTTTGATTTCCTTACCGAAGAAACTTCTTGAGTTTTTCGTGATGTTTTTCGTCATGTTCTATATGTTAAAAGAAGGTAAATCTTTAATTGAAAAGATTCGACTTCATATTCCTTTGAAAGAGAAATATCGACGCCATGTGTCTGAAAGATTTAATAGCGTTATTTATGCTACTATCTACGGCATCGTTATTACTGCCATTGTCCAAGGCACAGTAGGAGCGATAGGTCTTTGGATATTTGGCGTTCCTTCACCTTTGTTATGGGGATTAGTCATGACTATTCTTGCTATGATTCCTTTTGTCGGCCCTGCATTTGTCTGGCTACCTGCAGCATTATTTAAGTTAGGAACTGGAGATACTTTCCAAGGTGTCGGCTTAATTCTTTATGGCATATTTATAGTCAGCACGATTGACAATGTTGTTCGACCAAAAATCATTGGCAGCAAAGGGGACATCCACCCTGCATTAGTATTACTAGGAGTTCTTGGCGGTCTTGAAGTCTTTGGTCTTTTGGGAATTATACTTGGTCCTTTAATTCTAGCTATCTCTGCTGTATTCCTCTCTCTCTATGTCGATGAGCATGTTGAGGATTATCATCACTGAGTAACAAAAACATTTGACGTAATTATTCAGATTTCATCTTCTTTAGGCTTTGGGGAGGCTGAAAAACAAATATTCTCAACAGGATCTTTGTGCTTTAGTAAGAAACGCTAAACATCGAAAAGAAAGCCAGTCTTCATTGTTGGGGAAGTCTCTTGCTTCAAGATACTGAATAATTACATTTGACCGATAATTTTATATACCTTACTGGTTTCCATTTCATGAGGCTGAAATTTTGAACAAGAAGAGGTATCATTTTTTATTATATTTATTGGTATTTCTTAGCTTGAGTTATTTTATTCTTGCAGAGTTTCCAGGATCTGTTACGATTAATACTCCTATCGATCGTCAAAATATTAGTGGGACTCTTGGGTTGCAGACTACAATCGCGACTCTTGATGATAACACCAACGTCACAAACGTCACTTTTGAATTTGATAATGGTAATGGCACTTGGCAAACTATAGGGATAAATGCTACCGAAAACCTAACAGTATATGCCTTTGACTGGGACACCACCACTACGGGAGGAGACGGAATAAATTTTACCATTAATATCACAGCGCTTTTTACCAATCAGACAGCTAACTTAACTAACGAATTTGAAATAACTTCGAATAGCAGCACCATAGAAAATGTTACCGTTGACAATACAGGTCCAACAATCACAATAAACGAGCCCACAGATAACGCCATCATTAACACGACCACCATTACTTTTAACTTTACTGCGATTGACACCATATTCACCACTATTGACAACTGCAATTTAACACTTGATCCAACTAATTCTTCGGATGGATCTGTTATTAATACAACAACTATTTTTGCGAATGGAACGGAAACTATCTTTATTAACACTGTTCCAGATGGAGTTCATACTTGGAATGTTGCCTGCACCGATAATGTTGATACTAATAATACAGGATATTCCGCGAATTCAACATTTAATGGCGGAGCGACAGCATCAAGCATTAGCATAGATTTGCTAGACAGTCAAAGAACGAGTAAGACACTCTTTGCCGCGACGGATACAATTATCATAGCTTGCACCCGATCTGATGAAGATGGATTTAATGAAACCATAGTGTCAGTTTCTATTCCTGGACTTGGAGGACCATTAGTCATAGAAAGGGCAACTGAACTTATTGCTGTCAATGATTCAAGAACGTTGGAAGTCACCTTTGAAGATACCAGAGAATTGGGCGATTATCTTGCATTGTGTGAAGTCACTGATGTTGCTGGAAATACAAATTCTACAAACATTAGCTTCACTATACAGCAAAAATTATCGAAGAGCAACAGCGCGTTTGCCAATAAGAATTTTGCCGCACCTATTGCCAAAATAAAAGTCGGCGGAGATACAGTTTCAGATGCTGGAAAACTTACAGACGATGGATTTAGCAGACTTATGCGAGTGGGAGCAACCACGAAATTCTCCCTTAGAAGCCAGGATCATAGCCTTTCTGTTAAAGAGCTCTCTGATGAGCAAGTTACTTTAATCGTTCGTTCGACTCCGATGGATATAATCCTCAGAAAAGGAGAAACCAAAAATATTGATGTTGACCAAGATGGACAAGACGACCTTGAAATAACCTTTCATAAACAATTTAATCGTTACGCTGATTTGACGGTTTCTTTACTGACTTCTCAAAATCCTCTTAGTGAAAAGACTACTTCAGAAAAAACATCTGAACAACAACCTCCTTCTTCAAATAAACAAATATCTTCAGGTTCGCTCTTTACCATTCTTCTCGTTATTATAGTCTTGATATTTATTGGTTATTTTTCTTTCATGAGAAAGAAGCGATAATATATAAGAAGACAAGTCCCACTTTTTTAGCATAAGGGTCGCAGAAACTCTTTAACTACTTCATTTTTGCTGTGCAAACTCCACTTCATCAATTTTCGCTATTTTATCGGAGATTAGTTGCTTGAACTTGAGGATTATAACCTTTTTTCGCAGATCATAGGTAAAAACTACCGATTTTTGTTGGCTGATTTATATATCATGGGAGGTATATTTTTGTCCAGATTGTTTTGTCATCTACATGTATAATACAGCTCCTCAGACTTGAATATGGGGTGCTACACCCCTTACTAAATTTTCGAAAGATTTATATAAGAGTAGAAAACAGGTATTTTAATATCTATCATTATCTTATGAACAACAACAAGTCTGAGGTGCATGTCAATGAATAATCTTCGAAGAACATTTTTCTTCTTTTTAGCCATATTCGTTTTTGCTGGTGCTTATCAAGTTTCAGCGTCCCATTTTGATATTACCTACACAGGTCTACAGAATATAACCGTCGATCTTGACCAATCAGGCAGTAGATCTTACACTATTAATCTTACTTTTAATCTCACCAACACGTCTGCACTTCGCGACGATGATCT
>DATDXZ010000052.1:0-11386 GCA_035289145.1 Candidatus Nanoarchaeia archaeon
CAAACAGTAAAAATAACATCTGCAAGTTCTCCACCTATGCTACTAACTCTTTCATCTGGTTTTTTCTTTTTTGGTCCAAACTCATGATTCACTTCCCTTGCTACTTCTCCAGTTTCTTCTGTCAAACGGGTAAGAATTTCATGAGGTTTCCAATAACCTATTCTATATTGCTGTACCCATGCTTCTACTTTTTGTTGATAATCACTTAAAGCCATATCATTTAGCAAGCAAAGAATTACATAAATCTATCGGTAAAAAATATTTACTTCCTAGAGACAGAAAGCTTAAATAGGATTTTTCAAGCATCTTAGTTAGTGCTCCCTTCGTCTAGTGGTCAATTAATACCATGAACTGCATGGGTTAAGCCAAAAGGACGAGAGCTTCTCGAGCTCTAAAGCATGGAGAAACTCGGGTTCAAATCCCGGAGGGAGCGCTCTTTTTTCTGAATACCGTAGTTTTATAAACCCACTTTTTAGCATATATCTATGAGAGACAACAGATCAGATCGTCGAGGCGGAGGCGGATTCCGCGGAAGATCAGAAGGCAGAGATGGATCTAGAGGACGATCTAGCGGCAGACGTTTCGAAGGCGACTTTGAAGAGCGAGGCAGCTTTAATGAACGCAGAGGCGGCGGAAGATTTGAAAGACGACCTATGGAAATGCATGATGTTGTCTGTGCTAAATGCGGTAAAGATTGTCAAGTTCCTTTCAAACCTACCAGTGATAAACCTGTTTTTTGCAGTGATTGCTTCAAAAGTGAAGGCGGAAGAAGCGAAAGAGGCGGCGCTGGAGCTGGCATAAGCCCAGAACAGTTCAAACAACTGAATGTTAAACTCGATAAGATTCTTGAGATTTTAGAAGCTGTGACTTCAGAAGAAGAAGTTGAAGAAGACGAAGACGCGTAATTATTTTCTTATTATCGTTAGATTTATATTTGGTGTTTTCTTTCTATTTCTATGAAAAATAAAAAAGGATTTAGCTTAAAACCTTTTGATTGGGGAAAGGGAACTGAAAAAACAAGTCAAGAGATAGATAAAATTCTTTATGAAAAAGATTAATTTATTTTCTAGCGATTTTCCATAATAAATTGAAATGATTTCTGTATCCGTCGGCTATCTCTCTATCACGAATTAAGATAACAAAAGGATTTTCTTTGCTCCAATGAATGATAGCGACATGATCTGCGTAGATGTTCATAGATGCTGGATTGTCGTAGTCTTTCGGCAAATACTTCACTTCTGCTAGCTTGATGCTTCTTTCTCGTCTTTCTTTCCCGCTGTATAGCAACTTTATTTTAATCTTCTTTTGAATACGGCGCTTGTCATAGCTCTGGAAATAATATTGCAAAACTTCTTTTGCCAATGAAGAAGCACTGATGATGAGGATTTCCTTTGCCACTGCTAACTGATCTTCAAAAACACTTTTCAAGCCATTTTTTCCGCGATAGAATAACGTTTCTGATTTTTCTTTGGTTTGCTGATATTTTGCTTTCAGCTGCGGGAGCAGATGCTGCACTGTTGCTTCTTTTTCTCTGAGCAAATCCACTAATCGTTCTGGATTGGTAGCTTCGAAGTATTTTCTGTTGTTTTTGACGATATACCCTACTAGACCTTTCTGAATCAATCGCTCCAGAGCATCATAGACAGAACGACGATGAATACCTGACTTTCTTGTGATTAACCCCGCCAATGATGGGCCTAGACCTAACAAGACATTGTAGATTTTTGCTTCCATCTGCGTCAATCCAAAGACTTCTGCGAATTGCTCCATGCTTATTTCATACCTTAGCCATTTATATATATTATGGTGTCTTTTATCACCACATTATTTTATTACCTCTTTGTCTTGCTGTTCTCTCAACGGAGGAAATAACATGACATCAAAAATCCTAAACAAAGAAAATTTTTTTAGTTATCCTACTACTGTCAAAGCAATTACAGAAGGAAGAACCAGAATAGAACATTTAGGACGTGATCTTGTAGATGTTATTGCTACGGCAGAAGACGCTGCAGTGATTACTGGAGAACGGATTATTCCTTACAGCAAACGGATGAAAGAAGGCTATAGACATGCACAGAATTTCTTGAAACGAGGCGAAGAAGTCTATATTCCTGTACCAGCAAGACAGGAGGAAGCACTTCGTCTTCAAGTCGGACCTGGGCGCAGAAGATTACGAGCTTTTGAAGGTGTCAAACCAGATGAACGAAAATGCGGCTATGTCTGGAGATCTATGCGTGATGGAGTACGAAGAAAGGTACATCTAGTTGATTGTATAGAAGGCGCGAAGATCTTCGCTTTCAGCCATCAGACTGGAATTTCAGATTCTGTTCTTGCTGTCAAGAAATATACTCATGTTGGCAATGTCCAAGAAGCTGGCGGAGCTTATGATTGTAGAGCCCCTTCCAGAAGCAGAGATCTACAATTTTCTTTTGTGCTGCATTCTGTACCTCTGCTAGGAACGAAAGAACAGCATTATGTGTGGACGAATTTGCATAGCTCTGGACATGGCGGCGGTGTTGTTGGAAAAAATCTGGACACTCGCTGCGGATCAAAGCAATATGACAAGCTCACGTTTAGAAGTGTTGTTGGAGAGCATGTCTTCTGCCCTCACGAGATTGCTGCATATCTTGAGATTTCCAGAAAGGCAGGCAAAGATGGACAAGGCAAAATCATGCTACAGCCTTTCGCATTACCTACGCCAGCAACTGTTGAATTCTACAAGAGATGTAGGAATCAGGTCTTGCTGCGAGAGATTAAACGAGGACCACTAGGCAAGGAACGCAAGACACATAGACCATTAAATGAAGCAGAATTAGAAGTGCTCTTATGGCGCTTTACTGCGCGACAAGGCTATGTGGACAGCTGGTATGCTAGCGAATCTCGACATGGACAGAGGCTCAGAGACTACCATTGGAACTAGCTAGAAAGGTTTAAAACAACCTTGTTCTTTCTTTTTCTATGGTAAAATTTTACATCACGACACCTGCATACTATCCTAATAATGTTCCTCATCTCGGACACGCTTATACTACTATAATCACAGATGCTCTTGCAAGATGGTATAGACTTTCTCTTGGAGATAAGAATGTTCTGTTTATTTCTGGCCTAGATGAACATGGAGAGAAAATAGAAACCACTGCTCGAGATCATAAAACTCAGCCGCAACAATTTGTTGATGAAATGGCAAATAAATTTGAAAAAACATGGCAACTGCTAAATATATCCTATAATAATTTTATCAGAACCAGTGATAAAAGACATATTAAAGTAGTTTATGATGTTTACAAGAAAATTAACGCGAGTGGAGATATCTATAAAGGATTTTATGAGGACTGGTATTGTGTTCCTTGCGAGAGTTTCTGGACAGAAAACCAACTGACAAATAACAGGTGTCCTGATTGCAATAGAGATGTGAAAAAATTAAAGGAAGAAAGCTATTTCTTTAAACTAAGTAAATACCAAGATAAACTCCTGCAGCTCTACAAAGACAATCCTAATTTTATCTCTCCAGCATCTCGAAAGCAAGAAATCATTAATAGAATCGAAGAAGGATTAAGAGACTTAAGCATTTCTAGAAAACATGTGAAATGGGGCATACCTATTCCGGGCGATGAGGAGTTTACAATCTACTGCTGGATAGATGCCTTAAGCTTTTATCTGAGTGTTTTGAATTATCCTCAAGGTCATTTCAAGAAGTTCTGGCCCCCTGATTTACAATTGATGGCTAAAGAAATCTTATGGTTTCATGCAGTCATCTTACCTGCCTTATTGATGAGCGCTAAGATACCTTTACCTAAAAAAATCTTTGCGCATGGCTGGCTAACAGTTAATGGTGAAAAAATGTCTAAATCTAAAGGCAATTTCATTCTCCCAGAAGAGATGGTCTTAAAATATGGCGTTGACGCATTTCGTTATTTTCTTATTCGTGAGATTCCTTTTGGTCAAGATGGCGACTTTTCAGAAGACGCTCTGAAAGCAAGATTGAATAATGAGCTCAATAATGGCCTAGGAAATCTAGTGAGCCGTGTGCTAACTTTAGCGGAGAAACATTTCAAGGAAGTTAAAAAAACAACGCTTGACAAATCTCTTGCCGACCACTTTAATCTTCAAAACATTGAGCAGCTTATCAATAAACTAGAATTACACAATGCCCTTGCAGAAATTTGGACATTCGTGCATGCAGTCAACCGCTACATCAATGAAAAGAAGCCTTGGGAATGCAAAGGGGAAGTCTTGCAGAAACAACTGTACACTTTACTAGAAACATTACGCATTTTGAGCATTATCTTACAACCGTTTATCCCCTCTACTGCAGAAAAGATTACACAACAACTCGGCATCAAACCAGGCACATTAAAAGACTGTACATTCGGAAAAATAGCCACTTATAAAGTCAAGAAAGGACAGAATCTTTTTACTAAAGTTTAGAAAGCCTCATAAGTTCTCTGTCGTCTCAACCAGCGATCTATTTCTGGATCTATTTCTGTTTTATCCAAAGGTACTTCCTCTCTATATTCCCTCCCCTGCCATCTATAAACATCGATTACCTTTAGAACTTTGTCTCTCAATCTTTGTGCTGCTGATCTTCTCACAGATTCATCAATAAAATGCAGAACGTGTGGATGCATTTGGTCACTTCCCACCAGCAACAAATGATCTGGTTGAGTCAATGCCTCTGCAATAAGCCTAACCAATCCGTTAAACATACTTTCATGGATATTTTGACCTTTTTAATTCTTACGATTTCTCAAAAAAGTGGAATATTAATAAAGGGTTCAGACCATCATGTTTTCATGACTGAAATCGCTAGTTATGAAGACTGGAGAAAACTAGAATTTCGCGTAGCTGAAGTGCTTGAAGCTCAAGAACATCCTGAAGCTGATAAATTATTGATCCTTAAAGTCAAAATAGGCTCTGAAGAAAGGACGATTGTTGCAGGCATTAAACAGCATTATAAGCCCAAGGATCTCGTCGGCAAGAAAGTCATCGTCGTTGCCAATTTACAACCGAGAACTTTACGAGGTATTATTTCTGAAGGTATGGTATTAGCAGCTGTTGATGGAGACCAAGTCGTTTTGTTACAACCTGAGAAAGATATTCCTTCTGGCGCTAAAGTTCAGTAGACATACTATTTTCTCTGACAAAAGAGAGGGAAAGTTGTATGCCTCTTCTCGTCGTAAACTCTATACCTTCCTTATATTTGTAGAGCCTAATAACAATTGCAGAACCTTCTGACATAGGTATTTGCTTCACACTTTCTGGTTTTCCATGGGTGATTAAAAATTCATCCTTGGTGTAGTTTACTTTTGTTTTTCCTACAAGGAACTCATTAAATGCTGGAAAAACAGTTATCTTTTCTAAAGAATCTGCCTTGAACTGCAAAACCACTGCAGTCTCATTTATGTTGAAAGCTTTTCCGAACTCCATATTAGTAATGTCAGGCATGTAAATATTTTGTTGATCGGGATATCCTATCACATCGAGCACTTGTTGCTGTGTATCTCCCAATGCGATTCCCTTCAATGAGATCTGATTGCCAGTCACTCCATTGATAGATAATACATCCATTTCAGTAAGGTCATAGAGTTCTTTTACAGGTGAGTTTACAGAAGACATCAATAATACAACAAGAGCTATAACAACAATCAGACCGACAACTACTAGAATCTTTGTTTTATGCTCTTTGACTTTTCTCTTGATTCTTCTGTAAGACATAGTATTCTTGGTTTTTATATGTTTTATAAAGCTTATGAAATTAAGTGAGCCCGAACAGATTTGAACTGTTGACCCCTGCCTTATCAGAGCAGAATTCTAACCAGGCTGAACTACGGGCTCATGTGTATAAAACGCTAAGAAAATCATTTATAAATGTTACTCACGTCTATTCAGTTTCCATTATTTTAACCTTTTAGCTGCATATCCTTTAAGATCAGGAGGATGAGGTTCATTTGTTTTCTGGAACGTAAAAAGAAATACATACAGGGCGCTAAAAACATGACTGAAAAAGCAAAAGTCAACAATGCATTCTGTCTTATGTCTATTTGGTTAGCAATTAAACCCACTATAATTCCTATGATATATGTAAAAGCTATGACGACTGCGCTTGATGCGATAAGCATACCTTTCTGAAACTGCAGATCTAACATATTTTTCTTTATAGTATTATCCATTGCTGATCCCTCATTGAGAAAACAATACTGATAATACCTACAACAACCCCTATCGTCGCAAGCATAAGTGCTAAACTATAAGGTGGTCCTTTGACTGCTTCTGCAATAGACCAAATGACACCCCCTATAAGTATAATACCTCCAATGACTCCTATTATAAGTGAATTATCTTTTTTCATAGAAGTAGGGAGTTTTTATTCCTTATATGTTTTGCTTAGAAAATTCCGGAAAATTTACGAGAAATTTGCAAATTATTCTTTTAGTTCATAGATAATCCATTGAGCTTTGCCTGGAAGTCTTTTTTTAAAATAATTAATCCTCAGAATCCTAAACACATCAAAAAATATATTTTTTATAAGAGTTTTTGCTATTTTATTCGACTTAGTATGAAGTTTCAAATAAAATAACGCCTCGGAGAGGATTTGAACCTCCGACCACATGGTTTCCGCACAGCCTAACAGCCATCTGAGCCATAGAATCCCTATGAGTGCTCTACCAGGCTGAGCTACCGAGGCATAGAAGAATGTTGCTAAAGACCGTTTAAAAAACTTTCTTTGCAGAAGATTTATAAAAACTTGCTTCTTCTCTCTTCTAGAGGTGTATCATGTCTTTTATTCAAACAATATTTTCTTTCCTTCAGTCTAGCTGGACCTACTTTCATGACTTTGTCTGGCCCCGCATTATCGAGATTGTGACTACTCCTATTCATCATAAACAAGCACTATGGCTTATTGTGCCTTTGCTTATTTCCACGCTTCTCATGCAACTCTATTTTGGCAGAAACAAAGATGAAGAATTGGGATGGAATACTGCTTACGCAAATTCTATTGCATTGATCTATATCTCTGTGAACTTACTCAAGATTATCTATGACCAATATGGTTATGGTTTTTGGCAGCATTTGACACCTGAATTGACTCCAAAACTTTTTTTTATAGGCATCATTATGCTGCAAGCATTACTACTAGCATTTCTTGATTTATTTCATTCATTACCTAAACGATTTTCATTTTTCATAGGTTCGCTTCCCAGCGTTTTTGCCATAGCTTTGGTAACTATTGTGGTCGTTCATACTGATATTCCTATTGATAGATTTACACTCATTGCTGCACTTTGCTTATTTGTTGTTAGTGTTGTCTTTTTTGGCATTTTCCGCTGGATTGTGCCACCAAGCAGTCATGCACGATCTTATCTTGAACGACAACATGAGCTTAGACAGACAGAACATCATCTGAAACGTTTGGAACGTTACAAAAAGATCCAAGATATAGAACAAGAAGTCAAACAATCAGTTGATGGATTTGTCCATAAAGCTGAACAACCATTCATAAAAATTGGAAATCTTTTCAAGAGATCGTGAATTTTACTCAAGGCTGAACAATCTTTTGAAGAACAAGAGAATTTTCTGCCATAAGATTACTGCATTTACTTTTTCTTCTTCAACTACTCGCTTATCTTCTATAGGCTTATCCTCTACAATTTTTTTACAGCAGCAGACTTTTCCAGTGGCGCAATACCCAGAACCTTTATCTCGTTCTTCTGCAAGACAAGAAGCAACACTGGGATTGCTCTTTTTATCCCTACAAGAAGCTTCATTATATCCTTCTTCTTCACAGATATCAAAGCATGTTTCTTGTGAACAATCAGAATAGCACCGCTCTCCTGGATCGCAAACACTGTCACCGCACACCATCTCGCTTTCCACTTTCTCTTTGGTCGCTGTTATCTCTTGGAAACCTTTTCCTGTGACGATGATACTTTTCGTTTCTTTCAGCAATTCATAATTTTTGTAATATGCAATGATCTTTGCCGCGCGCCTTGTGTCTTCTAGAGTTGTTCCAGCAATAATTAAGTCGTTTCCACTCACCCTAATAATGGCTTGGCCCTCACTATAAGACCAGTCATCGCAAGTAATAGGCATTAGCTCATTATCGCAAGGATTCCCAATGAGAATCTTTGATTGTTGGGGAATCACTTCATCTTCAATGACTGTTTCCAAGTCTGGTTGATTGACATTGAATTTTTTTAAGCCTATAGCGACATCAATTGCTGCGAAGCTGTCTCCTCCCTTTGCTTTCGCGCCAAGAACAATCTTTGTATTTTCATCGACTTGCTGCAGATATTCATAAATAGAATCAGCAGCTGCATTTGCTGCAGGAAGTAATGAGCATACTATAATGACTATCAGTGCTATCTTTTTCATATTCGTTTAATAACCATAAAACCTTTTAAATTTCTTTCTTTATAGTCATTTGCTTTTTTTGAAAACTCTCCATTTGTAAGGAAGATGATAGGCATCTTTTTCAATTGTCCCTGATTGTGAGCTAAACTCAGGTCTGAATCCGCAACTTTCTTTTTGTTTTTGGCTATTATCACGTATTCCAAGAGACCAATGTTTGAAGGCACTTTTGCCGTTATTTCATACTCTTTATTTTTCTTAAGTATTTTTTCTTCAATGACTTGTATGTGATTATTCTGCAAGTAGGCTCTTATTGCATTAATGAATGCGTCCACAGGCTCTTTTCTTACAGGTATTTTTTTAGTCTCTTTTCTTTGTGGCTCTGCATCTCGTATTGCTGGTTTTACTTGTAGAATTCCTGAACTGTTTACAGATTGCGATTCATGAACTGTCGCTTGAAGTGTGGTTTGTGGAATTATTGTCTGAAGATTTTGCGCCTGCATTGTTATTGGTGGCTCCAGTGTTGGTGTTTGAACTGCTGCTGATGGCTCTTCTTTATACAGATACCAGCGCCACATAATTTCCTGAGCTTGATTATAATAGGGAATCGCAAAATCTTTGATTGCCCTGAGAGCAACACGAATTGCCGGCTCTGTTTCTTTATCCTTGAGCACTCTTTTTTCTTTCAGCAGGTTATATGCTTCCTTTTCTTTTTGCGGAAGCCCATTATAAAGCATGGATAATTTTTCTTCCTGTCCTGGAGAATAGTAGACTGGAGTGCCGCCAACCTTTGCACTGCTGATCTTGATGGTCTTCTTGTTTAACAGTTCTGAAAGAATAGCTCCTGCATAGAATGTGTCTTTCCCCAATTCTTTAGCGACCTGCATAGGGATGACTGGCCCCTTAGCTTTGACAAAAGCAAGCACTTTATCATGTATTTCCATAGATCAAAAACGATGAAAGAAGTTTTTAAGGTTTGTTGTGATTTAGACTACCTTTGATTTACCAATGTATCCATTTTTCATATATGGCACTCCATGCATTAGTTAGTAACCAGATAGGAAATAATTCCGATGCTTCTATTGTTAAAGAATACATTGCTCCTCCACTGGCAGCCAGCATTGCGAGAGGAGCCATAATATTTCTTGTAGTATCAGCTACATTTCTTCTTACAGTTGTATAAATCTGTTTGTTAGAAGAAGGCATATTACTATCAATTACGTGGTTGTGATCAGGTAAACAGGTTTCAACTAATTTCTCTATACTTGGTTTAAGTCTACGCTCTACAAAGGAAGGCATTACAAAACTTCCTAGTACTCCAGTTAACGTACCTATAGTACTTCCTGCTGCTGCACCTATCAAAACTTCGGCACCAACTCTACAACGAGAATAATGAAGCGTTTGTAGATCTTCTGCTATTAAGGTAACTTGTTGTATGTCTGTCATTTTTTAGAGAATTATAGTTAATTTATAAAAGTATGCTCTTATTTTTAACTTCTTTTTAGGGACGCTTCCAGACCATAAGCGTTTTCGTAAATCTTACGAAAAATCCGGAAAACTTCTAAATATATTTTATAAAAGTAGTTTACTTCTCAAAGAGCCCCCTAAGGTATATAAAACAAAGTTAAATCTAAAATTTATGCAAATAAAAAAGTAGCATATTTTTGATTTTCCGGATAATGTTTATATTTTTCTTAAAAAAGAATGTAGAGAAAGGTTCTTTCTGAATATGTATAAAAAATTTGGATCACAAATGAATTATGCTAAATTTTTGAATGTTAATAGAACCTGTGTTCAAGGATATTATTATGCTAGATATTGGCATAAAGGAAGAAGATGTACAAAGTATATACCTCTTTGGGTTCTTAAGAAATCAGTTGTATTCTTGTCAGACACTCTAAAACGAAAAATAAAACAAAATATTACATCTATAAGAGGCAGGGGTGGTAATCAAATAAATGAACTAAAACTACCTTTTCAAGAGTGTCCTGCCTTCTATAGGGTAGTTGCTCATTTAATAGGTGATGGGTGTGATAGTCATACACCTTATTATTCAAATACTTGTAAGGAACTCAGAGAACAATTTAAAAAGGATCTACAAATATTCGGCAAAATAAAATATTATGAAACAAGATCTACACAAAATCCTAATGTTCTCTGTGTTAATTTTACTAAAACACTTACTCATATCCTAAGATATATATTAAACATAAGATTTACTCATCCCGATAGAGTGCCTACGTCCATATTTAACGCATCAGAACAATGTAAAAAAGCATTTTTACAGGCATTATTTGATGATGAAGGAACGATTTCAACTGTATTAGCAATAGGAATGAAAGAAGAAAGATTAATTCAAGAAATAAAAGTATTATGTAAAGCACTTAACATCCAAACATCGAAAACAACATTCAAAGAAGATGACCGTTGTAGTGGTAATTTTTCATTCAATATTAGAAGCATATCAATTTTAAAATTTAAAAAAGAAATTGGATTTTCACATCCAGAAAAAGTTCATAAGCTTGAAATAAGGAAAAGAATAATTGAAAGAAATAAAATCCAAAGAACAAGACCTCTAGAATGGACAAGAAATGAACTTTTAAAATTATTAAAAGAAACTCCTATGAGTACTATAGAACTTTCAGAAAAATTATTATTAACGATGCATGGGTTATATTCTCATTTAGCTTATTTAGAAAGAAATGGTTCTATTCGACGAACAGGTTATACTAATAAGATTATATGGAAACTAAATTAAGGTCTCGTCCACATTGCTTGCCAGTAAGTAACATCTCCCTCATCATCAACAACACCAATTAACAAACTTTTTCTTGTAGAATGAGCAACCCTACTTTTTGCAGAAAAATCATACCAAGTCAACGTTTCACCTTCATGGACTGGATAGAGAATCCATTTTGCATGATCATCGCCTGGCTTGATGCCACGATCATACACTCTGAAGTCTGCGCCGAATTTTAAGGCAGTTTTCACAATATACCCACGAGAACGCATGTCTCTAAAGACAGCATATCGGATC
>DATDXZ010000053.1:0-3896 GCA_035289145.1 Candidatus Nanoarchaeia archaeon
AGATAATATACAGATTAAAAAATTTACTCGAGCTATAGTGCAGGCAACAGCAAGAAAGCTATATCCTCAACAACGATCAGTGCAAAGAGTGCAGCGACAGTCAGATATTTTTGCAGAATTGCGTGAGATGGGCAGATATCCCTTGCCTCCGCCAAGAATTATCAGGGAAATTCCGCAACAGCCTTCGCAACAGCCTTATTACACGCCAGTCATACTTCCAAAGCCAATACAACCAGCACGAGAGTATCTCGTCGAGCATGAACACGCTCCAACTATTCCTCCAGCGACAAGACAGCCGCAAAGAGACGAGTTCTTGACTTCAGGCTTGCCGCCAAAACCTCCAGAAGAAAAGCCATTGCAAAAGATGCCTACAGATGAAACCATGTCATTCACACCGATATCATTTACGCAGTATAAGCTCCCGTTGTCACAAGAAATGCAGCAAGCTCAGGCTCCAGAAGCTGTGCTTCGCCCATCAGCAATGACAGCACCCATGCCCTCTCCGCCTTCTCCGCAAGCTATTCCTCTGACTGTGCCTCAAGGTGTAGAGCCTCCTCTGGCGATCATCATTGACGGTGAATCAAAGAAGCCCATAGTGACAGTCGCAATACAGGATGGAGTCTACATGGTGAATGAACCAGTATTGAATCCTGAAGAGATCAACATGATTACTTGGATGAGAAAAAAGTTTTTCGGAAAGGAAAAAAAGTTGATGAATAAGAAGAAGGTCAACAAAAAGATCTGGAAAGCCGCGAAGAAAATGCGTTTCTCTATGCAGAGAAATGATGAAACAGAATATATCAAAGTAAAATATTATTTGGTCAAGCATTTGTTGCAGTATAGTTGGATAGAGCCTTTATTGCATGATGAGCTCATAAAAAAAGTCATCTGTGAGGGAGAAAACATTCCTGTAATTATAGTGCGCAATGACAAGACATTGAAGACTAATATTGCCTATCCTTCAGCAGAGCACATTAATAGATTTTTAATGAAATTTGCAACGCGCTCACATAGAAAAATCTCAGAGAAAAATCCAGTGTTTGATTTTACTGCAAGCAACTATCACATTGAAGGGTCTTTAAAGACATTAACGACACAAGCCAAGTTCACTTTGACAAAGGTGGCTTAGCAGTTTCCCATATTACATCAATTTCATCGCAGCGTTCAAAGGGATAAATATACAGTTTCTTTTCTCTGTGCCCAGCATGATATTCTAACAGGCCCTGCCAGGCAATCATGGCGGCGTTATCACCAGCATACTTCATGGGAACGGCGAAGAATTTCGCTCCACGAGCCTTGCACATGGTTTCCAGCATGCCGCAAAGGCGTTTGTTTGCGGCGACTCCTCCAATCAACAACACTTCTTTTTTTCTCAGATGAGCCATGGCGCGTTCAGTCACTTCGGTAATCATGCTGAAAAATACTTCTTGTAAAGAGTAGCAGAGATCTTCAGCAGCGACGCCTTTATTGGCTAATTGCGTCGCTCGAGTGATAATACCAGAGAATGCAACATCCATACCTTTGACAGTATAAGGAAGCTCAGTCCATTTTCCTTGGAGTGCTAGTTGTTCAATCTTTGGACCTCCAGGAAAGCCAAGACCCAATGCACGCGCGAATTTGTCCAGGGCATTGCCAAGTCCTATGTCTTCTGTTTCTCCAAAAACGCGGTATTTGCCTGCCTCTAGTGCGATGATCTGTGTGTTCGCTCCGCTCAAATAGAGCATGATCGGATCTTTTGCTTCAGTGAATAAAAGTCCAGAAGTCAAGTGTGCCATCGGATGGTTCGCTCCAATAACATCACAGCCAAAAGATTTCGCATATTCCTGTGCTTTTTGCAGCCCAACTCGTAAGCATGGTGACATGCCAGGACCACGGGAATACACTATTAAATCCACGTGATCAACTTTTGCATCGCTCAATGCTTTTCGAATGATAGTGTCAGCAAGTGCTTGGTGATGATTGGCAACCTGTGTCGGAATCATACCGCCTTTAGTGGTGGTAAAAATGTCTCGCGCATCACTCAGTATTTCTCCCTTTGTATTAATTATGGCTGCGCCAAAGGTGTGCGCTGTGGATTCGATGCCGAGAATGATCATCGTACTAAGTTAAGTTCTTTGATTTTTATTTCATCGTAAAGCTTCATGTATTCTGTATGGCTCTTCATGTGCTTCATGGCTTTTGACTTCTCGCAAAGTCTTGAGAAGAAATGAAAAAGTTTTTCATCGATTGCGTCTTCGTCCTGTACTCGAATGACAAAAATGCTGCCAATAAGATCATCATAATCATTGATCTCAATCTTGCCTCGTTGTTTGACTTCTTTGAGAATGTCTTGCACAATAGGCTCTGGATACTCTAGGATATACTTTTTTTCAAAAGTTTGGTGTTCATTGTCTTTGCTGAAATGAAGGACAAAAGTGCCTATGCCTTGTTTAGGGTCAAATTGTCTGATGGTCAGTTTTTCAACACGCAAGAGGACGTCTTTCATGGGATGAATGGTTTAAAGAGATGTAAATTTTCTAGTACTTTCTTGGGAGTATAACTCTGCAAATCCTTTATAAGAGTTGCGTCATGCAGCCGTCGAATATCAACGGGCAAGGCAATACCATTAAAATGTTCAGCACTTTTCATATGCAAAGAAAAAGGAGCGCGTGCTAATTTTCCAGAAGCGCTTTGGCTGGGGTCTATAGTCACCCACCCCTCTTTTTTTTCATGTCCGCCTTGTGTTTTTTGGTAAGTATCCCTTGCAATCTGTGCAACCCATCGTCCAGTGAAACTCTTCAAAGGATCTTCTTTGGAAAAAGAAATGAAACGTTCATAAAATGATGCAGGCAACACTTTGTTCAGCAGCAGATACACATGAAAGCTTTTCCCAGTCCAAAGAACAAAAAATTTGAAGGAGCCTACAATATCCCGAAATTGAGTATCATGAGCAATAAGATCAATAAGTTCAGCAGTGACCTGTTGTGCAATTTCAGTATCGACGTTTTTGATGTCAATGTCAAAAAAGAGTCTCTCCAAGGAAGCTCCAACACCTTCGCCATTCGTTGCATAAAAAAATTCAATATATTTTCTCGGGATAAAGTAGCTCCAAATGTGCTGTTGTTTTTCAGTGAGTTGTCCTCGGACGTCTGCTAGAGCGTTAACACGCAGTTTCATGAGAGGAAGGTCAACATCTGCTATAAAGTCCTCGATCTTCAGCAGACCATCGATATTTGCTCGTCTAAGAAAAAAAGGAATATTGCCCCTGGGGAGATGAATTTTCGTAGCTAATGGTTTTCCTTTCAAGAAGTTCTTTAGAAGGGGTGCGACGCGTGCATAAAAATAAAGAACATCCAAATATCCGGCAGGTTGCAAAGGATCTTTCAGTCGTAAGTCTTGTAAAGGCATATCTGCAGTAAGGGGAAAGTTATATTTAAAGATAAGGATACCAGGAGAAGCAGATTATACCACCATAGAGTAATGATAGAAGAAAAGTTTATAAGAACAAGCGGTGCTTGCAGGATATGATCCTCACAGAAGAAGAAATACATCAATATCTTGGAAAAGAAATAAGTGACTTAGAAGGCAGAGTTAATTCTCGAACTATACAAAGACTACAAGCGTTGGATGAAAATGCACGAAACCGAACAGGAAAGTCTTTCTTAGATCATATTGTAGTAGGATATCACTTGCAGCAGAGAAGTCTGAAAGACATTGCAGATGAAAATGAAATGTGTGTGGAAACCCTGCTAAAAATTTTCAAAGAGTATGGAATACCTAGTACCTCGACACATTAATTATGAAACATAATATTTCCCTAATTTTTTATCAGCTTTCTGTTTTGTGAATGACCAATTAATCTTCTTCCTTTGTCTGTTTCTTCTTTTTGTCCACGCTTTAACTTCTCGTGTTAGAGT
>DATDXZ010000054.1:0-6980 GCA_035289145.1 Candidatus Nanoarchaeia archaeon
ATCAAGATCGCTGGCAAGGAAGCTTGGTGGTGGAACACCGCAGATCCAGCCTGCAACGTGCTCACAAGCTCGATTTCATGGTCTCGCAGTTCTGCGGCGACGAAGCAGCACATCAAAAAACATCGCGCTATCGAACGTCACGGCATCGGAGTGATAAAATCTATATAGTCAAGAAGATGAATCCTTTTATAGCTGTTAAACTCCTTATTTTTTTTGGATGTTACAGCATTTTATTGAGTCGCAGCAATTGACGAAATCGTTGATATTCTCCCTGTTTCAGCGTGCTGATCATCTGCGCAAGGGATCACATGATGTTCTGAAAGGAAAGCTGTTGGCGACATTGTTCTATGAGCCAAGCACCAGAACGAGGCTCAGTTTCGAGTCTGCTATGCTCAAGCTCGGCGGACAAGTCGTTACCACAGAAAACGCAAAAGAATTTTCATCAACAGTCAAAGGTGAATCCCTGGAGGACACGATTCGCGTATTAAGCTCCTATGTCGACGCTATTGTTATCCGTCATTTTGAAGAAGGCGCAGCAAAACGTGCAGCAGATATTAGTACTATTCCCATTATCAATGCAGGCGATGGCAAAGGACAACACCCCTCACAGGCATTGCTGGATATGTATACTATTTACAGAGAGCTAGGTCGTCTAGAACAAATAAGAATTATCATGATAGGTGATTTGGTGCATGGTAGGACAGTTCGTTCTCTCAGTTATCTCTTAGGGAAGTTTGAGAATATAGAAATTATTTTCATGTCACCGGAAAATTTGAGGATGTGTGATGACATCAAAGACTATCTCAATCGTCATAACGTGAAGTGGAGAGAAGAGACTGATTTGCAGAAAATATTACCTGAAGCAGATATTATCTACATGACGCGTATTCAAAAGGAGCGTATGAACGCGGAGGAGTACGCCAATGGTAAAGGAAAATATGTAATTACACTCGAGAATCTCAAATTGATAAAGCCAACAGCACGCATTCTGCACCCATTACCACATGTGGAAGAAATTGAATTACCTATAGAGATAGAACAGAATGATCCTCGTATTGCTTATTTTCGTCAGGCAGAAAATGGATTGTATATTCGCATGGCATTGCTGGAGATGTTGTTGAACAAGAGAATAAAGAGGGAAAAAGAAACGCTTGAGCTTTAGTTTTTTTTAATTAAAGAGAGGTGCTAAAAGCAGCCCATAGCACGTAGCATGAAAATAAAATTTTGATTCTCCAAGATCATGACAAAAACGAACAAGCACTAACTGTCGTTCTTCAGGATTGCAAGTCCCATGGCCGTAATAACAAGTCCCTCTGGAGTTTGGCGTGATGAATCGCGCGACATCAGCATCAGTAATATGTTGCACAATATAATCTAAAGTCTCTTGGTGACGCGAGCCTATCTGTACCATAGTTAAGGTTTAAATCGTAGCATCGTTCTCGGGAAAGGAATAGCATCTTTGATGTTGTCAAGTCCGCAGATCCAGGAGACAACTCGTTCGACGCCCATGCCAAATCCGCTGTGCTGCACGCTGCCATATCTTCTGGTGTCTAAATACCATTGATAGTTCTCAATCTTCTCACCTTGTTTCTTCAAAGCTTTTTCGAGTTCTTTGATATCAGTATCACGTTCGCTACCGCCGATGATTTCTCCATAGCCTTCTGGTGCCAGCATGTCAAAGCACAGAGCAGTGTCTGGCTGTTTCGGATCGCGTTTCTTGTAGAATGCCATGATCTCTTTAGGATAGTTTGTCACCATCAAAGGTTTATCAAAGTGCTTCATGACTAAGTCTTCTTCTATAGTTCTCAAGTCTTTACCGAAAGGAATCTTCAAGCCTTCTTTCTCTTCTAAAATCTTCAACACTTCAGCATAGGTCTTTCTATGGAAAGGTGCTTTGATATTTTTCAATTTCTCCACATCGCGTTCTAATATTTTGAGTTCTTCTGAGTTCTCTTTCAGCACAGTCTGAACGATATGACTTACAGACTCTTCTGCGAACGTTAATAATTCTGGCAGTCCAATCCATGCTGCTTCCATCTCTGCCATCCAGAATTCTGATAAGTGTCTGCTGGTTTTGCTTTTCTCTGCTCTGAAGCAAGGAGAGATGCAAAAGATTCTTTCAAGTGCAAAGACAGCTGCTTCTGCGTACAGCTGCCAGCTCTGCGTCAAGTACATTTTTTCTTTGTAATACTTCACTTCGAATAGCGTGCTGCCGCCTTCACAAGCGTTGGGCGTAAAAATAGGGGGTGCCATCTCTAAAAACTTCTGCGACATAAAATAGTCTCGGAATGCTTTCATGACAGTGTGTCTAACTTTCATCACTGCTGCGAGTCGTCTGCTTCTAAGGGATAAATGTCTGACATCTAATAAAAATTCTGGACTCTGGTCTTTCGTGATAGGAAAAGGCTCTGCTCGCTGCACTACAGTAAACTTCTCTGCCTGCAGTTCATACCCTGTCGGAGCTCTCTTGTCCTCTTTGAGTGTTCCTTCAATAGTGAGAGAACTTTCCACAGTGAGTTTATCTAATTCATCCCAGTCTTTCGGAGAGAATTTCTCTTTCTTGAAGACGCATTGAATAATGTTGCTTGAGTCTCTGACAACAATAAACTTGAATTCGTTGCTGCCACGCTCTCGATAGATCCATCCTCTGATAGCTACTGTTCCTTTGCCTTTCTGTAATGATTCTTGAATGCTGATGAATGTCATGGTTCGTCCTCCTGATGATTATTAAAGTAATTATAAGATTTGTGGTGAGAAAAAGAAGACTACCTATTAAAGCAAAACAAGTACAAAGCCTTGTGTAATGCTACAAAGACGAATTCCATAGAAATAGAAGAGTTTGAGAATTTAAAAAGCTTCCGGCAAGTATGCCTTTATGCTTATTTTTCATCAATATATTCTCCTCTTCCTTTCATAATTAAAGAGTAAATATCAATTCCTGTTTGTTTTTTATACATTTCAGATATATTTCTAATCAAATTATAATAAGTCTTAAACTCGTAGCTGTAGATCTTATTGGTCTCTACCACATAAACCTCAACAATAATTTTGTAGGGAAATATATATCTCCAAATTCTTAAGAATAAGGTTGAAGAATAATAATCTAAGAAACAATAAAAATTAATCTGACAATAAGCAGACTTTAGTTTTTGTTTCAGATCTTTTTCATTTTTTGTAGTTTTAAACTCATGAACCCCACAACCATATGTAAAGTCTTCCGCTAAAGTAATCTTTAATTCTTCTTTAGAAGAATTAGAAGGAATAAATTTAGTATTCTCATTTTTTTAATATACATATGCTACTGGGAAAATGTCACTGTGGGAAAAGGACTAAAATAAAGCACAACCTTTTTAAAAAAGATTATCAAGAACAAGATATGCACTACACAAGCATCATGATCTCTGGCTTACCAGGCTCGGGAAAATCAACGCTAGCACAAAGACTTTTAGAGCACTATGAATGGCCTGTTCACTCTATTGGTCAGTTGTTCAGGAATAAATGGAAAACACTGCATCCGCAAAGAAAATATTAATTGGTGCTTCTTTAGTTATTATTTGTAATGCGAGAAAACTACTTACTTCAGTAAGTGGATGAATCGCATTACAAATAATAAATTCCTTCTTTTATCTTAATTAACTCTATTTTTTTCATTTGGATATCTTTATACCAAGCTCATGAAGTTGCTTCTCAGAAACAGAGGAAGGGCTATCCAACATTAAGTCTTTAGCATCTTTATTCTTAGGGAAAGCAATAACATCACGAATAGAGTCAGATTTAGTGATAATAGCGGCAATTCTATCCAAGCCCAATGCTATACCTCCGTGTGGCGGTGCTCCATATTTCAGAGCATTTACAAAAAATCCAAATTTATCATCGATTTCTTTTTGTGTTAACTGTAATATTTCAAAGATCTTTCTTTGCACTTGTGGATCATGAATTCTAATACTGCCACCACCAATTTCAAATCCATTTAAGACTAAATCATAAGCTCTTGCCTTAATACCTTCTAGTTTCTTACTGTCTAATTTTGGTAGGTCTTCTGCTTTTGGGCTAGTAAAAGGATGATGTGTAGAGACAAATTTCTTCTCTTCTTCACTGTATTCCATCAAAGGAAAATCAACAACCCATAAAAATCTAAAATCCTCTCCAGTTTTTCTTAAGTCCGGTTTATCAGATTTATATTTTTTCATGCATTCATCGTAAGGTAATCGTTCAAAAGGTATTTTGATATCGACATGCAATACTTCTTTGAATATCTTCTTCATGAGTCCTTCTAATAAATTAATAATATCCTCTTCATCAATAAAACTCATTTCAATATCTAATTGAGTAAATTCAGGTTGCCTGTCTGCTCGTAAATCTTCATCACGTAGACATCGTGCAATTTGGTAATATTTCTCCATGCCTGCAATCATAAACAACTGTTTGAAGAGTTGTGGACTTTGAGGTAAAGCAAAGAATTTTCCTTTATCTGTTCTAGAAGGAACTAAGTAATCGCGTGCTCCTTCTGGTGTTGATTTTGCTAGGATTGGTGTTTCCAGCTCTATAAATTCATGAGCATCCATGTAAGCATGAATTACTTTCATCATCTTATGTCGCATAATCAATTTATCTCTAACTTCAGATCTTCGTAAATCAAGATAGCGAAATTTAAGTCGAGTTTCTTCAGAACTTT
Organism: Candidatus Nanoarchaeia archaeon; assembly: GCA_035289145.1. Classification (GTDB taxonomy): domain Archaea; phylum Nanobdellota; class Nanobdellia; order SCGC-AAA011-G17; family UBA489; genus JACOVP01. The sequence goes on from DATDXZ010000054.1 coordinate 4,676, forward strand.
CAATATTGAAATCTAGGGGCAATGGTTCTGCTTTATTTAAGATCTCAATTCTTTTTCCAGCGATCTCTACAGCTCCAGTCTTCATGTCTTGTTTTACTTGGTTATCAGGACGTTTATTGACTAAACCCTCTACTAATACAACAGATTCTTTCTTCAGCTCATGCTGGTATTTTTCAGTCAAAGTCTTGTCTAAGAAGATTTGAATAATACCAGTCCTATCGCGTAGCAATAAGAAGGCTATCTTGCCGGAAACGCGTAAGGTATCAACCCATCCACAGAGAGTAACAGTCTTACTAACATCTTGTTCAGAAACTTCACCGCATGCGTGAGTGCGTAACATAATGAAAAAGGCTAAGAGAATCTATTTAAGCTTTTCTGGGAGCTGGAAAGGAGAATCAAAGAAGTTAAGGAATTACAACAATGGGGTCTGAATATCTTCTGCATAGATCTGCGTATTTTCTTCGTAAGCGTTGAAGAGAGGGTATTCTCGTTTCTCTCGCGTACACGATAGCTTCTTGAAGGAGAGCTAGGATTCTTCCAGAACTATTATGATGTTCAGGGCTTGCATGAAGGAAAGAGGCTCTTGCTTCAAGAACATCGACGTGAAGTCTATAAGCTTCTTTGCGCAGTCTAAAAAAACCATTTCGTTCAGAGGGATCTGGAAGAGTATAGGGGTTTATTTCATTGAGTTTTTTCACTAGGTGTGAGGAATCTTTCCATGCTTCGAGAGTCAAGTCTGCTTGATGATAACTTTCGATTTCAACAAGTGAGCAATCTATGCTTTCAAGAAGATCTGATCTCGGTTTTCTTCGTGTCATAACTATAATATCTTTAAGGAAGGTATCTCTTCAATAGTTCTTGTACTTTCTTGCCGTCCACTTTACCCCTATAAGCACCCATAACAATACCCATCAACGCGCCAGATGAAGCACCTTTGTTCTTGGCAATTATCTCTTTGATATTTTTTTCCAAGTCGGCATCAGAGATCATCTGGTATTTCGTTAGGTCAAAAGGATGTCCTTGTGCTAGTGCAGCGAGCATATCAGTCGCGGCTTGCTTAGATAAATTTTCTTTGCTATAAGCGTCAAACACTTTGGCAAAGTCTTTGTCTGTTAGTTTTCCAGTGTCAATATGCAGTCTTGTCTTGATATCTTTTGGAATCTCACTTAACACGCGTGCAATAAAACCAGCTTCAAGTTGTTTATACTTGTCAGCAAATGTTGTAAACCATGGATTGCTGATGACTTCACGTGCCAGCACTGGTGGTAGATTATATTTTTTCTCAAACTGTTCTGTTTTCTCTGAGAGTAATTCTGGTAATACTAAACTGTCTAAAAACTTTTGTTCAAGCATGATGACTGGATGATCTGTTTCTACATACATTCTGCTTGCTCCAGGCATAGGTCGTAAAAATGTGGTTGATCCATCGGGCTGCATCTTTCTGACTTCACTTCTGCTTTTGTTTTGTTTGATATTTTCTAATTGCCGCAGCACTTCTTTTTCAATCACTAGAGGAATCAACTGTAAATCTTGTACGCCTTTAATTTCTACTCTTGGATGACCTTTGATGCTGACATTCAAGTCTTGTCTGATCGTGCCAATCCCGCTTCTAAATTTGCTGGTAGACTTCAACACCATGCCTAAATAAGAAGCGATCTCTTTGACTTGGTCAGGATGAGTCATGTCTGGTTCAGTCGTGATTTCAATAAGTGGAATACCTAATCTATCCAGCCTGAACACAGTATATTCTGGTTCGCTTCTGATCCTTCGTGCAGAATCTTCTTCAATGCAGACACTAGTGATGCCTACGTTACCATGTTTTGTCTCTATTTTACCGTCTAAAGCAACCAAAGCAGTTCTTTGAAAGCCAGACGTGTTGGAAAAATCTAAGACTTGTTTGCGCATAGTTTGAATCGCGTCAACAAGGTTGCATTTCAAGAGTAGCGAGACTTCTAAGACTGCGCGGAGAGCATGATGATTGACTTGATGAATAGGTTCTTCGTCAGTTTCAACAGAACAGCTGCTGCTATGCACAATTTCATACACTGCATATTTTCCTTTTTTTACTTCATGTTCTGCAACCAGATCTTTTTGCCCAGTCTCGCTGCGGACAGCATGCAACGTTCTCTTCACTAGGGCGTCAAAAGGTTTGTCTGTTAATTCTGAAGGGCAGGCACAAAACAATTTATGACTCTCTATTTGACGATGCACCTCAATACCTATTTTTAATCCTAGAGATTTATAGTCAAGAACCATAAAAGAAAGAAAAAACTACTTCCTTATAAAAGTACTGTTTGTCATTCTG
>DATDXZ010000055.1:0-10859 GCA_035289145.1 Candidatus Nanoarchaeia archaeon
AATGAAGATTAGCTTTCTTTTCACTGTTTGACGTTTCTCACTAAAGCACAAAGATCCTGTTGAGAATATTTGTTTTTCAGCCTCCCCAAAGCCTAAAGAAGATGTTTGGTGCATTGTAACTTCAGAATGCTGAACAATTACTAAGAAAGGTAGAATTTATATAGAACAAGATATCCAGAAGAAAGAATGAATGCGACAGAAAAAGCTACATGGATATTGCGTGTTGGTATCTTTGGTACATTCATTGGCCATGGTGTATTTGCTTGGATGGTGAAACCAAGCTGGATATCATATTTTACAACATTAGGGTTTTCTGAATCATTTGCTATCACAGTATTGCCTTTAATTGGTATAATGGACATGCTTGTTGGCACTTGGATATTGTTGAAGCCGAATAAGTATGTGCTTTATTGGGCGACTTTCTGGGGATTTTGGACAGCGTTATTGAGGCCTTTGGCTGGAGATCCTATTTGGGATTTCGTAGAGCGTTGGTCTAATTGGGCTGCGCCTTTAGCTTTGATATACTTAATAAAGAAGAAAAAATAAGCAGTTACATTTCATAATCATTGCCAGTTCTAGGAACAGTGCCTTCTTCATACTCTTCAAGAATCTCCATGATCTCTTCTAAAGGATCCTTCTTCTTTTTCTTCTTGTCTTCAGGTTGTTGAGCAGTCATGGGTAAAAGCCAAAGCGATCTGGCTCGCACATCACACCGATCAGTCCATCCTTATTAATTTTTGCAAATGCTTGATAATAAGCAATGTCTGCTTGAGAGAAAATACAATGTGTATAAGGGTGGCTATGTAAGGCTATCAAAGTTTCTTGCGGACACAGATCTGCTCGCACATGAAACACATCTTGTTCGTACGTCCGAGGCAAAATAATATCTATAATACTATAAATGTCTCCTTCTTTCTTTCCAACAAGACAAGCGCTAAATTCATGTTGCTGATTATCCAGGTAGAGTTGTTGCAGGTGTGCAAAAACTGTAGAAGTAAACACAACGTTTCGTCCATCAGACAATGTAATTTTATGGTTGACAACAACGTTGCTTGCAGACTTCCCTTCCAAGACGGAAAGAATATCATAGCCCGGTGCTAAATAAACTAATAATAAAAAAAGTAAAAACAGTGCTACAACAATTGTAGTAAATCGTTTCAAAAAACGCTGAAAACGAGAAGGGTGTTGTGGAGTTACAACAGGTCGTAATAATAAACCATGATCTTCTATTGTCTGATGTTTGTTAGCCATAGCAGAAAGGGAAAGGCGTAAGCATTAAAAACTTCTGGTTCAATAAAGAGAGAATGAAAAAGCTCTGGTTCAAGGCAAAAAGCTACGGGTGGGGTTGGTATCCAGTGACTTGGGAAGGCTGGCTAGTGACTGTACTGTTTGTGCTGCTCATTCTGTTCTGGGAGATGCTAGTGATGAAGCACAATATGGATATCATGTATTTTCTCATCGGAGTGCTGCTGTTGACAGGAGCGATAATAGCTATCTGTTACAAGACTGGAGAAAAGCCAGAATGGCGTTGGGGAAAAAAGAAAAAAATAAAATAATTATGTTACTAGCTGTTCAACGATGGTTTGCAAGCCGGAGACAACTCGTTCTTCTCTCGATCGGAGATCTGGTTTGAAAGGCTCTCCAGTTAAGTGCTGAATGCCCATAATATAGCGGACGGCAATAGCTCTGCGTTGTTCATCTGAGTATCCTTGGTCTCCTTGGGAAAAGCCACGGGCAAATTCTTTGGAGAAAGACAGAGGATTGAGTTCTTTAATTTCGCCTCTTGCCAGCTGCTCTAGTTGTTGGGTATAATCTTCTATTTTCCAAAAACGTGAAGAATCCAAGGTGTATAATTCATCTTGAGCAACTATACACAAGTCTTTTGTAAGACCATGTTCTGTTTTGGTATCTGCTAAGATGAGTCCTTTATCTCTAACAAATTGACTTACTACGCCAAAAGCAACAAGAGCTGCGTTTCTCATTTGATAATAGCTGTCAGGCTGACAAAAGCCATGCTCAAAAAAGAATTCAGGAGCAACAGACTGATCATGGTGATCAGATTTCGTTGATGGTGTGTCCATAACATAAGGTAAACGTCCATTTGGTATCCAATGGTTATCTACAAAATGGCCGCAAAAGTTTACATCTTTTCGTAACCATGCTTGATAGAGTGACGTTGCAGTTGTGCTCTTGACCATGTATGCTCGCAGCACCATTTCAATGGGCAATGTTTGTAAGTTCTCTGCAGCAATCACAACACTTGTATCTGATAATCCATTCACATCGAATTGCGAAGTTCCTAATGTATCTTGTGTTAAACGCCGCATGGCATGATGATTGACTGCAAGAATTTGGTCTTTGAAGGGAATCTCTCCGCGGTTGATATCATGTGTTGAAATTCTGTCCGTTCGCACCATGAGGCGTAAAGGAATTCCTTTTTGAGTCGTCAACGGAGGATTTTTATAAGTGACTCTGACTTTAGGTATTTCTTTCCCATTGTCAACAGCAGTAAAATGCGCTGCAGTATACTGTAGTCCTGTCATATAGGGTGCAAAATCTGTATCCCACATATCTCGATTGACTACAAAAGTTCCAGCACCGCCATGAATAGAATCAGAAACTTTACCAAATCTTACTGCAAAATTGCCTAGGCGTCGTGCTGCACTAGAATCTCTGAGAAGTGCTTGTGTGCTTCGTGATGCTCTTTCATCTGCCATATATTGATCTACTAATGCACCTGCTTCATCTTCTGTTAAAAAATTATGAGTCATTGTACAGTCCACATTACAACTTCTCTTGCATAGTCTCTATTGATTATGACTCTTCTTGCTGATGATCCTACATAGAGTTCTAATTGTCCTTGTAAAATGCTTCTTTTTAATTCGCTTAATGTTGAAAAATAAGCTGCAAAGTGTTCGTCTTGGAGTGCTACTTCGAGCAGAGGTTTTCCTTGTTGTTTTGCCTCTCTTGAAAATACCTTGACAGCATCATGACCAACACCATGAAGAGGATGGACATAACCACCGCCACGGAGAATAGCAACCATCGCTTCGCTGGGGAATTCTCTGACAGACTGAAGATTTTGAGCAATCCTGTCGTGTTGAATAGAAAGTGCGTCTAATGCTTTATGAGCTCTGCCAAAAGATTCATGAACTTGAGCAATCATGCCTTGTGGTTGATACCTGGCCTGTACAGAGCTGCGCAAGTCTCTTTGCAAGTTTGTCTTGATCATCTCATACAAGACGCGCATGCCTGATTCAACAACAGCTCCTTTTCCCCCTATATTTTCCCAATTAATAGGATTGTCTTTGCCTGCGTCAGCGCTAGAGCCTCCTAATTTTTTCGCACTAGCTCTTGAGGTGACTTCTCCTATCTCTGAAGAATACAGAAGACACATATCGCCTGCGAAATCTCCCAAGACATGCATCAAAGTAACTAAACCATGGCCAACATCAGAAAGCCTTTCCTTTTGTGTAACTTGCGTGGCTGTATAATCTGGTCGTAATCCTAGACTATTGAGCACTTGTTCTTCAAATGACAAGGAGCTTCCTAATCCAATAACCATATCAATGCTAGCTCCAGTGCCGACTATGCCGCTAATTTTTCCTCGAAGACTGCCAAATGCATTATCACATCGTTCCATACGTTCAGCAAGTCGAGCAGCATATCCTGCAAATGTTAAAGCAAAAGGAACTGGTGATGTTTTTTGCAGGTGTGTTCTTCCTGCTTGGAGAACTTGTGCATCTGGATCTTCTGAGAGGTCGCAGAGTTTTCCTATAACTTTGCCAACTTGTGGTCGGACAACATTGTTCCATGCGTCTCTGAATAAGAAGGCTCGTGCAGTGTCGACAATATCATAAGAGGTTGTTCCAGGATGCAATAATGCTTTTGTTCCCGGACTGCTGCGTCGTCCTAATTCTTCAAGCACAGCAAGTTGATCATGAGCAATATTCTGGTCTCTTTCAAAGGCGTCAGCTTGTTGCGGATCAAACTTTCCAAGAGCTTGTTCTAATTCACGAAGGTTTTTTTTCTCTGCTTTTCCAAAGGCGACTCTTGTTTCTAAAAGAACTTTTTGTACTCTAGCAAATGCTCGCCATTCAGCTTCAGCGCTCAGATAAGGCAATAAATCTTTAGAGCTATCACCATATTTTCCATCATCCGGACTTATAGTTTGTAAGTTTGTCATAGTTTGTGTTTTCTAAAAGTGTCCAAAGCATCTCTCCAAAGTAAATGCCATTGCCATCTTGAAGTTATTTGCTGCTGCAATAATTTCAGAATCATTTTTTGAGCCGCCAGGTTGAATAATAGCAGAGACACCACAACGTTCTAATAGTTTTACGGAATCCTCAAAAGGAAAGAAGGCATCAGAAGAAACTACTGCTCCTTTCAGAGGATTAAGACTAAGTTTATGTCTATCACTAGCTCCGTCTAAAGGATCATAGCGAATACCTTTTCTATCCATGGCTTTTTGATATGCCTTCACTAATGCTTGCTCTACTGCGCCAACTCTTTCTTGTTGGCCAGAGCCTACAGCTAGAGTAACGCCGTCTTTTACTATGACTATACCATTGCTTCGTGTGCCGATGTTGACATACCAAACAGTTAACATATCTTCAAGTTCTTGAGGTGTCGGGTCGCGTTCAACGACAAATTGTTTATCATCTCTTCTGACTAAAGGATCAAGCACAAGATCTGCTGAACTTCGAATGCTGCTTAAGTAAGGTTTTGTACTAACACTCTGCCAGTTGGTAACCCTTTAATGTCAAACAGTCCATCAACATTATCACCTGTGAATTTAGGTAGTTGATCAAGTCCATCATAAAAAATCAAGCGTAAGTCTTTTTTTTCTTCCAGACGAGCAAGCGCATCAGCAGTAAATGATGGTGCAGCTACCCCCTCAACAAAAGTAGTCATGAGTTCTCCTGCAGTAACCAGATCTACTTCCCTGTTAAAGACAACAACAGATCCGAACGCGCTTCGCGCATCAGTGTCTCTTGCTCTTCTGTACAATTCATCCAAAGTTTCTCTCTGTGCTTGTCGTGCAAATCCAGAAGGGATCAAATGTTTCATCACAGCGACTGCTGCTTGAGGGAAAAATTTGAGAACATCTAGAGCTCGAGTGACGTCCATATAATTGGTTGCTGACAATCCAGCTTTGCCTGTTTTTGCAAGACGAATATTAGTTACAGGTGCTAATACACCATCTTGAAAACGATAAATAGCTCCAGGTTGATTGGGGTTTTCACCATAGCGCAGAGTTGCTTCTCGCACTAGCTCAAGTCGTAATGTTTCTGGGAACTCTTCTGTTCTTGCAGTTCTATAAGTTCTCTGGAAGTCCGTGACGTCAGTGCCTCGCGTCATATGATCAAGCCTTCTCTAATTCTAGGTGAGGAAGAACTTGTGTAGCAAAATCAAGTCCTTCGAAATGGTTTGCAATAGCTGCTCTGTAGTTGCCGACTAATGTTAGGGCTTGTTGTGCGAGTCTAAAGCGCAATTCGAGAGGAATTCCTTCATAACTGTGCAGGAATCTTGCTACTTTTTGGTATTGGTCTGGACTGCTGACGACAGCTACGCTATGCCAGTTCTTTGCTGCTGCCATGAGCATCGCAGGTCCACCTATGTCAATGTTGATGCGTGCTTGTTCTCCAGTGCAGTCTGGTTTTGCGACCACTTCACCGAAAGGATAGAGATTGCCGACCATCATGTCGAAGTATACGCCCTGCATAGCAAGGAGATATTGGGTATGATGAGGATTGTTGCGTTCAGCCAAAAGGCCCGCATGTAGTTTAGGATGTAAGGTCTTCACTAAACCTCCTTCCATTTCAGGAGCCTTAGTGAACTGTTCGACAGAAGTGTAGTTTGTTCCTGCTCGGTCACCGAGAATTTCACCGATTCTTTTGCCAGTGCCGCCGGTGGAATAAAACATGGCATCAGGATTGCAAGCAAGTACTCCTGCTACTAAAGTATCAAGGCCTTGTTTGCCAAAAACACTCACAAGCACATGTTGTGGAACTACAATATCTTTCACTGGAAATTTGTTTTCTCGAATCGTCATCAATATCCCCCCTTATAATAATTATAAATCAAGATAGTTTTGATTGCTAGAGGAGACATATAAATCTTGCTGTAAAAAAACGTCCTAATGAAGTAATAAAAAAAGAACAAGAACATTTATATGGCATAAGGGAAAACAAAAATTATGATAAACAGATCGTCATTGCCTAAAGATGCTTTCTTTGAACACATAGGAAGAGAGACTGCATTGACCTTTGATGATGTTCGTTTAAGGACCGGATATGCAGAAGTCATGCCAGAAAATGTGGATCTAGCTACCTTATTTTCAAGAAATACTCCTCTGAAAATACCTATAGTCAGTGCTGCTATGGATACAGTAACAGAACACAAAATGGCTATTGCTATGGCGAAAGCTGGCGGTCTTGGTGTTATTCACAGAAATTTATCTCCAGAAGATCAGGCAAAAGAAGTTGCTCGAGTGAAGTTCCACTTGCATGGAATGATTAGAGAGCCAATCTGTGCACATGAAACAAATACTATACAAACTATTTTGGATCTGAGAAGAGAAAAAGGATACTCATTTCATACCTTTCCTGTGGTGAACACAGAAGGAACATTGGTAGGTGTCATCTCGGAAAATGATTTTGATTTTTGTACAGAGCCATCGCGCTTAGTGAATGAGATTATGAGTACTGGCTTAGTCACGAGTCATCCAGAGACGACAGTGCAAGAGGCTTATGCACGCATGATTCGGGAAAAGAAAAAAGTGCTGCCTTTGGTTGATGCTCAGGGGCATCTTACAGGGCTGTATATATTTAGTGATGTCCGAAGAATTGTCACGGAAAGTAATTCAGGATATAATGTTGATAATAATGGGCAGCTGAGAGTTGGTGCAGCTATTGGAGTAGCTGACTATGATCGAGTAGAAAAATTGCTCGCCAAAAAAGTAGATGTTGTGGTGATTGATACGGCGCATGCAGATACTAAGCCAGTGATAGACACGCTCATTCAGCTGAAAAGAAGTTTTCCATCTCTTGATGTTGTTGTAGGTAATATCTCAGAAGAAGAATCAGCAAGAAGATTGCTTGATGCTGGAGCTGATGGCATTAAAGTTGGTCAAGGTCCTGGTTCTATTTGCACAACAAGAATAGTCGCTGGCATAGGCACTCCGCAGGTAAGCGCAGTCTATTGGTGTGCAAAAGTTGCTGACGAATACCAAGTGCCTGTCTGTGCAGACGGCGGATTGAAACATTCTGGAGATATTCCTATAGCTATTGGAGCTGGTGCTCATTCCGTGATGATTGGTAGCCTGCTGGCAGGAACAGATGAAACTCCAGGAGAAGTAATATATCTCGAAGGAACTCAATGGAAAGGGTATCGAGGCATGGGCTCTTTGGGAGCTATGCAGGAACATGCAGGATCGCGAGACAGATATAGGACGGGAAAATCATTATTAGTGCCTGAAGGTGTAGAAGGATTGACTCTTTATAAAGGTTCATTGGAAAAAGCGATTACAATGCATGTCGGCGGATTGCGCAAAGGGATGGGATATGTAGGTGCTGCAAATATAGGAGAATTACGTGCTAAAGGAGATTTCATACGATTAACAGATGCAGGAAAACAAGAGTCGCATCCGCATGATATCAGAATAACAAAGGATGCGCCCAATTATCAACAATAGGATGATTACACATGAACTTAGAAAGCTTAGTCAAAGACGTGCAGGTTGTTGCGGTCCTCTGTAATCAGTGGGGTGACAGCGGCAAAGGAAAAATTGTTGATCTGCTCGCAGAAACTTGGGCAGACTATGTGCTTCGAGGCACTGGCGGCAATAATGCTGGTCATACTGTAGTTATTGGCAATAAAACGTTCATCTTCCATCTCCTGCCTAGCGGTATTCTTCATGATAGTCGGGGAGTTGTGAATGTTCTGGGCAATGGCATGGTAATAGATTTGAAAGTCTTGCTCGACGAAATGGAGACATTACGAAGGGGTGGAGGAACATACAATAATCTGCAGATTAGCAAAGATGCGCACGTTATTCTGCCATGGCATGTCAACAGTGATCAAGGGACAAAATCACAGGCGCATGGAGGCATCGGATCAACAGGAAGAGGCATTGGTCCTTGTTACGCAGATAAAATTGCTCGCTGTGGTATTACTATTGGTGATATCTTTGATCGAGATGTGCTAGCAGGCAAATTAAAAAAATTAAGTGTGCATTATGCTGGGCAACAAATAAGTCAAGATGAGATCATGCAGCTATTGCAGGGACATGGACAGAGAATAGAACCTTTTGTTCGTGACACTGTCGCAGAAGTGCATCAAGCGCTTGCAGCAGGAAAAAAAATGTTGTTGGAAGGTGCTCAAGGATTATTGCTGAGTGTAGAGCATGGCACTTATCCTTATGTGACCTCATCAGATTGCTCGCTCAATGGTACAGCTTCTGGCGTAGGTCTGTGTGCGGCAGACGTAGATTTGAGTCTTGGATTAATGAAATTCCCATTCATGACGCGTGTTGGCGGCGGTCCATTCCCTACAGAGTTGGGAGGTAGAAAATCAGAGAACTATTGCGGTGATGATCTGCAGAATAGAAAGGCTGAGCTCGAGAAAAGAAGCATTCCTTTCACAGAAGAGAAAGAAATAATACGCTATGATCAGAAGCACAAAGAAATTATCGCGCTGATAAATAATTCAGATCCCTTCCTGCAGGGTGTTGGTATCCGCTTGGCAGCGGGAGAATATGGCGCAACAACAGGTCGTCTTCGAAGAGTCGGATGGACAGATGCTGTCTCGGGAAAATATGCAGCGAGAATTAATAAATCTGTGCTGGTCTTGACAAAGCCAGACGCGCTTGCAGGAGCAGATGAATTTAAAGTAGCTGTAGGTTATAGATATAAGGGTGAAAGAATAGGTTTCCAAAGGAGTTCCACAGTTTTAAGAGGAGTGGATCCAATATATCGAACATATCAAGGTTATGAGAGTATGCAAGAAGTAAGATCTTTTGATCAGCTTCCACAAAGTTTGCAAGCAGCCATCGAAGATTTAGAACACATCACAGGAGCTCATGTGGGAATTGTGTCTGTGGGTCCTGAAAGAAATCAAACCATAGTAAGAGCATAAATAATTCTTGAAGAAATAAAAAAGTGAATATGAAATGCATAATAATGATTACTAGGCGATAATAAAATAGTTTGCAGAAAGATATTTATAGGGTGTTTTGTAGACGTTTAGAAATTAGGGGGTTGAATTTTTGGCTGCAAGAATAGAAATCAAATCAGAAATAGAAGATGCCCGTGCACGCATGAGAAAACGGCAACTAGAAAGTATGGGGGTTGCTGGAAAAGTACACGACGTGCAGTTGGTTGATGTGTATACTATCGATGCTCCTCTACAAAAAGTTGATTTGCAAAGAGTGGGAAGCATGCTTGCTGATGCTGTAACTGAACGTGCAACTGTAGATGTTCCTCAAGCGCCAGAACACTTCGATTGGGCTATTGAAATAGGGTATCATCCCGGTGTTACGGACAATGTTGCTACAACTGCAAGAGAGGGAGTGGAAGATTTATTAAAAACAAAGTTAGAGGAACAGCAAGGTGTGTATAGTTCTCAAGTAACGTTTCTGCGAGCAGATCTGTCACAAAATGATGTTCGAATGATTGCAGAATCTCTAGCAAATCCCTTGATTCAACGCACTTCTATAAAGCGTTTTGATGCGTTTCAAAGGGAACAAGGAATGGGCATAGTTATTCCAAGGGTAAGATTAGGTTTGGAGCCTGCTGTTGGCACTGTTGATCTTCTGCAAGCGACTAATGAAGAGTTGGCGCTTATAGGAAAAAAAGGCATTGCTAATGTGGACGGAACACGAAGAGGGCCTCTGGCGTTAGATTTGACATATATGGGTGCAATTCAAACATATTTCCGTGGGAAGCAAAGAAATCCGACAGATGTAGAACTAGAATCTATTGCACAAACATGGTCAGAACATTGTAAGCATACTATCTTTGCTGATTCTCTTGACGATCTTACAGAAGGATTATTTAAAACATATATCAAAGGAGCAACGGAAAAAATCAGAAGAGCAAAAGGAGATAAGGATTTCTGCGTCTCTGTCTTTAAGGATAATTCTGGTGCTATTGCTTTTGATGATAAATGGCTCTTGACAGATAAAGTAGAAACGCATAACAGTCCATCAGCGTTAGATCCTTTTGGTGGTGCAATAACTGGTATCGTCGGTGTGAATCGGGACACCATCGGCTTTGGGCTTGGTGCTAGACCAGTTATCAATCGATATGCTTTTTGTTTCGCTGATCCAAATAATACAGATTCATTATACAAAGGAGAACAACGAACACAACAGATGCTATCACCGCGACGCATTATGGAAGGTGTCATTAGAGGAGTGAATGCTGGAGGTAATTGCTCTGGCATTCCAACACATCCTGGTTCGTTATTTTTTGATGAACGCTACAAAGGAAAGCCGTTGGTATTTGTTGGTACTGTAGGAATAATTCCAAGAGAGAGTGCTGGAAGACTGTCGCATCAAAAACAAGCACAAGCAGGCGATTATATTGTGATGGTTGGAGGTCGCGTAGGTAAAGATGGTATCCATGGTGCGACATTTTCTTCTGAAGCTATGGATGCTGGCAGTCCAGCTACTGCAGTGCAGATTGGAGATCCTATCACGCAGAAAAAACTAAGTGATGCTCTAGTGAATGAGGCAAGAGATTTAGGATTATACACTAGTCTTACAGACAATGGTGCTGGAGGATTATCTTGTTCAGTCGCTGAAATGGATACCATCTTTACCTACGCGACCTCCAACCATCACAATATAATCGCCT
>DATDXZ010000056.1:0-3127 GCA_035289145.1 Candidatus Nanoarchaeia archaeon
AATGAAGATTAGCTTTCTTTTCACTGTTTGACGTTTCTCACTAAAGCACAAAGATCCTGTTGAGAATATTTGTTTTTCAGCCTCCCCAAAGCCTAAAGAAGATGTTTGGTGCATTGTAACTTCAGAATGCTGAACAATTACAGATATTGTCAATGTTTATAAATAGTCATTTTACGAGTATTCTACACTATCTCTTACAACCATGACAGCCATTACTATCAAAGGACATGCATTCACCCCCGTCGTTGCGCGTGACTCTTTTGGAAGAAGAGCATTGCAATACAAAAACAATATTATTACTATTCTCGGCAAGCTGGGCTTAACTGACGATGACATTGTTCTTGACATTGAACCTGTCGCGATCAAAAATGTTCCTGCTTCTGCAACATGGTACTGCGAAGGCTATCGCATGTATTACAGCTACAAATCCGCAAAACGCTATGTTGACAACCTATATGTGGTCTACAAAGTCATTGCCTTTGAAGTAGATGATCTGCTTAGCAAGAAGAAAACATTCGAAGAATTCCTTGCAGACTTCACTGAAAAAGACGATGTGGAGCATATGCGTAAAGAAGCACGAGGATTGTTAGGCATCGCGCCTGACGTTCTTGACATGACTGTGATTGACAAGAAATACAAAGAGCTTGCCAAAAAGTATCATCCCGACGTCGATGGCGGAGATGTTGAAATGTTCAAGAGGATCAACAATGCGCACAAAATATTGAAGAGAGAATTAGAATAATCATTTGGTAAATTTTTCAGAATATATCCCTTTCTTCGGAAATCTTTCGCTTTTTATCCTTTTAGATCTACAATCTATCTATTTTAAAGTACTAACTAACTTTTGAGATCTTTTGTTTGCACTAGATGGCTGTAGTATGCTAAAATTACTTTTTTATTCCACCCATTCTACAGACTGTTGTTCCACATTTAGGACACTTGCCTTTCGCAATCTTTGTGCCTCTTGATGTCTTGCTTTCAACTGGGTTCTTAATCTCTACTTGCTCTTTGCATTTAACACAATATCCTTTTGTCGCCATGGTTTTTCCTCCTTTATTGAAAAAATGGTAAGTTAGAGCATTAAGATGGTCTTTTAAAGGTTTTGCTCTTCTTTTCACACTTTTTTTATCTCTAAGATTCTATCTACTCTAAACACCCTGTCCTCTTTTCTCAATTGACAATAAGCTTCAACGCCAAGATATTTTTTGCCCATATATTCCATGTTGCCTATTTTCTTCGGCAGAATAGTTCTTTTTGACTTGACGTCGCTTGACTTTAAATAGACAATATCGAGCATTTCTTTTCTTTTGATAGCGTCTTTAATCATGCTTATTTTATCTTCTAAAGAACACTTTTTATCTGACAAACCATACTGGTACTTTGTGAGAAAATTGACTATTTTCCAGTCCATGAAGATATGTTGCTTCTTTATGGGCTTTCTTAGGACTAAGCCATCAAAGCTAGTGCATCTGCTCAACGCTACATAGGTTTGACCATGCGTGAACGTTCCATTGCCTATGTCAACAATGACTTTATCGAATGTTTTTCCCTGACCTTTGTGAATCGTGACTGCCCACGCCAGCCTTAAAGGATACTGCTTAAATGATCCTAAAGTTTTGGAATCCAGCGACCTTGTTTTTGCGTTATAATCTAACTGGCAAATATCCCAAGTGTGTTTCGCGACATGCACTATCTGCTTCGCAGCGAGCTCAACAGCAATATCCTCATCATCCTTAGTTATCTCCACAATTTTTCCAATAGTGCCGTTGACCCATCTGCGTTTTCCATCGTTATTGAGCAGCATGACTTGAGAGCCAACTTTCAACTTTAATTCCAGCTCTGTTGGCATGGAAGACCTTTCGAATTTCCCGCTGATTTCCCCTATACACTTGAACAGCTTACCTGGAAGCTTAGCCAATTCTCTCTCGTTGATTGTCGCAGCGAGATCATTCGTTGTCGTGAGATTAATATAGAACTCGTCTTTTAACGGCTCAAAGGACGGGTTGTGCCTTTTGTTGATCTCCAGCATGTCCTCGTCCGTGACAGAGCGGTTTCTCACGGCGTTCAATAAGGCTATAAATTTTTTATCTTTCTGGCGATAGATTTTTTCAAGCTCGATAAACTCCATAGCCAATTCCTTGAACACATTAGCGTCAAAAAAATATCCGCTCTTATATTCCTTATAGATCGCCTGATCATTCTTTGTGATGACTGGGGGCAATTGATAGAGGTCGCCGATGAACAGCATCTGTACACCGCCAAAAGGCTCTTTTTTCTTTCCCCTGCTGATACGCAAAAATCTATCCATGCAGTCGAGAAGATCAGCTCTGACCATGGAGATTTCATCTATGACTAACGCGTCCACCATCTTGTAGATCTTCTTGCCGATAGCGTTCTGTGATGTTATCGCGTTGGGAGTTATATCTGGAGCGAACTTGAAAAATGAGTGGATTGTCTGGCCGCCAACATTCAAAGCGGCGACACCAGTTGGAGCTAAGACAGCGATGCTCTTTTTTGTTGTTTTTTTGAAATGCTCAAGCAGAGTAGATTTTCCCGTGCCAGCTCTTCCTGTAATAAACATGTTTTTCCGCGTGTTTTCCATCGCGTGGAGCGCCTCCAAGAACTTCTCATTGAGCTCGATGCCTTCGGCTGTTATCTGACTGCTCATGTTTTTTCGATCATTTACCATCGTTAACTTTACTTTATCTTCAGACATCTTGCATGTTTACAAAACAGCATGTTTTCACTCCATACTCTTTTTCATGTTCTTGTCTCATCTTCCTCATTTTTATAGCTTTGTTTTCACTTCTCAAAGCGCCCCCATAGGTTTTATAAAGCAACTTTATTTACAATTCCGGCTATGATCACTTATCTGGAAAAACCACAGTCGAAAGAGACAGTACAGAAGCTGTTACACCCTCTAGTTAACCAGTGGTTCTTCTCTAAATTCAAGGATTTCTCCCTGTCGCAGCTCTATGGCGTCAAAGAAGTCCACGACAGACAGAATATCATGGTTGTAGCCCCTACTGGCTCAGGAAAGACATTAACGTGCTTCTTATCGATTTTAAATGAACTTATACGATTAGCTGACGAAAAGAAGCTGGAAGAACGGATTTATGCCGTGTAT
>DATDXZ010000057.1:0-13614 GCA_035289145.1 Candidatus Nanoarchaeia archaeon
CATTTCTTCCTCGTTTTTTGCGGGAAATAGAATTTGACAGTTGCGCCTAAATTCTTGTTTTCTGGCTTGATTTTTAGTCAAGAATGCCTAGAAAAGATGTTTTTGACCTCTTTTCGCAAGCACTGCACTTGCTGTTTAAGCCAAAAACCAAAAAAACACTCAAACTGTCAAATTTATTTAGCGAATAAATGCTAAAAAACACATGCTCGCCAACGACAATTTATCTGTCAAATTCTATGCGTTAAAAAAGGCTAAAAAATGATACTGTCAAACTTGGGATATAAACAAAAATGTCTTCATATGCAGTTAGATTGAAATTGAATGTCGACGTAATGTTAGCGTCTCCAGTATCTAGCGTCCAGTTTATGTCATCTTGTGTGTTATTCAATGTATTTGTAATGACAAACTCGAAGAGAGCGGTAGTTTGATTTGTAGCAAGTAAATTTAAACCACAGACAGATAAATTGCTACTAACACAAAAAATACCACTATTAGTTTCTGCAGTATTAAATCCATCCGTTGTCAAGCTCGTCAAAGAATAATCGTCTCCTTCTGCAAATGGGGTAGTGTTTAATGTCATTATCTGCACTTCCTAAAGGAATATATTTTTCCATCTTTTCCTATAAAAATACCATCCATAATTATATTCCCTCCCTGAGATTGGCTTAATATACCATACGGTTCTGGTACCCATCCTTCGAATTCTTTTTTTAGAATATTACCTTTAAATGAGATTAGTGAAGAAATATCATTATAAGGCGTGTTATTTAAATCAGATTGTCTATGTAAGAAACGATCAGATATCTTATCTTTTGAAGATAAGAATACTTGTTTTGCATCTGACTCAGAAGTTATTGGTCTTCCTTCATCATAAACAATCTCTCCATATGTAGGACAGTTTGTATGTATCACTATAGCTAAATAATAGCTCAATCCAAATAGTATTAACACAAATATAATTCCAAATCCAAATGTTTTGTTTTTCATTTTTCTTTTCCTCCTCTAAATTGTTAGATTAATTGATTGTGAATCTGTGAAATTCACGTTACTTGATGTTGCAGTTATCTGGTAGTTACCAGTTGAACTATATGTATATTCAATATAAACAAAAATATCTTCTCCACCTGTCAAATTGAAATTATATGTTGACGTAATATTCGCTTCCTGTACATCGAACGTCCAGTTAATATCTTCCTGCGTAGTATTGAGAGTATTTGTGACAATGAACTCAAATAATGCTGTTGTTTGATTAACATTCAATAGTTTTAAACCACATATTGATATATTAGTATCAACGCAGAAAGTATTGGTATTAGTTTCTATAGTATTAAATCCATCTGTTGTTAACACATTTAGTGAATAATCTTTTCCTTCTGGAATTGTTGAGAAGTTGAATGTGTAGTTTGTTTCATTTAAATCAAGACCAAGGGTACTGTTTCCTTCACTTTCAGAATTCAAAACAAGTGCGTAGGAAAGTGTATCATTATCAAGATCAGTAGCATTCCATAAAATTTCTATTTCTCCCATCAAAACTGTATCTCGATTAGGATAATTTATATTTACGATAGGAACATTAGGTGTTTTATTAATCTCATTTTTTATAACATTATTTTCTTTAAATAGAATTTTGTTTATATCTTCTGTGTATGGTACTGTGAATGTAAAAAGACTTTCATTAGTTTCAGTAAAATTACCATCTGCAGAAAATAATCCATACGAAAGATTAAATCTCATATTTGTAACTATACTACTATCATTTAAAAATTCTAAAGAGAAATCACCATCAGTAAAGCTATCTATAAAATCTGTAGATCCTTGGCCTAATAAATAAGTACTTTGAAAGACAATCGACTTAGTGATATTATCATATATTCCACTAATTAACACTCTTTTTGATGCTGTCTGAGTTTGTAATGGAGTTAGGAGTTCATCTAACAACTGATTGAAGCTATCATTTGCTATCCAAACATTACTTACTTCATCCCCCATTAAGTTATGTAAGATGGTATTATCTGGATAACCGCTCAAAGGTTCTAAAGAAGTAGTCGGACAGCCATCACCCTCACAATCACCATCTAATTGATTATCGTTATTTCTATCGCCATTATCACAAGCATAGATTATTCTTCCACTTAACCACGTTGAATTGCTATTTTCATCACATAATCTATAAACATGTCCTGCTTCATGTGCTACAGTGTTACTAAAATCTTCTTCCGCAATTACGGCGCGTGATGTAAAATAGCTTAGACCAGAACCAGGTTCTCCTAATACGTCTTGAAGCCAATTCGATCTTACAATACCTACGGCAACATCTGGAAATTCATTATTTATGACACTACTTCTATATATTCTATCTAAAGCTCTAATTGTTTTAAAAGGACCGGAAATGCTAGAAATAGTTATACCTTCTTTTTGACGATCGATTAGCGCGTCATCAGCAAGGGGATAAACTTTTCGCATGAAATCAACAGAATCTGCAACAGCCTGATTAAAGTTAGTAGGATTATCGACAGGAACAAACACGATGTTCAAGTCTCTTGTCTCAACCACATTCATAGTCTTCGCATACGTGTCATTAAAGCCAGTAATATTCGTCGTCAGCACAGCTTTAAATTCAACTTGACTGACATACTCAAAGCTGCTGCCAGGAATCATAAAATCAATGTTGGCGATCTGACCTCCAGTAAAGTCCGTAGAGTTCGTATCATAGAGAGAACCATTCACATAGAGGTCAGTCACAACCGTCGTCTGATTCGTTGGATCTTCAGCGAACTCAACTTGCACACGAACTAACGTTGTTTTCCCTCTAATCAAATCGACGTTTTCAACAACTTGAATAGGAATAATATCGAGAATGCCAACGCCGGGACCGCATGCGTAGCCAGAGATATAAGGCTCAAAATAGACTATTCCTTTGGTTGGATCATCATAATAGTCATAAATAGAGTCTGAGATTTTACGGCGTAAGGAAGTTCCCCAGCAGTTATTTTCTGCTGAAATGTTATCATATCTATCATTGTAGTAAAAACTATAGTTAATGCTATTAAGGATATAATTATAAGAATAGTTGTTGTTTCGTGCTGTGCCATCGACATATATGCCGAAGGCATTATCTTCAATCCAATTATTTGTAATGTTACTCAAACTACTTGGTGTTGAAACATGTACTGCATAGTTAGCGCTTCTTAGAATAGTATTATTCTCAACATGATTGTTCGTACCGCCTACATAAATCCCCCTATCTTTACTATCTATGACAATATTATCATGTACATAATGGTTATTAGCACCTAATCCCGCATTATTATACAAACCTACACCAATAGAATTATTAAAAAGAAGATTATGGCGAATAATATTATCTGAAGAACCAAAAGTGTTGTCGATACCAGTAGCATAATTTTGCAACGTGCAGTTATTTACAGTAATAAAATCAGGGCCATTTAAATAAATGCCATGTGATGAAGCACCAGTCCCATCTAATGTTGCATTGTTGCAATCAACCGCAATATTATTTTCTAGAAGTCTTACACCATTGGGAAGATTATAAAGACCAGAACAATAATTCTCTTCCGTATTAATCACTAATTGGTCAACAAGAGGTAGACAATCGCATCCAGGACCGCTAGCTCCTGCAGAATACCTATTTGGAATATTGTTTATGCAATACTTGTTCCCATTTGTTCGTGTATACGTTAGGTTTGTATCGGCGATATCATTATCCCAAACATTATTGAATTTTCCATCATCGTCCAAGAAAACTGCATGAACACCATTGCCAGAAAGTATATTCTGAGTAATATTATTAGAGCCAGCGATAGGAACTGCGATTCGCACACCATAATTACCATTATTAATGATGTTGTTATTCACCACGATATTTACACTACCATGAATTAGAACACCAGTATTGCTATTATTAGACATAACATTTTCAACAATGTAGGTATTATCAACATAATTTGTGCTTGATAGATAGTCAAGAATTAGGCCATATGAATTAAAGCTTAATGTGTTATTAAAAAAGGTATTGTTGTCAGAAGCAAAACCAACATGAATCCCTACATTATAATTTTTTATCGTACATCCTTGAACAGTAGAAAAGGTTGCGGTGTTAAAGAAAATGCCTATGTCTGAACCACCTGTACCATCGAGTATCGACATATTACAGTCAAGCGTAATTGCATTACCAAGCATATTAATTCCATTCGGCAGATTATAATTTCCAGTATCAAACGTGGTACTAACACTAACAGTGCATCCGTCAGTAGGTTGTGAACCACACTCAACTGCAGTAATAAATTTCATAGTTAAAACTAACAAAGCTACATAAATAAGACTCTTTTTTACCCCCATTATTGAAAGTCAACATTTTCCAGCTATAAATAGTTTAGTAACCACTTAGGCATAAGAACTATATTATTACAGAAAATCTTCATGTGCTGAACGCTTGGTGATTTCGCTGCGCACATCTTCATGCATGATGGTTGCTACCTGTGCCTTGGGATAGTTGCTGAGCACCCAAGCTAACTTGATGAACGCAGTTTCTGGTGGTATGTCTGCATAATCTCCGAGCACACCTTTCTCTTTCAAGAGGCGTCCTGTCGAATAGACATTCATGTTGATGCGACCGAACAATGTCTGTGATGTCATAACAACAGGCATTTTCTTTGCCAGCTTCTCTATGCTCTTGAGCATCTTTGCATGTTCTTTGGTCTCTTTGTCAATCACATTGATAGGTGCATGACCTAAGCCAGTGCCTTCGAGAATTAATCCGTTGAATGTTGCATAGGACTCAAACTCTTTCGCGAACATATTTGGATGTATTTTGAGCACACCAATCTTGAGATCTTCCTTGAACAACTTGAGCGCGAACTTCCTGGACTTGTCGACTTTCTTATACTGCTGGTTGATCCATGTGATCTTTCCTTCTTTGGTGATACGAGCGAATGGCCGAGCATTGACTGCCTTGAAAGCATCCCTTCTGCTGGCATGCATTTTTCGTGTTTTTGTTCCTGGAAGAAGCACACAGGATTCATCGCTGCTGGTCTCATGCATACAGATAGCAACTTCTCCAAAGTCCGATTGTGTGATGAAGCGCATAGCAGACAAGAGATTTAATGCCGCATCTGAACTGCCACGATCTGATGAACGCTGGCTGCCTACTAAAACAACTGGAATAGGCAAGTGTTCTAAGGCAAAGGACAAAGCCGCTGCAGTATAGGCAATAGTATCTGTGCCGTGGGTAATAATAATGCCATCAACACCTTCCTTGATCTCTTTCTGGATTTCTTTGGCTAGAATATTATAATGAGCGAAGCGCATATCTTCTGAGAACATGTTCCTGATGAGACGAGAACGAATGTTGGCAATTTCACTTAATTGTGGATATTTAGCTATGATCTCTTCTGGTGTGAACCGAGGAACGACTGCACCTGTTTGATAATCGATCTCAGAACTAATAGTGCCACCAGTGTGTAAAATAGTTACTGTTTTTAATCCTGGTTTGTATTCTATTTTTTGTGGTTTTTGTTTCTCTATAGCAGCAACAGCTTTTTCTTTTTTGACTGTAGTTATGGACCTTTTATTGATCACTATATTGTATCCAGATTTGAGTTTGAGCACGATGTTTTGTGCATCTGGAGAAGGCATGACCAGACCAGTGACTTGTTTGTCGTTAGTTGTGACAGCAATAGTATCACCCGGCTTATACTTGTCTTTTTTAGGCATAAGAAGCATGATTATCGTGTTCTAGTTAACCATTTATATTGTGTAAAACATATATCAGAATTAAAAAATGTTTATATACTAGCTAAGAGTATAAAAAAGAATTACAGTTTGATTTCAATCCTTGGCGGGAAAAATCAAAACGTTTATCAATTCAACTTGGCGGTTGAAAATTAATATCATTTGCGAACATCGAAATTGGCGTTTCTCAGTTCTTAGTGAAAACAGCGTTCTTAACACAACAACTTATATCACGAGTCAATAAGTTTTTTGTTCTCTTAGATGGTATCATACTCAACTACCATATAAATATTATGGTGCTCGAGAATATACAAAAAACACAAGGAAAAAACAAAACCTGGGGAATACAAGGGGGAAAACAACATGGAAAGTCTCGTCTCAGATGCAATGAAGGCAATGCCTACAACCAGCGATGGCCTCGAAGTAGGTCAGGCTAATATTACAGTAATTGGATGCGGTGGCGGTGGAAACAATATGGTTTCTTGGCTACATAAGAAAGGCATTCAGGGAGCGAAAATCTTCGCTATTAATACAGATTTACAACACTTGAATATTACTGATGCAGATCATAAAGTCCTTATTGGTAAAGAATTAACCAGAGGACTAGGTTGTGGAGGTTACCCACAAAAGGGAACTGAAGCAGCTAAAGAAAGTCTGCATGAACTCAAAGGACTCTTAAAAGATTGTGATATGGCATTTATCTGTGCAGGTATGGGTGGAGGAACGGGCACTGGGTCTTCTCACGTCGTTGCTAGCCTAGCACGAGAATCTGGCGCAATCGTTATCGGAACAGTCACCATGCCGTTCGATGTTGAACGCGCACGTGTTGACAAAGCTGAATTTGGACTCCAACAGTTAAGAGAAGCTTGCGACACAGTCATTGTTATTGATAACAATCGACTAGTGCAAATCGCTGGTAACTTGCCCATCCAACAAGCATTTGCAGTTGCGAATGAATTGATATCTACTATGATCAAAGGCATTGTCGAAACTATCGCAGTGCCTTCTTTAGTCAACCTAGACTACGCTGATGTTAGAGCTATCATGACTAATGGTGATGTAGCAGTTATCGGTATTGGTGAAAGTGACACAGATGCACGTGTTGAAGAAGCTACTCGACGTGCTTTGACTAACCCACTCTTAGATGTCAGCTACCAAGGTGCTACTGGCGCTTTGATTCACATTTCTGGTGGACAAGACTTGACACTCGATGAAGTGAACAAGATCGGTGAAATTATCACTGAATCTATGGATGCAGACGCGAACGTTATCCTAGGTGCAAGAATTGACCCTAAAATGGATGGACGTGTCAGAGTTATGACTATCATGACTGGTGTAACTTCACCTTATGTGATGGGACGAGCAACATCCAAGAAGCAATCAGCAGCAAAAGACATGGCTTTCGGCGATGACTTAGGTATCGACATGATTGGTGCTTCTGCTCCAGCCGCAAGCAGGCAAAGACAACGCATCTTTTGAGCTGAGACGTCACGATCAAATGGGCAACCCCCAAAATCTCTGCCCTTTGACTCTTGCTGATGCCCATCTCTTTCTAAACCTGGGCATCGGCTTTTTTTTCTTTTTTTCTTTCTTGTAAACAACAACTTTTTATAGTATTCTTTCATCTTTTCTTTATGACACTCATCCTTGTTTTTGGTCCAAGCACTACCTATGGAGCCTGGGATGTTGAAGGTGGTTGGGTGCAACGCTTACGTCGTTATCTAGATGAAAAACAGCTAGCAGATCCTTCCATCTATTATATTGTGTATAATCTTGGTATATCAGGTGACACCTCGCAAGGCCTTCTTGAACGATTTGCCTTTGAAACTGAACAGCGCACAAAATTACGAGATGAGGACGAAGAAATAATTATTATTTTCTCTATAGGGGTTAATGACTCTCTTTTTGACAATACTACCAAACAACATTCCATTCCCTTAGAGCAGTATACATTAAATCTTCAAAAACTGATTGATCAGGCTCGTCGTTATACTAAAAACATTATCTTTGTAGGAGGTACACCTATTGACGATAGTAAAGTAGATCCTGTGCCTTGGCGACCTACTTGTTCCTATAAATCTCTCTTTGAAGAGCAGTATGATGAGAAATGCGCAGTATTATGCAAAAAGAACAAGATTCCATTTATAGATGTTTATCATCCTTTTAAGAAACAACGTAACTATCTTGAACTTTTACCGGATGGAGTTCACCCAACCGCAGAAGGGTATAAGTTTATTTTTGAAGTAGTTAAAAATTTTTTACTCAAGCATAAGATTTTATGATTATACCTTATTTTTTTATCTGATCAATATCTTCTACTGTAATCCATGCCGCCATATTTCCAAATCCTTTTTTGTTAATAGTGAAAGAGTCTATCTTTTCGACGTTTTGTAAGACTACTAATGTACAATAACTTTTATTTAAGAGACTTGGAATCGCATCAAAAGTCATACCAATTTGTTTTCCGTATGTTTGGAGAATATCTTTGAGTTTTTCTTCCGTGAGCGCATCGAAAAAAAGAGCTTCTTGGACTGTCGCTTTTGTGGTTACTGGTTTACCACTTTCCTTAAAATAAATGATGTCTCCTTTGGCAATCTTCTGATAGGGAGTTCTTCTTTGCTTGTACCAACGGGATTCTATAGTCTTTTCACCAGAAAGAATCTTTTCTAACCATTTCTTTTTGAGAATAGCTAAGTGATCCATAAATATCACAAGTCCTTTACGAGAATAACTTCTAACTGATCACTATATAATGGTTCTTCAGCCACTCTTCTAAATCCTAATCTCTGTGAGGCTGTAATAAAAGGCATATTGGTGGCATGTGTATCTACAACAATTCTTCGATATCCTTCTTGCATCACTTGTTCTTCAAGCTGTTCTACTAATTGTCTGAATAATCCTCTTCTCTGATAATTTGGATTAACTCGGACGTTTTTAATCTCTATAACTCCTCTTTCTTGCTTATGTGCTTGAAATACTAGATCTGCAACAATAATTCCTTGACTTTTAACTACTAAAGCTCTTTTAATCCCTAACTCAAGTTCTCTTTTACACTTTTCAACCCAGTCTAAATATCTTGGATAGTCAAATGGTTGTGCTCTAATAAAATCATAAAGTCTTCTTATTTCTTCCATGTCGGTTACCAAACCTATATTTACAGTAGTTTGTTCTATCATCGTTCTTCTGCTGTGAAATATGCTTATATAACTTTGTCACCTCTTTGAGCAACAAAGAAAAAAACAAAAGTAGATCCTGTTCCCTGGCAATATTGTATAATGCGCTCAAAGCAACTACTACCAAGAGATAACTTTTTAAAGAGAAATGTTTTTTGCGTTTTATGGCATTAAGCACTCTTTATGCATCTCCGAAAGCAAGATGGATTGTGGTTGATGGAATCAGCACTCTCGACAATCGAGCCTATACCGACTTTTTAGCCGCTCATGTTCGAGAACATTTACCTGACAGAGAAATAGTAGCAACTTCACAACCCTGGATGCAAGGCATTCGAGGACCAGAAATTCTTGAAGCACTACAAACCAAAAAACCTCTTCCTTATGATTGGATTTTACAGAATCGCTCTGCGCATATAGATGCAGTAGTTATTCCCGGACTAGAACAAGGAAAGATTATCATACAAAGACGCGGGCCTTATTCAACTTTTGCTTTTGACCGAGTTGAAAAGATAGAGCGAGAAAATAGACTGAGTCTTCATAACCGCATGCAAGACCCCCATGCAGTGCTCATTCTAGACGCCCCTGCAGAGACCATATATCAAAAACTTGTAGAAGACCATGCAGCAAAAGGACATCCTCTTGATGACTTACAAAATTTAGAAGCATTAACAGCTGCCAGAGAAGAGTTTTTACAGATGCAACGCTATTTTCCTAGACATCCCATTCACTTTGTTGATGTTCGTTATGAAGATGTTCCCGCACTACAAAGAAGAATACTAGAGATCATACAACCAACGCTAGACGGAGTAGTTAGAAGAACCTCTGACACAAGCGAGCCCATAGATATTAAATGAGGCTGCTCGGATTTGAACCGAGATCGCAGCCACCCCATGGCTGAAGCATACCAGGTTAGCCCACAGCCCCTCTACATAATGTATCTTACTTCAGCACTTTTTCAATTTGCTTAATAAAGGCTTCTACATCCTTTTCTAACTCTTGTGTGACCGCTTCAAAGACAATTTCATCATCGATTTTTCCATATTGATGAGCTAAAATATTCTTCATACCTTTTGCATTTCTCAGCCTTGTTGCAAGTGCATCGCTGATTATGTTACTCTCACAGAGAATGGTAAATGCACTATTGTCATCTTCAGGTATCTTTAACTTTTTTATCTTGATGGTTAAAAATGCTAAGTCTGTTACGGCCTCAACAATTTTTTCAACATATCTCTCACATGCTGCTTTTTTCTCTAGGCTTCCTTTGTACTCTGCTATATTCCCTGGAATAATATCTTTCAATTGATCTAGATATTCCCTTATCTCCTTTATCTTATCTGCTATTCTCGTCATGCTGCTGCTCCAAAAATTTTGTGCATCCTGATAAAATATGCATCGTCCTTCATATATTGGACTGTAAAATCTAAATCATTGTGTTGCCTGCTTTGATAGAGTACTTTATGATTTTTCGCAATCTCCCTTTTTATTTTTTGCGGAAGGATGTTAAATACTTGTACATCTATTTTCTCTGAAAGCTGGCCAGAGATCCTTATTCTGAATGCAGTCGCTTCTTTCAGCGAGAGAGGTTGTTTGAAGAGTACGCAAATATCCATGTCTGAATGTTTTGTGCTTGACTTATTCGCGAATGATCCGAACAGAAGAATTGCTCGTATATTTTCTTGCAGTCTATCTTGGACTATGGTGTTTACTGCAACCGCAATTAATCTTCGATTATCTTGGTCTTTCTTGAGTTTAAATTCATCCTGAAATTGCGCCATAGACTGGATACACTCTAGTTTTGGTCTTATATCTCTGCTCAATCTATTTTTTTCAGACTGAGTAAGTGTGCTTCCTTCTAGTTGTTTTCCTATAATCTCTATCTCTTTCTTGCCAAAGAGTTTTCTTACATTGTGTTCGCTCTTAAGAAAATGATGTAAGTTCATAATAACCACTATCAGTGTTATAGTAACTATCATATAGGTTATATTTAAATCTTTCTATACTTTTTTGAACCACTTTTTAATTCTTTCTAATGGCTTGCGCGGTTGTGACTCTTGCTGCTGATTTGTGCCAGTTGCTCTTTCCAGCACTCTGCCTATATCTTGTCCATATTTACTTAGTGGAAAGAATGACTTCTCTACTATATTTTTTCCATGCTCTTCGAAGAATGTAACTTTGTCCACTGGAAGTCTATCAATACCTTGCTCCAGCTGATCACTATAGCCTACAGTAATAATCATTTCAGGAATACTATTATCAGGAATCTTAAGAATTTTTGCGATCGCATACTCGTCAAAAGAACCAACCCAACAGGTCGAAAGTCCAAGATCTGTCGCCTTGAGCATGATATTCTGGCCTGCAATAGCACAAGCTTGCGTCGCATATAACTTTCCTTTTCGAGAAAACATGTCCGTGACTTTCTTCACGTCGTTGCAGATGATAATATGCACTGGAGCACCGCGCATCCACTCCTGTTTGTGACAGGCTGCAGCAATCTCATTTCGCTTTTGCTCCTCGCGAACCACGATGAACTGCCAGTTTTGCAAATTTCCCGCAGAAGGCGCTGTTGTTCCCGCCTTGATCATCTCACCGATCAATTCTATGGAGACTGACTTTTCCAGATAGGACTTACAGCTCCTCTTTTCTACAAAACATCTCTCTATGTCCATAGCAGACTTGCATTTTCTTACGTATAAAAAGATTGTTATTATGAACGGAAGTTATAAAAATCAGCAACTCTTTGCTTTTGCATGGGAAATCACGAGGCGCATCACAAGATATTGTTTTTGCTGGTAGTTTTTATTCTTCTGCTTGCTTTTTTTGCTTCAGGCACACATCTTCCTCCAGTCAAACCTCAAATGGAGGCACTATACAAAACACCTCTTCGTTATACACAGCCTCAACCTCCTGGAGATCCTCCTGGAAACATAGAGTGGGGACAAGAGTGCGGCAAGCCAGGACCAACCAAACATCTTCTTGACGTTGTAGGCAAAGAAGAATATGGCACCTGCATGAAAGGATTACGCTGCAGACAAACTGGGAGACGACTCGGCTTTAAGGCTTTGTGCATGTAATCATTATATTATTACTTATATATCAAAAGGAACTTTACTATTAAACTTACCACAGAAATCATCATATATTCTAGAAATTAGTCCTCTTCTTTCCGTTCTCGGCATTAGGGGATATGTAGCATTCCTTCCAAATGGCTCAAGAGTCATTGTAATAGCAACATAAAATAGATTAGAAAGATATCTCTGAAATCTTCTCGGATGAGTTAAAGGAGATCCTAAGGCTGCAAAGTCAAGGTTTGCAAACAATGCTGGATTTTCTAATAACGTTTCAACTTCATGCTCATATCTTGGATCTGCCCACCCGTCATTTCCAGGAATAAATGATTTAGCTAAATAGGGTCTTGATACTGCTCCATGAGTGACTGCTCTTGCAACAGTATACATATAAGTCTTAAGAAGACTCCAGAAATCATCATTGGGGAAACCCATGACCATAAGCAGTTCTGGAGTAATACCTAATCGTTTACATGTGTCTAAAGCTTCGTCAACTTGAGATAGTCCTACTTGCCCTTTATGTTGCGATTTCCATATCTTTTCGGTTGTTCCATCAACACCAAAACCAATAGTCTTCAAACCAGCATGTTTAACAAGATCGACAAGTTCAGGCGCTTCTTTTAAAGCATTTACGAATGAATCTATCCTGCTCAATCCCCTAAGGCGATACTCTACAGAAGGATATTTTCCCCTCATATCTGCAAAGGTTTCAAGTACTCTTCCGAAAGAATCTTGGTTCTGGAAAAGATCTAATGAAGAAAGATATATGGACAATTGACGAATTCCAAGAGACATAGCATTACGTACGATATACTCAAGGTTTTCTTCTACTGTGTCAGGTTCAACAAATGTCTCCCTCATTTTTTTCTTGGCTCCACAAAAAGCACATCCGAACTTACATCCCTGAGAAACAAACAGAGAGAATTCTCTAGAAAGGTAAAGCTGTAAATCTTCTTTTTCTATCTTTTCCAGCATAGGAACTATTGAGACAGCATATAAATCTGGCAAATCAACATCTAGAAAATGAGTTAGATTTGAATCAGTGCTTATGTGTGTAGCTGAATCTCTAAATAACCTAGCAAATTGCTCAGGGGACATTTTTTCCAAAGCAGGTCCACCAACACAGATAGGTTGTTTTGTTTTATCTGCAAGATCTTGCACTAAATGTACTGCACCAGGAATATATGGAGCGCCTATGACTCCAACGCCGAAGAAATCATATTCTTGCAACTCTTCTTTCTTAGGAAGCCGGTGCAAATTCAAATCGTGCATTCTCGTTTCTATTCCTGATTGTTCCAATCTAGAGCCTACCAAGAGCAAATCAGTAGGAAGATAAATTTGTTTCTTGGTATATGGGTAAGGCAGTCGAAATAATAATCCTTTCTTGCCTTTTTTCGCTTTATCTTCTGTTGTTATCATTGTTAAGTAATTAAAGAAAGGCAGAGATATTATATAAAATATTTAGTGTTATTTTTTTGACTTTTACGTAGACCGTAAAGTTAAAAGAGGATAAGCTTTTATCCTCCAAATGACTCGATATTCTGAGAGAAAAGAGGGTTATAATCATAAGGGGGTTGCCCTAAGGAGGACAACCCATGATATGCGTCCATTGCAGTGGAACACAC
>DATDXZ010000058.1:0-15442 GCA_035289145.1 Candidatus Nanoarchaeia archaeon
GTGTGTTCCACTGCAATGGACGCATATCATGGGTTGTCCTCCTTAGGGCAACCCCCTTATGATTATAACCCTCTTTTCTCTCAGAATATCGAGTCATTTGGAGGATAAAAGCTTATCCTCTTTTAACTATGGCTGTCTATGTAGCTACAGAGCTCTCTTTTGGAGCCCATGATAAGATTTATTTCTTTCTTGCTATTTAGCACTGGACAATAGTGCTCTTGTATCACAGAAATGCTTAAAAAGAAAGTAGAGTCTCGTCTCATAAGAGGTTGAGTAACTCTATGATTAAATTCCTACGTGACTTTGTCCAGCGCATGGTTGATAAGCTCTTTTCCACTAAGAGACATATTAAAATGGGCCTCTATGGGCCTCCTAATTCTGGAAAAACTACCCTTGCTAACCGCATCTGCAAGGATTGGTTAGGGGAAAAAATGGGTTCTGTTTCTAATATTCCTCATGAGACTAGAGAGATTCAAATCAAAGAAAAAATTCACATCAAACACAAGAACAAAGAATTGACTTTCAGCCTTGTTGACACTCCTGGCATCGCTACTAAGATTGATTATGAAGACTTCTTGAAATTCAAAATGTCTGAAAAAGAAGCAAAAAACAGAGCAAAAGAAGCAACCAAAGGAGTCATTGACTCCATCAAATGGCTGGACGATATGGACTGCGTTGTTGTTGTCTTAGATTCCACACAAAATCCTTACTCGCAAGTCAATGTCACTATCATTGGCAACTTAGCTGCAAGAGACATTCCTGTTGTGATCGCAGGCAATAAAGTTGATTTAAAAAAAGCTAATTTAAAGAAGATCGAAAGCGCATTCCCACAATATGATGTGGTCGGCATCTCAGCCATGAACGGGAAAAACATGGAAGAATTTTATGAGTCTTTATTCAAGGTAATCAAGTAGAGGTGAAAAGGAAACATGCTAAAACTTCAATTTGTGCCGTATTCAGATATTGAGCACTTGACTACGAGCGATCGTATAGACAAGCTGTTAGATATTGTCAAAGGAAATAAAATAGTTTTAATGCAAGGACGCTTACATCCTGAAGAAGAGGGGAAACTCATCCAAGAAACCATGCAGCAGATCGAAGACAGTTTTCGAGGCATTGAAATCTGTACTATTTATCCTGAAGAAAAAAACTTACAATTATTGAAACGCATGAAAAAAGAGATGGTCAAATACATTGTCGGTAATAGAGACGGCATTACTATTATCGGTCCAGCCACCATTGTCAGAGAAATCAAACGCGATCCGAATAACATGATGCTGCTCACGATGCACACTGCTTCCGGACGAAGCATGACCAAGAAAAGCAAAAGCACAACACGTTCTCGCAAGCGAAGGTAACTTATGCCTCACCAATGCGTGCGTTGCTCCAAGATGTATGATGACGGCTCTGAAGCTGTCTTGAAAGGATGCACGTGCGGGAGCAGATTCTTTTTCTACATGAAGAAGCAGGCTATCAAAGTAGCCCAAGAGATGACTGCCAAGCTGACTGTTGAAGATAAACAACAACTTGAACAAGATGCCATGGACTTTGTTGGCGAAGACCAAGAACCAGAACATCCTGTCGTGTTGGATCTAGAATCCATTCGCATGCTGCAGCCTGGGAAGTTTGAAATTGATCTGATTGACTTGTTCAAAGGAAAGCCACTAGTGTATAAATTAGCTGAAGGCAAATATGTCATTGACATCGCTTCCACCTTTAGTGGCAATCTAGACGATGAAGCTCCTAAGCCGAGCAAGAAAGAGAAATAAACACTGTAATATGTGTGTACAAGAGATATTTAAAAACGGTATTTTTGGAGCATATCAACAAGCAGAAATAACCTATCCTTTTGAAAGATTAAAATCTTAGGGTGTAGCAAAGAAAGAAAATAATCATAGAAGTTAAAGATTATAGATCACATCAGATTTGTAAATCTGAAATCAAGCAATTATATAAATATTTACAAGCTTGTGATCATCAATTAGGAATCTTAGTATGTCCGAAAAAACCAAAAAGAGATGCTTTTGCTATTAGGAATAAAAGAATATTTATTATAGAAGATAAGCATCTCAATGATATCTATTATTTTATGAACAAATACGGTAATTGTTCAGCATTCTGAAGTTACAATGCACCAAACATCTTCTTTAGGCTTTGGGGAGGCTGAAAAATAAATATTCTCAACAGGATCTTTGTGCTTTAGCGAGAAACGTCAAACAGTGAAAAGAAAGCTAATCTTCATTGTTGGGGAAGTCTCTTGCTTCAAGATACTGAATAATTACCAAATACGGGTAGATTTATAAGGAAGTTTTTGATAGAATTATATAGAGGGGATATCGTCTAACCCGGTTTAGGATGAGTGCCTCCAACAATTTTGGAGTGAGCACTGGATGTAGGTTCAAATCCTACTATCCCCATTTTTAATGCCCGAAACAATAATATCTTATCATCATAAGTGGGTGAGTCAAATTAGAATCGTGAAATAGACCTCTTATTATTAAAATAGAGACGGGTTTTATAAACCAAGCAAAAAGAATCATACCCCAAACCAGCCCTATAGCACTTTTATTATGACAAAATTGTGGTCGATGGAAATGACCTATATTGTATTAACTATAAAGTAATAAAAATAGATAACTTTAAAAACCAGTCTCTATCTTAAATTATATTAAGAAAAAACTTTAATCAATAAAATGAGCTTAGAAAACCAATTAAGTGAGATTAGATGGAGAAGTTATAAGAGATCTTAATTATTCTGTTTCTCCTAAAGATGGTCAAGTTGTTCAAGTTGGGAAAAGATATTTTAGAAAGCTGAGATATGAAAAAATCTGATCTTTATGTATAAAATAAACTTAAAGGTTACACTCATTTTTAGGGTGCAGTCCAATTAATACATTATGAACAGCTTTATAAATAAGTTTAATTTACTTAAAAGATATGGAGCTAGAAAAAAGATTTGATTTAATTAAAAAGAACACAGAAGAGATTATGACTGAAGGAGATTTAAAAGTTCTTTTAGAGAGTGGAATTAAAATTAAACATTACATAGGTTTTGAAATTTCTGGGAAGATTCATTTGGGTACTGGATTAATGTGCATTTCAAAAGTTAAAGACTTTATGGATGCAGGAATTGATTGTTCAATATTTTTAGCAGATTGGCATAGCTGGATAAATGACAAACTTGGAGGAAATAGAGAAACAATAAAGAGAGTTGCGGGAGGATATTTTAAAGAGGGGTTAAAAGCTAGCTTGAAATGTTTCGGAGGAAATCCTGATGAATTAAAATTTGTTTTGGGGTCTGATCTGTATCATAATAATGATGATTATTGGGCGACAATGATAGAAGTTAGTAAAAATACTTCTCTTTCAAGAATGCAAAGAAGTATAACAATTATGGGCAGAAAAGAAGGAGGTTCAGTTGATTTTGCAAAGTTAATATATCCCCCTATGCAAGTTGCTGACATTTTTATCCAAGGAATAAATCTACCTCACGCAGGATTGGATCAGAGAAAGGCACAAGTTATTGCAAGAGAGGTTGCATTAAAAATAAAAAATAAACCTTTATTAAACAAACAAAATGAAGCGATGAAACCTGTTGCAGTTCATCATCACCTCATATTAGGATTAGGCAAACCTCCAGTATGGCCTGTTCCAAAGGACCAACTTCAAGAATTGTGGTCTGCTCTAAAAATGAGTAAATCAAAACCAGACACCTGTATATTTATTCATGATTCTCCAGATGAAATTAGAAGAAAAATTAAACAAGCATTTTGTCTTGAAGGTGAAACAGAATTTAACCCAATTCTTAATTGGATAAAATACCTTATTTTTAGAGATGAATATTCAAAATTGGAAATCAAAAGACCAGAAAAATTTGGTGGAGATATCATCTATAATTCATATAAAGAGTTAGAAAGCGATTTTGTTAAAAAAAATCTTCATCCAATGGATTTAAAAAATTCTGTAGCTGAAAAATTAATTCAAATTCTTGAGCCAGCAAGGAAGCATTTTGAACAACCAAGAGTTAAAAAAATGCTTGAAGAATTAGAAAGTTTAATAATAACAAAATAACATTTTCAAAAAATTTTGCAACTAAAATGGAAATAAAAAAGAAGGAAGGAGAAATAGTTTTTGATCGTGAATGAAAGATAATAATTGTGGTGATGTTTAATTATTTTTAGGAGAGGTCACATTAGCACCTCGCTGATGCGAATTGATGGATAGTCAAATTCTTGAAATTATATACTACTGGGCTGTCTAACTACCATAACTCTTAAATATGAAATAACCATTCTTAAGTGGTAATGAAAACCGTCGTTAGTTTGTTGCTTTTTGTATTTACCTTGAGCATAGTAGTCAGTGCTGCATCAGATAAAACATTGTACCATGATATCAAGATTTCCCAACTGATCATTACAGAACAATCCTTGCATTGCAGCAAAGAAGTGCTGGTGATGGTGGATATTGAAAATGAAGGCACATTCACAGAAGATGTCTATGTAGAGCTTATGAACAAGCCTTTAGATATACATGCTTTTTCACCTAGCACAAAAGTCTACGCACGCAGCAGAGAACAGATCCTCCTTCCCTTGTATTTTGATCAAGAA
Organism: Candidatus Nanoarchaeia archaeon; assembly: GCA_035289145.1. Lineage (GTDB taxonomy): Archaea > Nanobdellota > Nanobdellia > SCGC-AAA011-G17 > UBA489 > JACOVP01. Next base: position 4,608 of record DATDXZ010000058.1, read on the forward strand.
CCTCAAGGCACTTATACTTTTGACGCCTATTTCTATACCGGCCGCAACATCCAGCCCTCTTTTCATACTTTTACTTTTTCCGGATGCAAAACTGTACAGCTTACCTCTTACATCCAAGATACTCCTCCACAGAAAACATTCCTATCCTCGTCACCTGCCCAGCACGAACAACCAATGGATTTGCTCTTTGTCACTACCTTATTCATTATTGGTCTTTTAGCGTTATCTATATCAGTGGCTCTTTTTAGACTCTTTTGAGAATTTTTGCTACTCATGTGTTACTACCCGAAAGATTTATATAGTGGTTATAACTGACTGATAACAACACTATTGAGTTTACACTCAAAACATCGGGGGTTACAAACATACCATGAAATCAACAATAATGTTAGCATTATTAATCGTATTCGCAGCTTGTGCAGGAATCACTTCTGCAGCAGCACCAGATTATAACATTTTTTCTGTTGAGGTCAATGATCTTCATGTGTTCGGCGGTGGAGGCAAAATTATTCCTAATCTCGACATTGAGCGAGGCGACACTTTAGAGATCGAAGTTGTTATTCAAGGTAATAAAACCATTTCCGGCGGTCAAGTTCCTGACGTTCGCATTGAAGCAAAAATCGTCGGCTATGAATTCGGCACTATCTCTGACATCTCCGATATTTTCTCTATTGATGAAAACTTAGTCTACAGAAAAGTCCTAACCTTAGTCATCCCAGAAGACATTGATGCTTCTGAACTATACACTCTTCGCATTGAAGTTTCTGATTCTAACAACGAAGAACAAGTTGAATTCCAATTGAACATTGATGAACAAAGACACTCTTTGAACATCTTTGACATTGTAGTCAACCCAAGCACTTCAGTTATGGCAGGACAGCATATTTTCCCTATTGTTCGCGTTGAAAACTTAGGCGAAAGAAAGGAAGATGATGTAAGAGTGACTGTCTCAGTTCCAGAATTAGGCATTTCCACAACTAATTACATTAATGACTTAATCACTGAAGAACAGGAAGACCAAGAAGTCTTCAGATTAGACGAAAGAAGCTCCGCTCAATTAGACTTCCTCTTACGCATTCCTGAAGATGCAACAACTGGAGAATATACTTTAAAAGTTGATGTCATGTACAATAGAGGTCACAGCCTTTTAACTGAGAACAGAAAAATATTTGTTAAAGGCATGGAAAAACCTAAAGAAGTTGACACTTTAATCAACATTGACAGCACAACCAAACGAGTGAACCAGAATGAAGAAACATCTTTCAAATTGATGTTCGCAAACATGGGCACTGAAAAAGGATTGTACACTGTTCAAGTTGACGGCGTTGCTCCTTGGGGTCAATACAGAATCGAACCAGGCTTCATCAACGTCTTACCAGACGGCACTGCTGAAGCTAACCTCTTCATTAGAGCAAACGACAATGCAGAACCAAGAAACTACGTTTCTGTTGTTCGTGTCATGATGGGCAGAGAAATTGTCCATGAATTCAACGTGAACACTGAAGTTGTAGGCATGCAGAAGAGCACCAGCGCAGTCAGCTTAAAGACTGTCTTAGCAGTGATCTTCATCATCTTAGTGATTGCATTGGTTGTTTTAGGCCTTATCATCGCTTTCCGCAAAATGAAGGAAGGTAATGAAGGCAATGAAACTATGAGCAATGTAGCTGAAGGTCAGACTTACTATTATTACCCGCAATACCAGGGTAACCAAAGACGATAATTTCGTTTTTCTTTTTTTCTTTTTATATTTTCTCTTCTCTTTTTCTTTATCCCTTCTTAGTGTATTTTAGAAAGCTTTTCCTTCAATAAACCTATAATCTCGGATAAATATTGTTTTCCTTGCTCTCGCATCTTTATTTCTTGCAGCAAGTTCTCTGTCTGTTGTAGAAGATTAGCAGCATATACCTTTGTCTTTTCCAATCCTTTGGTCTTGACAATAATACTCTTTATGGACTCAGCTTCTTCAGTGGTAAGCTCTTTTTTTCCAAGCCCTTTCTGGACTATCGCTTTCTGCTGAGCTACAGCATACTCCAGAGTCATGGCCATGATAAAAGTTTTCTTTCCCTCTTTGAGATCCGCGTAAGCTTTTTTTCCTGTTTCTTCCTGCGCTGTAAAGAGATTACCTAGATCATCAATAATCTGAAAAGCAAGACCAAGAGATTTTCCACATGCTTTCAGTTTTGCGATGTCAGCTTCTTTCGCTCCAGCAAGAATGGCACCTAATGCCAAGGGACCTGTTGTCGTATACGCCGCAGTCTTCAGATTATAGGTCTGTAAAATATCTTCCCTTGTCACTTGTTCCGCCGCGTTGAGAATATCCAAAGATTGACCATAGTATTCCCTCTCTAGAATTTCATTTATCTCCTTGATGACTCTTACCTTAGTAGCTCCTGGAACAGCTGACTGTTCAACCAGTTCATAAGCAAGCAATGCTGCAAGATCACCTGCCAAGATAGCTATAGACATGCCTAGATTTTTGTTATAGCCTTTGTAAATTTCATAGATCTTATGCACTGTCGGCTTTCCCCTGCGCAGATCATCATTGTCCATAATGTCATCCTGAATGAGCAGTGAGGTTTGTAATAGTTCTGTTGTCAGAGCAAGACGCTGCGCTTCAGGCGTGATCTCCTTGAACAGAGCATACGCAGCCAAACATATGAGAGGACGTATTCTACTTGACTTTCTAAGAGTAAACTCCTTGAGAGTCTCCAGAATATGGGTTATGTCCTTGGGATATTTCGCGAGGGTTTTGACCTTGTTCTCAAAAAATTCCGTGAGCCGCAGATTTATCTTCTCTTTGTAGCTGAAAATAGACTTCATAACTTTCCTTTTTTTCTACATTTTTTAAATACTTTGTTCCTTTCTTTTCCTACTGACCAAAGACAAACGAACGATAGATTTATTAAGGAGCTTTACATTGTATATTAGGGGTTATGAGTGCACTATGAGATCACTATTTATATTGGTTGGAATTTTCTTAGGCTTCTTTTTAGCATTTACTTCTGTTTCCGCAGCTGAATGCCGCTCTACACCAACAGATCACTGCACTATTTCACAATCCATCACCTTTACTCTTGGGAGTTATCGAGTTGAGAACATTACCCTTATAGGAAATAATGTCGATGTTGACTGCAATGGAGCGACTTTTGAACATATTGATGGTATTCTCTTCAATGTTGGCGGGACTACAGGCGCTACAATTCACAATTGTCAGGCATCGGGCTATGGAAGAGTTATTGCAAATTATGATGAAAGCACACTTAGAGCAGTTCCTGTTGAAACGTTGACTGTAAGAGACAATATTTTCTCTGGTCTTCCGAGCATAGCTATAGATCTTAACAACCAAATCACTTATGCAAACAATTACAGCATTAACAACCCTTACCCTAATGTTCAAATCATTAACAATAGCATTACTGGCGCTGGAGCTGGAGTCTATATTACCTCCATCAACAATAGCATCATTACTGACAACATCTTCGATATTAATGGCGCACCTACTTACGACGCTATTTATGTTCTTGGCTCTTCGAATGTGGTTATAGAGAGAAACGGTCTTGACCATGGAAAGATTACTGCAGTTCATCTAGGATCGGGAGCAATCCGCGCGGAGAATATGAGCATTAGTTACAACACCATTTCAAATGTGTACAGGGGCATTGAATTGAATGAAGGCACAGACAACACATTCATAGACAACAATTATTTTGATAATAACATTCTCGGCGTTTATATTAAATCTCATGGCAATAACATTACAGCAAACAGCTTTACAGGAAGAGATTCCATTCTTGACGGCGGTAGTTCTGGCATCTATATAGAACAAACACCTGACAACCCCCAAAATAACTCTATTTTTCTCAATGTTTTTGACAATCTCTCTTCCCCTGCCTACGATGGCGGCATAAATAATAATTGGCATGCACATGTTGACGACGGCAGGTTTAGCAGAGACATGGGCAATTTCTATCAAAACTATCACACTGAAACACAGACAGTAAGAGGCAATGTTTGTACGGACATTAACACTGACAATATTTGCGACCTACCTTATCTCTTTGATGAGATCGCCGATGATCCTAGTCCGCTTCGTTCAAGATTTTTACGAGGATCACAAAATAGTGTCTTTGGTCAACCACCTGTTGTAGAGCCCATATCAGACATCATCATTCAAGAAGCGCAACAAGCCCACGTTATCATCGGAGCTTCGTCACCTCTTGAATTAAATTTGCGTTACTCTATTAGAAATCTTCAAGGCGGAGAAGATCGTCGCTTTGTTCCCGTTGTTGGCAAGCCTAATGAGTTTATTTGGGAGACTGGATTGTTTGACGCTGGCAATTACACTTTCCTGGCTGTGGCTATAGATGAGCGCGACATGAACACAGGAGAACTCTTTAAGATTTCCATTAGCCAAAGCCCACAGGGTTGTCAACATTACTTGCCTAGGCTTGTTGATGGCTGTGCAGTGGAAACATCCATTACTCTTCAGCCAAACACTTACTCATTACCCCATGGCATTGCCTTCACCGCAGATAATCTGCACCTTGACTGCAATGGAGCAGTTCTTGAAGACGCTACCCAGAGCAACAGCGCCCCAGGCATGACTCTTTTCAATAGACATAATATCACCATCAGCAACTGCTTCTTACAATCTTTCAACAAAGGCATATTCATTCAGAACTCCCGGAATATAAGAATTTTAAACTCTCATTTCTCAAACAACTATGAAGACGGCGTTCGCGCACTTACATCCCAGCAGCTTCTTCTTCAAGACAACACCTTTTTCAGAAACCAGTTCGCCATTCACTTCGAGACAACTGATGACAGCACTATAGTTCATAACTTCCTGGAAGAGAATGAAAATAAACAAATAGCAATTATTTCTTCTTCACGCAATAATGTTACTGAAAATACTGTGTTAAATCCTATAGCTAGCGGACCTATTGGTGTTGGGGCTGCTCTTGCTCAAGATAATATCATTTATCACAACAACTTTATTAATTACCCCTCCAGATCAACAGATATTGGAATAAATACTTTATGGGCAATTAACAATGAAGGAAACTATTGGAGCACACATGCTTGCATTGACAATAATTGGGATGGTCGTTGCGAAAACCCCTACACAAATATTCAGCTAAGCAGGCAAGATCCCTCTCCTTTCGCACGCCCTGATGGATGGAAAACTTCTTATCCTCAATTCACCATTAGCGATACTACTCCTGACGTTGGAACACCAGTCACTTTCCAGATTACTGATCCTTTGATGGCTGGAAAACCTTACCTTGTTGTCTTAGACTTAGCGACTACGCCTAACCTACTCTTAGGTGATGGAAGAACTCTTGATCTTGTAGGAACAGGTCTTTTCTTCTCAAGCTTAGTTGATCCTTATTCATTTGGACTTGTCTATTCTGGAAGCTTTGACGCGAACGGTTTTGCCACAATCACTTGGAATATTCCTTATATCCCTGAGCTTCATGAATGGCCTTTCTATTTGAATATTGTTCCTTTTGACACGTCCTTACTTTTCCCACAAACGATCTTAACTACTTATCGCTCCGCAGGAGTTGTGCTAAAGTGATGATCCCTAAAAAAACTAATTTTATGAAGATATTAGCTCTCATTTTTGTTTTTAGTCTGCTTCTCCTCTCTATAGGATATGCTCGTCAAAAGGACTTGAAAGAAGCATTGACTGCTTTTTTTGATGACTCTTCTCTCAAAACTGTAGAACAGTATCAAGAACAGTACACCCCTTTAGAAGCACTTCAATTAAAACTTCAAGGAAAACTGCCTGATGCACGCCTTCAAATTAGACAAGAGCCACTAGAAGAAGCATTGCCTCTCGAAGAAAAAGAACAACCCCTACAGCAAGAACCTCTTGCACCTTCTATTTTCCAGAAAGAAAGCGCTTTGGAATAATAGATAATAGATCTTTTTCCCAGTTAATCCGAAGGCAGATAAATTTAAATGATTTGTCAGGTCATCAAAAAGTAAAATAAATATTTTTCATTTATGAAATCTTATGTCTGGAAAATTAGAAAACTTAACCCATCAATTTATATGTTTATACTAGAGCGATTATTTATGACTTCCCCTATTTTATGGAACAAAAGATGCAGAACGAACCTTTCTTCGAGCTGGTCTAGCTTAGAGACTAACTAGTTATTAAAAGCCATTTCCAGACAGGCATTACTTTAATAACCTTATTCTTATCTTTTATTTCATCTTCTTGATTACTTGTCAATATCAACCCCGTCTTTAACTTAAATTTTTCCATAGCTTCTCTTAACCCAGAAATTTCCCTTTCCTTATTTCCCTCGTTGAGATCAAAGCATACCTGAATAGCTTGCTCCACAGTTTTATTTTTAACCAAAAGAAAATCGCATTCCCCTTTATCAGCATAGTAAAAGATATCCTGCCCTGTTTGCTAAAATTTGTGATACTGTTATTTATGTTGAAAGAAAGAACCCTGCAAAGATTGTTGATGAACTCAGCAAGTTTATAAATTCTTGAATGCTTTTCCTTATCATGACTTCAAAAGATATCCTGGACAAGGTGTATCAGAAAAATGAACCTCTTACTAACGGCAAAAAATACTAGTCAACCCAGTCTGGAAATGGCTTTGGGAACGCTGAGCTTACTGCGAATCTTTTATAAACATATAATCTTTCTCGATTGTCATGATCCTTCCAGCAAAGCTCCAAAAAGGCGATGAGATTAGAGTTATCTCTCCCTCACGAAGCCTAGGCATTATCTCCAAAGAACAGCGAGCTTTTGCATGTTCAAGACTTCAAGCATTAGGATTGACAGTCACATTTTCCAAGCATGCAGAAGAACAAGACGCTTTTAATTCTTCTTCAATATCCTCAAGAGTTGCAGATCTTCATGAAGCTTTTTCTGACAAACGTGTGAAAGGGATATTAACTACCATTGGAGGATTTAATGTAAACCAACTCTTGCCTTATTTAGATTATAGTCTTATCCAACGAAACCCTAAGATTTTATGCGGTTATTCGGATATTACTGCACTCCAAAATGCTATTTATGCAAAAACTGGATTAGTAACTTACTCTGGACCACACTTTTCTACTTTTGCCATGCAGAAAGGATTTGAATATACTCTGGACTATTTTAAAAAATGTTTTATGACTTCTGAACCTATTCCTGTACTTCCTTCTCCAACTTGGAGCGATGATGCCTGGTACAAAGACCAGAACAAAAGGAAATTTATAAAAAATAAAGGCTATTTAGTTCTTCATGAAGGATCTGCTGAAGGCACTCTACTAGGAGGAAATCTTTGCACCCTTAACTTACTTCAAGGCACTCCTTATATGCCTAGCCTCAAAAATACCATTCTCTTTATCGAAGATGATGAAGAATCAAAACCACATCACTTTGATAGAGACTTACAATCATTGATTCATCAACCTGGATTTGCCGGCGTACGAGGCATAGTTATAGGAAGATTTCAGAACACTTCTGGAATGACTGATGACTTGCTTGCTAAAATAATTACTTCAAAACAAGAATTAGATCATATCCCTGTTGTTGCAGGCGTTGACTTCGGACATACTACACCCCATATAACTTTTCCTATAGGCGGAACTGGATCACTTACAGCTAAGAAGCAACAGGCAAGTTTACAGATTACTCATCACTAACTTATTTTCCTATGGTCCTCAAAAACCCAACAGATTATCAGAAGGGCAAGACCCTGGTCTATTTTGTGAGACATGGCGATAGATCTCATTTACAAGATGGAACGCAAGAACAAACTCCAGGACCAGGATTATCTTCTTTGGGAAAACAACAGGCCAAAGATATTGCACGTCAATTTGTTCGTATGCAAGATGAGATTGATATTCTCTACTCCAGCAGCATGACCAGAGCACTAGAGACTGCCACCATTATAGGAAAAGCAATTCATAAGAAACCTGTTGTTGAGCATGGATTGTGCGAGGTTAATAAAATCTTATGGACTAAAAAGTATTATCTTTCTGGCTATTGGAGAACTGTTAAAAAATATCTGGACGCAAAAAGAACACTTAATAAAATTCTTCGAGAACATCCAGAAAAAGTTATTGTCATCGTATGCCATGTGGAGGCATTATACGAGCACTCTTGGGCTGGAAATTTGGCCTGTCTTTCAAGCAACGAGGATTGATGGATCATCATAATTGTCATGTCACTTTGCTTCGATTTCAAGGAACTAAACTGGAATATATTCATTATTTTAACAGCAAGGGACTGGATTAATTTATTGGCTTTCAACAAAAGTTTGAACCAAAAGAATGTAAGATTATTCACGATCCTGGGCAAAGTCTAGAGCAATTTCTTGTTCATACTGACACTGACTAAATACTAAAAGCTTTATAATAGTAATAGAAAGGTTTATATATAAGCTAACTATTTGTAACCTATGGAATTACGATCCATCATCAAGGAACAGCGTGAAGAACTCGTAGAGATAGAGCAGAAGGAGCATATTATTCCTAGAGAAGCATTGACAACAGCAAAGAAATCTCTTGTGCACCCCAACATTCTCGCAATTTTGGGCATTCGCAGATGCGGGAAATCACTTTTTTCTTATTTATTAGTGAAAGGAAACTCCTTTGGATATATTAATTTTGATGATGAGCGGCTGGCTGGCATAACTAGCGATGACTTAAACAATGTTTTAGAGGCTTTTTATTCCTTATACGGCGATATTGAGTACATCATCTTGGACGAGATACAAAATGTACCTCATTGGGAATTATTTGTAACTAGGCTTCGAAGAACAAAAAAAGTAATTATCACCGGCAGCAACTCCACATTACTCTCTGGTGAATTAGCGACATACCTCACCGGTCGTCATTTAGACACTACTTTATTCCCCTTTTCCTTTAAAGAATTTCTGCAATTTAAAGAATATCAAGAACATACAATTTATACCACAAAAGAAAAAGCCGCGGTCATGAATCATCTCCAAGAATATCTCACTGTAGGAGGATTTCCTGAAGTCCATAAATTCGGCCACAGTATACTCGCGAGAATCTATGATGATATCTTAACGAAAGATATTATTATTCATTATAATATTACTAAAAAAGAAGCCTTGAAAAAACTCGCCAAATACCTCACAACTAACGCTTCTGGAGAGATTACTTATAGCATGCTCGCTAGAATTCTCAATATTAAACATGTCTCCACCATCTCTAACTGGGTATCTTATCTTGAAAACGCTTTCTTATTCTTTACTCTTGAGCGGTTCAGCTTCAAACTCAAACAACAATTTATAGCTCCAAGAAAAGTGTACTGTGTTGACCAGGGAATCATCAACTCCATCGGCTTTAAATTTTCAGAGGACAAGGGGAAGGCAATAGAAAATCTAGTTGCTGTGGCGCTGCAAAGAAGAAAAATACAAGAAGGATTTGAAGTTTTTTATTGGAAAGACCATCTTCAGCATGAAGTTGATTTTGTCATAAAGAAAGGAAAAACCATAAAACAGCTTATTCAAGTGAGTTATATCAACAAAAAAGAAGATATACGAGCAAGGGAATCTCGTTCTTTGATAAACGCAGGCAAATCATTACGATGCAAGAATCTCTTGGTCATTACCTGGGACTATGAGGCAGAAGAAAATACTATCCATTTTATCCCCTTATGGAAATGGCTGCTCCAATAACTTCCTCTTTTATAACATTTTGTCATGCACTTTTGGTTAGCTAAACATCTCTCTTTCGCACAGCTTTTTTTATCATTGCCTCTCCTTGTCTTCCCCATGGACAATAATACAGGAAGTCTTTTGGATTGATGAATTTTCTCTCAGGAATTTTTCCTGTTGCTGGATCAATGGTTTGCTTTTTGAGTTTTGTTATGTTCGCGACATATCGTAGCTGATAGAATACTTCTTTCTTCTCGTCTTTTGTCTGTTCGATTTTGTTGTATCCTATTGGAATAATATTATCGATGTCAATATCTCCTTCTTCATCTACCTCTCTTCTTAGTGTTTGCTCAAAGGTTTCTCCTTGTTCTGGTGTTCCTCCAGGAAGGCTCCAATGCTCTTTTGTCTTGATAATTAACAGCTCACCTTTCCTATTCAAACACACTCCAGAAGATTGCTTCACATTTTTCAATTTGCTAAAGTCATTATTTTCATGCCAAGTTAACAAACTTACTTGATCTCCGTTGATAAATCTCGTTACACCATCTTTTTTTGTACAATCATCTAATCTTCTGTATGCGAGAGGATGCACTTCCTTGCTGATTGCCCTTTCTAGAATGCCTGCTAATTCTTTCTTACTTAAACTCCATTCTATTTTCGTGACAAACTCTTTGAGACTGAGCCATTCATAGACATCATGCTCCTCATTTAGGACGACTTTTTCTTCCTTGACGAATGCGAGGTAATTAGTTTCTTCGCACTCTTCTCCTTTCCATGTGTAGATTGATCCCCATCTTAAATCATAGACTTCTTCTATGTCTAATCCTGTCTCTTCCTTGACTTCTCTTTTGACTGCCTCTTCATTGGACTCTCCTTGCTCTACATTGCCAGTTATTGTGAACCACTGCGATTTACCATGTGCTTCATGTGCATTTCCTTTGGTCTTCACTATGAGAAATTTCTTTGTTTGTTCATTATAGATGAAAGCAAGAATTTTTTTGATCATTTTTTATGTACTCCTGATGTTTTGTGAAGTGCTTACCTTAATAAATCCTTTAGTTTTATCCCATAGCAATCTTTAATAAAGAGCGTCTCTTTGTTTTTCTTGTGAAGAAAGCACTTATTACCGGGGCTAGCAGCGGCTTAGGTTTAGAGATAGGAAGATTACTTCAAAAAGAAGAGAAAACTA
>DATDXZ010000059.1:0-2779 GCA_035289145.1 Candidatus Nanoarchaeia archaeon
TGAACGCGTATCCAAGCTTCCTTTCTTTTCTGCTGACCATCCGCAAGAAGGCTAAAGCCTCCCGCTTATCGTAATTGTTGTGCTGAATTACATAGAAATAACGCTGAAGGTAGGGATGAAGTAATTTCGGGATACTACAAAACTACTAAAACATAGAAAGCTATTTAAATAACACTTTCTTCAGCTTTTTATGCCAGGAAAAAAGAGTGTGAAGAAATCTTCTGGAAAGAAAAAAAGATCGAATGTTTGTGAAGTCTGTTAGACGAGAGCATTATGCACTTAGATCGAAGACTTCATTGGCTTAGACTCTTTTCTTTTGTAGGGTTACTCATTAGCGCATTTTTAACCTATGAGTATTATAATCCACAACCTTCGACCTTATGCACTGTGGGGGACTATTTTGTTTGTTCACTCTCGACAAGCAGCTATTCTTCTGTCGACAGCATCTTCTATTTTCTTTCTGTTGATCTCGGATTAGCCTTGCCCGCAGTCTCATTTCCCATGCCCCATAGTTTATTGTTCTTCCTAAGCTTTCTCTTTTTGCTGATCACCGCATTCCATGCACAACACCAAGAGCCTGTGTTTGGCCTCTCTTCAGCAACCGCTCTTTTCTGGAACAAACGTCTCTTTTTTGTCCTTGCAGGCTACAGCGTCTTCTTGACTTATGTTGAAACTTATTTCCTCTATACTTTATGTTTATTCTGTCTTTTAGTCACCTTCCTGATTTTCGCTAGCTTATGGATCTTAGTTGCACATACAGTGCAGCAACCTCGAGGCACATCGACTCGACGCAAACGCAAATAATCTTCTCAAACGAAACCTATATAAGAAGCCTGACGTGCTGATTGCTTTATGACTTACCATAGTCAAGATATCCAAGAGGTGTTACAGGAGAAGCAGAGTTCTACTAATGGATTAAGCGATCTTGAAGCACGAAGAAGATTCTTAGAATATGGCCCCAATAAACTCCGCGTGGAACGACGCGATCCTCCCTGGAAACTTTTTGTGCGCCAGTTCAAGGAAACTGTCGTGTATATCCTTCTCTTCGCTACGATCGTCTCTTTTCTTTTAAAAGAGTATCTTGATGGCTATGTCATCTTAGCGATATTATTCTTCAATGCAGTGTTGGGATTTTTCCAAGAATACAAAGCAGAGCGCGCTGTCCAATTACTGCAGCAGTTGACTGTGCTGAAAGCCAGAGTCTTGCGCGACAATATTGTCAAGGAAATTCCTTCTACAGAATTAGTCCCGGGAGACATTGTTCTTCTTGAAGCTGGAGACAAAGTTCCTGCTGATGTCCGCATCATCGACGCCGCGAATTTACAAACGAATGAAGCCACACTGACTGGAGAAAGCCTGCCCTGCAGCAAATTTGTCAAAACACTTCCAAGACTAGTTAATCTAGCAGAACGCATTAATATGCTCTACTCTGGAACTATCGTTGTTCGAGGCACAGGCAAAGGCATCATTGTTGAAACAGGCATGAAGACTGAACTTGGCAAAATTGCAACGATGGTGCAGGAAGCAGGCATTCATGTCACTCCTCTGCAAAAGAAGCTCAAACAACTTGGACGTTTTTTGGGTTTTGTTGTCATTGGTATTTGTGTTCTTATTTTTCTCTTTGGACTACTTCGGGGCATGGAATTTTATCAAACACTCTTGACTGCTATCAGCCTGGCTGTTGCAGCTGTTCCTGAAGGGCTACCTGCTGTCGTCACTATCTGTCTCTCTCTCAGCGTGCAGTACATGATTAAACGCAAAGTGTTGGTCAAGCGACTTAAGAGCATTGAAACTTTAGGCAGCGTTACAGTCATTTGCTCTGATAAAACTGGCACCTTGACTAAAAATGAAATGACTGTCAAGAAAATTTATACCAATAACCAGCTCATTGATGTCGGCGGCTTTGGCTACAGCACTGAAGGCAGCTTCACTTCCCAAGGAAAACCTGTTGATCCTAAAAACTTCAAACTTTTACTCAATATAGCTTCTTCTTGCAATAATGCGACAGACACAGTTGGAGATCCTACAGAAATGGCTTTACTCTATGCGGCCAAGAAAGGAGGCATCCATGAAAAGCTAGAACGCACTGGTGAAATTCCTTTTGAAGCTGAGAAAAAATACATGGCTACCATCCATAAAGGATTTACCTTCTACAAGGGTGCTCCTGAAGTTATTTTGAAGATGTGCAACAGCATTATTTTAGATGGCAAGAAGAGACGTTTGATTGACCGCGACAAGGCAAAGATTCTGAGCATGAATGAATTATTGGCGCAGAGCGCTTTACGTGTTTTAGGCATGGCGATCAAGCAAGAAGATGAAACGCATTTTGTCGGCTTGATGGGCATGATTGACCCTCCAAAAGAAGGCGTTCGAGAAGCCATGACCTTGTGCAAGCAGGCAGGCATCAGAGCAGTCATGATTACTGGAGATCATCCTTTAACTGCTGAAGCCATAGGAAAACAAATCGGCTTTGAAGGACAAGTCCTTTCCGGAGCAGAACTTGAAACAGCCAGTGAAGCTGACATGCGAGACTTAGTGAAAAAATATACTATGTTTGCCAGAGCCTCTTCTTCGCACAAAGTAAAAATTTTAAAAGCACTGCAGGCGAACGGCGAAATTGTCGCAATGACTGGCGATGGATTGAATGACGCTCCCGCACTGAAGAACGCTGATATTGGCATTGCGATGTCGTTGAAGGGGACTGATGTCAGCAGAGACGCAGCAGATATGATCTTGACTGATGACAACTTCTCCTCGATTGTCTCTGCTGTTGAACAAG
>DATDXZ010000060.1:0-3512 GCA_035289145.1 Candidatus Nanoarchaeia archaeon
GAGAAACGACCATCATCAACACTCATAAAGTTTGCACCTACTCTCCTGAACCAGATCACTATCTTGAAAATCAAGTCCATCAATTAGTAAGTCATCTCGAGCAAGAAAGAGAGGGATTGGTAATAGTAGCGGGAGATTTTAACTTTGAACGAAAAACACATCTCTATCAAAAAGTGAGGACCAGACTGCACGAGGCTACTGCTTCTTTGGGAAATTTTCATCTGTTTGACTACAAACCGATAGACTATATTTTTCTCAGTCAAGAACATCAACATGCCCCCCAATATGTTATTGTCGAATGGGAAGACACCTACCCCAGCGATCATCCGGGAATATTCGCAGACATACATCGCAACTGTTCAATCTCAGAATATGGTTACACAGACATGCCTCGCCACCGCTAGAGTTAAATATTCCAAAGTTCTTCTTCCCCCATGAGCATCGCCCGCGAAGCAGCATATCTTTACTTGTGTTCTAAAGAACTCACTAAGCTCAATAAAAAGTTACACCATCTGAGCAAAGAAGCGCAGCATCATGGACAGAAACATGCTTCAACTACAAATGAAAGAAGTAGGCATAAGCACAGCAAGAAACATCATAAAGCTACCAAAAGATTTCAGCATCTGGTCAAAGAACATCATGAGATGCTTTCTAGAATCAAGCATCACTTAGTGAATTATAATCATGCGCTGAGAAAAGAATTGAAACAGTGATTACTTCCGATAAGAATTAATAATTATTTGTAAATCAAATGCGTGGTTAAGAGCTCCATAATAACCGCCTTCGCAAGAAAACTGGTGTTGATTGATGCGAGCCAAAGACTGTTTGTTAGCTAGGACTAATCTATAAGCTTCTAATCTTAACGTTTTACAATAATCTCTTGCTCCATCGTCTGCCATAACTTCTAACTCTTGTTGGTCTGACTCATACCTGCTCTGAACTTTGCACCACTCTTTTGAATCCAATGATCTCATCATCTCTTCAGAATCTGCTGCGGCAGCTACTGTTCTTGCAACGTTATAGGTAACTACACAAAACTCTCCTAGTTTTTCCTCTCGCTCTTTTAGTGTGCTTTGTTGCTCTTTTAGTAGCCTTTCTCGTTCAGTTAATAATTCCTGCTGCATCCCTTTAATTTCCTGCTTTGTTAATAAATTATATTGTTCAATTGATAATTTCTGCTGTTCCTCTTCAACTTTCTTGTTCCCACAGCCAACAGAAGCAGCTATCAAACCAGCATATAAGAATTTTTTACAATCCATGACAAAACAAAAAATCATCTCTTTAAGTATTTTATGAAAGAATTGAATCAGTGAATCACAATATTCTTAAAGAAACCGTTTGATGATTTATTTATTGTTTTAATTATTTGTAGGAGGATTGATACAACATGGGATTAAAAGGAAAACTTTCTGGTAAATTTGTAAAAGGAGCTCTCGGCGTTGGTGCTGGGGTTTTGGTTGGTTCATGCGTATACGCAACACAGACAACATATATTGAACCAAATGAGCATGCTGTCCGAAAAGACATGTGGACTATCAGCGGCGAGCCAGGACTCAGCGAAGGAGTAGCAGATGGAGGAAAACTGTATGCTTCTCCTACGACAAAAACCAGTTTTATCAAATTTCCACGTACCCCGCAGGTAATAAATTTTAGCAACAGTCAGTCCGATGCTAAAGCAGTAGAAGAAGTGGAGGGTTTCTTGAATCAACCACAGCTTGAAGTTCCTTCGAAAGATGGATACAAGAATAGCTTTGAAATGACTGTGATCTATAGAATAACTAATCCCTATCTCGTGACATCTAAGGTAGGAGCAGGAAAAGCGTACCAATTGGAAGTCGGCAACCGAGCAAAGCGGGTGATATTTGACACGGTAGGAAATCTCAAAGCAGAAGAACTTTACGATGTAGACAAGAGAGTTCCTGTTCTCGCAGAAGCCCAAAAAGCGCTTAATGATGAACTAACACCTAACGGAATCACCGTGGATCATCTGTTGCTGCGCAAGTTCTCTTACAGCGAAGATTATGAGAAGATCCTCGACGATAAAGTGTTGCAGGATCAGCTCAGGATAGCTGCTGAACGCGAAAAAGAAGCTGCACAAATAGAAAAACTAGTTTTGAAAGCTCAAGAAGAAGGCTCACAGGCAGTAGAGACAGAAAAAACCAGGGCCACAAAAATCAGCACAGAGAGACGGGCGCAAGCAGATACCTTATATGAGCAGCGAGTGCAGGATGGAGAGCTTGAAAAACAGAAAGTTCTAGCAGAAGGGCAGAGACTGGTCAACAAAGCATATGACGGTGAGGGGGCCGGTCGCGTGGTGGGTTTGATCATGGCATCAAAAGCCGCATCCGCAAATAAGCATATCTACTTGCGAAGTTGCAGCAAAGATGGAGCAAACCCTTTGGATATCGAATCCATCACAAAACAATTAAGTGGTCAATAAGGAGGCAAAAAACATGAACTATCAAAATCTAAGAAACAAAGTTGGAGCAGCGGGTCTTGCTGCTCTTTTGACAGTAATGCCAGGATGCCGCTCCGCTGGCGACACTGAATATGGAGTGGTCTACTGTAAATGGCTGTGTTCTGGTGAAAAAGCTACCGTAGCAGAACCAGGGACATACAACTGGGTCATGCCAGTTAAGAGCCAGTGGTTCAGTCTTTCCACCGCAAAACAATTCTTCTACATGACGGCTGATCCTAGTGTTGGTGATCGCAATGCGAAAGATGACTTGGAATTCAAGACCAAAGAGGGAAATGACATCGGCCAAGATGTGGTGCTTGAATGGGGTATTGATCCAACAAAAATGCAGTACGTGGTTGAGAATGTTGGCACCGACATGAAAGAGATCCAGGAGAAGATTGTTCGTCCTTTGGCGCGCAGCATTATCCGTGACAGCTTTGGGAAAATGACCTCAGTACAATTTTACGATGGAAATTCCAGATTTGAAGCTGCAAAGCAGGCCAGAGAAACCCTTGCACCTGAATTTGCATTCTACGGTCTGAAAGTCTACAACGTCGAAGCCCAAGAGTATCACTTCAATCCTACCTTCCAGCAGGCCATCGACAGAGCGCAGAATGCGAAGGAAAACAAGTCCCGCTTCGACCGAAAACAGGCCGCAGTAACAGAGGAATGGGCAGCAAAACTCGAACAGCAGCGCGGGCAGTCTAATCAGACCATTGCTCAATCGGAAGGTTACTTTTTGCAGAAAGAAAACCAGGCTGAAGGAGACTATGCCAACAGAGTCAAGGAAGGGCAGGTGGAGTTAGCGAAGAAGAAAGCTGAGGCCGGCGGTATAGAGCAAAGGAACAAAGCGATGATGAGCCGCGGCGGTAAGTACGCCGTGCAAGCTGCATTCGCCGAGAACTGGAAGCCGGAGACCATTACTATACTTCCTTGCGAAGAGGGGAAAGGTAATAATGTCTCCATGAGTGTGACGGACATCAACGCTCTTATTGGCGGCTACAACGCACTCAAGAAGTAAGATTTTTTTATTTTTAACATTTCTTGCATAACT
>DATDXZ010000061.1:0-4107 GCA_035289145.1 Candidatus Nanoarchaeia archaeon
ACGCTGACTGCGACCAAGTTCCAGATTTTAGAGATAGATGTCCAAGAACACTTGCGGGTGTTACTATCAGCTCAAGAAATGGATGCCCTTTACCACACATCACTCGATTCAGCCCGAGCTTGACTACAGATTTCACACAACATGAAGACCTTGAGCATGTCCCTGATCTCAGCTTTGGTATTGTTAGTGTTGGCAGGATTCAATATCTTGGACAAATATCATCAGTATTACGCAGAATAGCAGAAAACTACCAAGCACTTGATATTGATGCTATTCTTACTCTGGAAGCAAATCGAATAGGACTTGATAGTCTTTCTTATCCTGAATTAGATAAACCTGCAACACTCACATTTACTGGATTAAGTTATAGTAATGCACCTACACTCTTACGAGACGGACAAATATGTCAAACCAATATCTGCACAGATGTGAACTACAGTTATGGAGAATTTATAGCTACTGTGGCTAATTTTTCCGAGTACTCTACACAAGAAGGAACTTGCGGAGACACCCACTGCAATCTTGATGAAGCTTGTGATACTTGCCCTCAGGATTGTGGAATCTGCAGTCCTGGATCTGGAAGTGGAGGCGGCGGAGGCGGTGGTGGTGGTGGCGGAGGCGGCGGAGGCAGCGGAGGCAGCATACAAAGATATATCCTCGTAGATCTTGATACTAACATCCAGCAGACTGTCAGCATTTTGAAGAACAGCAGATTTACGATCAAGTACCAGCAGCAGGAGTTTGGCGTACGTGTTCCGAAAGCAACGCAAAATGAAGTCGTGATCGCAGTGCCTGGCAACACCTATAGTATCCCTATGGAGCAGAGACTAGGTATAGATATCACGCAAGATGGACGCAGCGACGTGAATGTACGATATGCCTCCCTTAAAGGAAACATAGTTACACTTACTCTCAGCAGAATCATCCGCGACAGTTTACCTACTTTTAATGAACCCTCTCAACCCTTACAAAATCCAAAGGATATTATAGAAAAGGAACGCTCACCTGAGATCTTACAACAACTATCTTTCTTCTCCACATTGTGGTTCAGAATACTTCTAGTGTTGTTTGTGCTTGTGATCTCATTTTACCTCAGATTTCGCATTAGATAATTTACCACTTTTATAAGGAACAAAAATTATTTAAACTATAGTCTTCTCTATAGATGATGAACTTTCTTCCTTATTTTCTAGACAACCTTTCTCCGAATTTTACAGTTGTTTATGGGGGACCGGCTACAGGAAAAACATTGCTCTGTTTAACTGCAGCAACACATATCGTGAAGCAAGGTAAGAAAGTTATTTTTATAGACACAGAAAAAGGATTTTTCATTGAACGATTCCAGCAAGTGCTAGAGAATACTGATCCTAAATATCTCGACCAAGTCATTATTCTTCGACCAACCAGCTTTAAAGGAGAGCATGAGATGATCATGAGATTGGATGTCTTTCTACAACAACCAAAAATTGGACTCATTGTGGTTGACACATTAAGCTACTTTTACAGACGATTGCAGAAAAACAAATTATTACTAGCAAATAGAATGCTCATCAGCCAGGTCAATGCTCTCCGCAACTATGCAAGCCATGTTCCTGTCATAGCAACAAATCAAGTCTATATGGATGTTGAAACACAACAGCAGAAAATGGTGGGAGGGGACATTCTCAACAAATCTGCACAACGACTGATTGAAATGCAAAAAGAGCCTAGAAAGATTATTCTCAAACAACCCGAGCAAAAAATGTCACTATTCACTATTGACGCCAGTGGCTTCCGTTTT
Source organism: Candidatus Nanoarchaeia archaeon (assembly GCA_035289145.1). Classification (GTDB taxonomy): domain Archaea; phylum Nanobdellota; class Nanobdellia; order SCGC-AAA011-G17; family UBA489; genus JACOVP01. The sequence continues at coordinate 1,781 of DATDXZ010000061.1, forward strand.
TGATTATTTTTCCTGCTGCTTCTTGAGCCATTCTTCCTTGAGCTTGCATTGCTTGTTGATGCAGTAATTGAACGGACGCTTTCCCTGACGAATAATCAATACTTCTGGAAAATTACATTCTTTACAAAATGTTTTTGTCGGCTTTGGTAAACCTGGTGGCAATCCAAAAGTTGCTTTGCAATTAGGATATGCTGAGCATCCGATAAAATTACTTTTAAATCTAGGTGAATATCTAATTTGCAGGTCTCCTTTTTTACAAAGAGGACAAGGAGCGATGGTACTTAATTCTGTTCTTGTTTCTTTGGTAGCAAGCAATAATCCCTGGCCAATTTCTTTCTCATGCTTCTTGAAATTAGTTAATATTTTAGTGAGTTCTTTTTTAGCTTCTTCAATGATTTCTTCTGGTTTTCTCTTATCTTCACGAATTAATTCAGTTTCCTCCTCAAAGTGGCGAGTCAACTGCTCATCAATAATTTCCGGACAGTATTTTTCCAAAGTTTCAATAGCCGCGACGCCCAATTTTGTAGCTTCAATAGATTTTTCATGGACATATTGCCTCTGATATAAAGTATCCACAATTGAACTTCTTGTTGATTTTGTTCCGAGATTTCTTTTCTCGAGCTCTTTGATAATAGATGCAGGAGTATACCTCTTTGGAGGCTTAGTTTGATCTTCTAACTGTTCGATCCGGGTATTCTTAATTTCTGTTCCTTTATCCATAGGCGGAAGCTCTTCATCTTTCTCTTTAGCATAGGCACCATAAAATGTATACCAACCAGGGACTCTTGTGACTGAACCACGAGCAATAAAGTTTTCACCATTGACGTCAATCTCCGCTTTCATCAACTCATTAACAACTGGATCTGCGAACGTAGCCAAAGTTCTGCGAGCAATTAAGTCATACACTTTTGCTTCTCTCTCTGCCATCTTCTTAGGAAATTCTCCAGTAGCATGAACAGCTGGGTGTGCAGGATCTATCTTTGGACCTTCATTAGGCTTCAATATTTTTTTCTTCAAGAGCTCCGCGCTTAATGTCTTGTAGTCACTTTGTTCTCCTAGGTCTTGAATAATTTTTTTATAATCTAAAGCTGGAGGCAATTTATTGGAGCTGGAACGAGGATAAGAGATATATCCATTGAGGTATAATCCTTGTGTGATAGACATAGTTTCTTTAGGGCTAATACCGAAACAGCGATAAGCTTCTGTTTGCAAGGTAGTTAAATCAAAAGGAAAAGGCGGTTGCACTGAGGTCTCTTTTTTCTTGACTGAGAAGACTGTAGCTTTTTTACCTTCAGTTTTTTTGAAGACTATATCTGCTTTTGATTTTTCCCAGAATTTTCCCTCTTCATGCCACGCGAGCACTGGCTGTTGATCTACTTCACCTTGTAATTTTATTTGCCAAAATGTTTCTGCTTTGAATTTATTAATTTCTCGGTCTTTGTCCACAATAATTTTTAAGGCTGGACCCTGGACACGACCTGTTGACAATATCTTGAACATACCTGCTGTTTTCAGCGCTAAAGTCAAGGCGCGGGAGTTGTTGATACCATATATCCAATCCAATTCGTGACGGGTCAATCCAGCGTTCGCTTGCCCCCAATCCATAGTCTTCATTTTCTTCTCATAAGAGTCTATCAATTCTTTTTTTGTCAGTGTTGAGAACTTCATGCGGTGCGCGTCCTTTTGACCACAGGCAAAACGAATAGCATTTAATCCCAGAACAGTCCCCTCATCATCGAAATCTGTGCAGACTGTGAAATCATCCGCGTTTTTTGCCAATTTCTTGAGTGTGTCAATAAATTCTTTGGTCTGGCTGGCACGCTTTTGGGATTCATAGATTGGTTTCCATTCATAACTAAAAGTAGGATATTTCCAGCCGTTTTTTTCTTTTTCAACTAATCCATACAAATGACCGAGACAACTGGCAATAACTATAGACTTTCCTTTATGCGTAAACGTGAAGTAAGTGACTTTTTTGTTTTTTTCTTGTGAAACTTTCCCATCTGCCAAGGCTTCTGCTATTTTCTTGGCGCTTGTTGGCTTTTCCGCGACGAGAAGCTCATATTGTTTAACCATATAAGCACCTCATAAGTTTAGGCGTTAAAAACGTTTCCTTTGCTTGGCTCAGTAGAAATGCTTATGACATGCTTTTTGGGGAGGAGAGTACACTTCATGGAAAAGAGAAGGGAAAAGAAGTATATTAAGATTGTGAAGAAGATTTTGAAGAATCTTACGAATCTACGAGTGAGAAGATATTCCCATAAATTTTCGAAGAAGATGTATGGAATTGGGCACATATTGTCCTGCTTGCGCTGAGACAGCGCATG
>DATDXZ010000062.1:0-11923 GCA_035289145.1 Candidatus Nanoarchaeia archaeon
AGAGTTGCAGGAAAAATAAAAGATCAAAGCGAAAGCGTTTCAGGAAAGAATTTTCTTTGGCAGCATGCTGTGATCGCATGAAGAACATGAGCGAAGGAACTTCAAGCTCAATAGGTTTTGGTCTGACAAAATATAGGAGAATAAAGGGTATTAAGCTTAAAAAAGCAAGCCACCCCGATGAATTTTCCCAGCCTAAGAGTACCATGCTTTCAGCAAGTAAGCGCTACTTTAAATATATTTGGGAGAAAAAAAAATTAAAGAAGATCTCTGATCTTTTCAATGTGTTCAGCTATTCTTTGACCATTGTCAGTCAATTTGATAGTTTTGATTCTTCCTTGTTTTTCAAAGCCGACAAGGTTAGCATCCTGCATTTGTTGGAGAATTTTGACAGCATGAGAGTAAGTGCAATCAACTTCTTTGGCAAGGACAGAACCATAGCGATTTTTAACGCCGCTGCGCAAAGCAACCAACATCATGGCTGGCTTTCTTCTAAAGAAAACCTCAAATATGTCCTTTTCTTTCTTCTTCATGCATAGCCCCCCATATTGTTGTATTAGTAAGATAAGTGAATGCATCTGATGAGCTATTTAAACTTTTGCATTTGAGCATATATTTTCTAACATAGAGATACAAAACATAGCAAAGTTCATGACTATTGCTTAATACTTTTTAACAACGTAAGCTTTATATAAATTCATCCTGCTCAAGGGACTATGTTAGACCTTAAATTTATACGTGATAACCCTCAAGTTATCAAAGATGACTTAAAGAAGAGAAACAAGCTCGAGAAAATTCCTTGGGTAGACCAACTCATCAAAGAGTACAAAGAGTCTCTAGATCTCAAGCAGGAAGTCGAGCAGCTGCGTCACAAGCGAAATATAGTCTCTCAAGAGATTAACAAGTTGCAGAAAGAAGACAAAGATATTCAGGTAAAGGTAAAAGAAGTGCGTGAGATTCCAGAGCTTATAAAAAAGTTGGAAGCACGGCAGGAAGAATTACAGGCGAGCATCACAACAAAACAGATAGGCATTCCTAATATCTTGCACAAGTCAGTTCCCTATGGCAAGGATGAAACAGAAAATAAAGTAATCAAACGCTGGGGAAAAGTTACCAAGCCTAAATTTGAATTAGTGAATCATACTGAGCTTTTAGAGAAGCTAAGTTTGGCGGATTTCGAGACAGCAAGAAAGAATAGTGGCCAAGGATTTAATTATTTAATAGGTGCTATGGCTATGCTGGATTTAGCTTTGCAAAGATATGGCGTTGAGTTCGCGGTCAAGAACAAGTTTACTCCAGTTATTCCGCCCATGGTTTTACATCACGATGCTTTATTAGGCGCGTTAAATGGCTTGAAAGATTTTGAGGAAGTCGTGTATAAAATCGAAAATGAAGATCTCTATTTGATAGGTACTGCGGAACACAGTCTAGTGACCATGCAACATAATAAGGTGATGAAAGAACGAGAGTTGCCTTTGCGTTTTTGCGCGGTTACTCCTTGCTTTAGAAAGGAAATTGGCGGTCATGGTGTAGATATGAAGGGTGTCTTCCGGATGCATCAATTTAACAAGGTCGAGCAGGTAGTATTTAGCACGCCAGAAAAATCTTACAAGGAAATGGAAGCAATGCAAAAAATAACTGAAAAGTTCTTTCAAAGTTTGAAAATACCTTATAGAGTTATTGAAATTTGTTCTGGAGATTTAGGAGCGAAGTTCGCAAAGCAGTGGGATATCGAAGCATGGTTCCCAAGACAGAAGGCATATCGTGAAGTAACTTCAGCAGGTACTTGTACTGACTATCAAGCGCGTGCTCTCAATATTAAATATATCAACAAGCACAACGAGAAGCAGCACGTTCATATTCTTAATAATACTATGGTTGCCACATCAAGAGCCATGGTTGCAATTCTTGAGAATTACCAACAGAAAGATGGTTCCATTAAGATTCCAACTGTTTTACAGAAATATATGTTTGGCTTGAAGAAAATAGCGGCGAAGTAATTATTCTACAACTCGAACAGCAACTTGAAAAGGGGAGAAAGTGCAACTTTCGATCTTAATTTTGACGAGAAAGAAGACATTAAGATATTGCTTGAAGAAATAAATCAGAACAGAATTACTCTTACAATAACAGCATTGCAAAAAGAAAAGAAAGAAACAGTTATAGAACAAGTTCCAGAAGAGCCAACTAAAGAAAGAGTGTCAAACACAGCTAAAGAGAAAATAACAAAATCATGGTTAAATAAAGATTTATGGAGTGTATTTTTCTTATTAATGTTGATGGCGGCCTCAGTGGCCAATTTGCTGGGGTACGTACCACAAGCGCCGAAGGCGCAGCGCAAAAAATTGTAGTTCCAACATTAGATGATTTATTACAATTCTCAACAAGATTTGTTCCAGAAGCAGCAAGAAGAGAATTTGAACTTGAATTAAGAAAATTATACCAACAATAATTATTTTAAAATTCTAAAAGCTTCTTCTTTGTCTTGATCGCGCTTGGAGCATCTCCACCATGCCAGCTTCTCTTAGGGTGGACTCGCATAGGAAAGATGCGCTCAGAGTTATCATCTAAGAGTAATGCAGCTCCCTTGTCTCGAGGTAAGGCATTCAAATATTCTTGAAGGTCTGTAGTGAGGTAGCTTTGCATCATGCTGTTCAATGCTTCTATATCACGTTTAGCAGTCAGTCTATGGCTTAAAACAATATCTGTCTGGGTCATGACATCATGATGAATTTCTCCAGGTTGTTGCGTGACCAAGCATAAAGAAATACCTGGTTGTCGTCCTTCGCGTAATAATTGCACCAAAGCATCAGTCGCGGGAGTCTTGCCTATTCTGGGAATACATTCATGAGCTTCATCTAGAAAAATCCAAACCATCGGTGTTGATTGACCTTCGTCTTCATAGAAGTAGCTTTTATGCTTCTGAATATCTATAATCTCTTCAACTTTTCTTGCTTTCATCCGTTCTTCAAATATTTTTCTTGAAACTAAGCCAATAACTAAATTTTTAATACCCCAATTACCAGAGGTATTAGTATACACACTTACATCAATGACATTGACGCTGCCTGGTTGCAACAATTGATCGATACTTGTTCCTTGTTGTGCGAACAAACCCCATCTAATCGCCGCTAAAAAACGTATTTCTAAACCATCTCTATCTTCTCTTTTGCTTTTTATATCTTTAGAAAGAACATCAATAATGTCTTGAATATTGTATTCTTTTTTTTGTTTTTCCACAATATCCAAAGTTCTTTCTATAAGAATGCCCAATGGGTCGGTTAATTTGATATCAAACACATTGCACCAATCACCAGAGTTTAATGCATTGGTTTTCAAAGCAAATGGAAAATCTACAGGAATGCCTTTTTCCTTCTGTTCACGGAAGTAGCCTTGTGGTGTATAAAGATTAATATTCATTCCTTCAGCAGTCAAGCCCCATTGGAGAAGCAAATCTTCTTGCCGGGTGTTGGGATATTTCATAGTCCAGAATACGCCCATCGTGTCGAAAAATAAAACAGTGATATTTTTTTTAACTTCTTCCGGCAGTCGTGACATTTCTTCTGCTATGACTGACGCAGAAAAACTTTTGCCGCTCCCACGCTTGCCGGAAATTAACAAGACATGCGTTCTCACAACATCTAAAAAAATCTCATTGCTCAAAGCAGTAGTCTGACCCATATTAACAAAAAGTTTGCCAATATATACAGTGCCGTTCTCGCCAAATTCTTTGCGATCTGCTTCGTTTCTACCTATAATAATCTTATTCCCCATAGTCAATCCAAACCTTTTTAAACATATAAAGGTTTGCCTAAACAATGAAAAAGAGTGCTAAAAAGAGAGTAACACATAAGACTAATAGACATCATCATACTACGGTTATAAACCAGATAGAAAAAAAAGCTGTTCAACTTTCCAATAAAAAAATTATTATCACTATTGCAATTATAGTGGTTCTTGTTGTAGGGTTGTTATTGATATTACTTGGAAAAGGAGATTCAACCATGGGTAAAAATGTTTTAGCAAAAGTCAATGGAGAACCTGTTTTCTCCGAAGAAGTAGATAGACTCTTCGCGCAAGCAGCACAACAAGGATTCCCCGTACAAAGAGAGCAAGTGATAGAGCAAGTAATAACAAAAAAAGTCCTAGTGCAAGAAGCTAAAAAGCAAAAAATAACTATTGATGATGCAGCAGTTGACAAATACCTGGCTGATCTGGAAAAGCTCATCGGACAGTCCATAGAGCCATTACTAGAACGCATGAATCTTTCTAAAGAGGAATTCAGACAGCAAATTCAAGAACAGTTAATGATCACTGAGTTAATCAAAATAAAACAAGCTCCTGCGCCTACAGATACAGAAGTGCAAACATTCTATGAAGGGAATGAAGAATACTTTGTTGCTCCAGAACAAGTGAATGCATCACACATTTTAGTCGCTACAGAAGAAGAAGCTAAAGAGATCCTAATACGATTAAACAAAGGCGAAGATTTCGCTACAGTAGCAAAGGAAAAATCTATTGACCCTTCGGCGAAAATGAATGGTGGTAACTTAGGTTTATTTGGTAAAGGGCAAATGGTTCCAGAATTTGAAAATGCAGCCATGGCTTTAGAAGTGGAAACATTCTCAGAGCCCATAAAAACACAATTTGGTTATCATATTATTGTTGTGCATGAAAAGAAGAAGGCTGGAAAGATCTCATTCGTTGAAGCTAAAGCAGATATCATAAAGATCATACAAGATGAAAAGACTAAAGTAAATGTTGATGCATATGCAAAAGAATTGGTGGCTAAAGCGAAGATTGAGCGCTTTGCTCCAGAAGAAAAGAAATAATAATTATTTGAGAACTTCTAGTTTGCCGAAGCGTCCGGCAGTCAATTGTTTTTCACCTTGGAATTCATTGACATAGCCGTTAGAAATCTTGATTTTGTCGCCTACTTTGACTGTGTCTATCTCGTCATTCCATAAAGTAAGTTTCATTTCACCAGAAGCATCTTTGATAGTTGCATTGCAAACACGTCCTTGCTTACCAAATTTATCGAATGTGCGAACTTCTTCTTTCTGAGTGATTTCTGCTTCTAGTTCTATTTTTCCTTGTCGTGCTTTGAGTTCACTAATTTGCATAGTATATCTACCCCCTGATGGTATCTTCGACTAAAGATGATTTATAAAGATTACTCTAGTGCATTATATCTTTAGTAGCTTTTGAAAATCCAGTATTTAAAAATCAAAAAAGTCACAAAACTTACCAAAGTAGTTGCAATAGCCTGTGCTACTAAATGATGCAGAACAAGGCTTTCTACAAAAAAAGCTAAAAGACCTATGCTAAGAGCATTGCTCAAGAAATAAACAATAAAATACTTAGTAAACTGTGCTGTAAGAGCCCCATTATTTGGAATAAAAGTATAATATTTATCACCAAGAAAGATATACAACATTGCAATAATATTTGTAATAATAGCAGAATACAAATAATATATATGAAAAATATCAGTTAAGAGATAAAGCAGCACTAAATTGAGAACAGTCCCGCTAATGCCTATGATAATAGATCTACCAACTTCAGAGACAATCTTCATAGTGAATCACTTGGCGAGATACAAAAGATCTTCTTTTTCTAGACCAAAATGAAATTGTTTGTTCTTTTGGATCATAAAGCGAATATAAGGAAGCACTTCTTTCATTAAGTGCCGTGAAGATCCATAGATTTCTCCAGGAAGCTGCTGTAAAATGCCTTGGAGTTTGAGTCTTTTTTGTTTTGCCATCCAATAACGTAAGATTCTGCTATTACGCTTGTATTCCACAAATCCCGTATTCTTTTCTTGCTTCGATAAGGCTATCCCAGCAGTCAATAAGGCATTGATATAAACTAAAAATCGCCAGTGTTGCCAGCGTAAAATTCTTCCATTAAACACGTCTGCTTTGCTCAGTGCTGTAAATCCTTGGTAAAGGTCCTGACCAGTATATTCACGAGGTAAATTCTCCTCAATCCAGAGCTGGACCTCAGAGAGATCAGCGTCAACTCGTTCAAAAGCATGGAGTATCTCTTTGGGTTTGGTGCTCTTGAAGACAAGACGCAGAGCGTCAGTCATGGATTGTTCACGAAGACGATCATCCAAGACATCTACATCAGCAGCAGTGATCTGTTGTTTTCCTCTGCCTATGGACTCAAGATCGAGAATTGCAGAGCGCAGGTCGCCATTGGCCTTTCGTGCGATCTTTTTCAAGAGATCTTCCGAAGCTTGAATTTGTTCTTGCTGGCAAATCTGTTGGAGTAAAGTAACTATAGTTTGGGGAGGGATAGAAATAAACTCGATTAAGCGGCTCACTTTGCGCAGAGGCGTGAATTTGGAGTCCCAAGGATCATTAGCAGTCATGACAATAGCTTGTTTTGCATTACTAATGAGCTCAACCAATGCAGGAACTCCCCCACGATCACTATTCCCAGCAATGCCATCAACTTCATCGACGAGAATGATTTTTCCTTTAGCAAAGAGGCTCATCTGATGCAACGAAGAGCCTATAATCGTGTTGATTGCTTCTTTATTGCGCACATCAGAAGCGTTAATTTCAATGATTTCATAGTCCATATCATGGGCTAGAGCATAAATGCTCGCTGTTTTTCCACAGCCCACAGGACCATAAGCAAGAACTGGTTTTTTAGCGGCGACAGCAGAACGTAGTTCTTGAAGTGCAAAAGATTGTCCATGGATGCTTTGCATCGTTATGGGTTTGTACTTGTCGATGAAAGGTATGCTAGAGGGAGTCATTTTTTTGCGAGAACAAAGCTAGCTAAAAGTGCCTCTATCTGGATGAACTCATCACTGCCTTCAACCATGCGAAATTCTATCTCTCCACATTTTTCAATCAATTGCATCTTTGCTTGATCAGGAATGGAAAGTTCCCAGACTGTTTCCTGGATTTGTTTTACAATTTCTTCTCCAGAGAGTCCGTGTTTAAGCATGACTTCTAAGAGTTTGTCTCGTGCTTGAATGAAATTACCTTGAACAGCCATCTGTAAGACCTCTTTCATTTCTTCAGGATGTGCTGCGCTGACAATTTCATAGACTAATTTCTCCGTGATAGTTTTGCTGATAGCACTGCAGCTTTGGAGCATGTTTTCTACACGTCTAGCGTCGCCACGACTGACATGAATTATTGCTTGCAGTGCTTTCTCTTCAACTTTAAGTGCTTCTTTTTGAGAAACATGGTCGATAATCTTTTTTACAGCGTCATCATTTAATGGTTTAAAGCGGAAAATAGTGCAGCGTGATTGGATGGGGTCAATAATTTTGCTGCTGAAGTTGGCCGATAAAATAAAGCGAGCAGTTCTAGTAAATGTCTCCATGGTTCTTCTTAGAGCCTGCTGTGCTTCTTTAGTCAGAGAATCACTTTCATCTAAAAGAATAATTTTAGGCAGCTCAGTCCCCAATGCTTTTGTGCGAGCGAAATTTTTAACTGTTTCTCTGATAACGTCTATACCTCTTGAATCACTTGCATTCAGCTCTAAAAAATTATGCTGCCAAGTGTCGCCATATAGTGTTTTTGCGATAATTAATGCTAACGTCGATTTTCCAACGCCAGCAGGACCAGAGAATAAAAGATGCGGAATATTTTTCTGCTCGACAAATGCTTGTAATCGTTTGACAATCTCAGTATGCCCCTTAACTTCAGCAAATGTTTGAGGTCTATACTTTTCAATCCAAAGTTGATGGTCTGCTTGCTGCTCAGTCATAAACTGATTAAAATTATAATGCTTTATAAGGATTATGCGAATGGAAAACAGAGTATAGTCTAGTCGAGGTAATCATAGTACACAGGGCTATGCAATATCGAAATGTTTATAAATAAACGAAAGATACAAATATATGTAACTTTGGAAGGTTATAACTATGATCCCTTTAATTCTACGGCTCAAAAAAAATGCCCACAAAGAAATAGCGAAAGCGCAAGATCTTATGATGAAGGCAGTCTACACAGTATTTGACAAGGCAGTGCTTCATGGTGGGACAGCTATCTGGCGATGTTATCAAGGTCAGCGATTTTCTGAAGATATAGATATGTATCTTCCAAAAGATCTCGTAAAAATAGGACGTTTATTTGAAACGTTTGCAAGACAAGGACTCGTAGTGGTGAAAAAGAAAGTCTTGGAAAACAGCATTTATGCAAGTGTAATGTTCAATAGAACACAAGTTCGTTTTGAAGCAGTGTTTAAGCGAGTGAACGGAGCATTAAAAGAATATGAATTAGTAGAAGGCAATTATTTGACAATCTACACACTCACTCCAACTGAATTACTCAGAGAAAAAGCAACAGCCTATACAAACCGAAGAAAAATTCGCGATCTCTATGATGTGTTTTTTTTAGCTAGATATGTAAAGGAAGATGCAGAAGCAAGAACAGCAGTACAAACTTTGCTCCTGAAATATGAAAAAGCTCCTGATGAAAAAGAGCTTAAAGTGTTAATTCTTGAAGGAGTTGTGCCAAGCGTAGAGAAAATGATAGAATATTTACAAGTATGGACCGATCATGGGAAAGCAAAAATATAGAAAAGAAATTGAAGCGCTTCTAGCAAAAAGTCCAGTAGTGCATATCAGTTCTATAGCTGCGATTATCGAGCAGAAGAAAAGAGTAAGACAATATGTCAAGCGATGTATCAACGTGCTCCTTGCTGCAGGAAAGATTAAACAATTGTCCAAAGGTTGGTATACAACACGTGACGATCCTTCTCTCGCTGTATTTTGTTTTCAACCAGCCTACCTAGGATTGCAAGACGCGCTCAGTATGCATAATCTTTGGGAGCAGGAAACAATCCCTATTATCATAACAGTAAAAAAAGTTCGACAAGGGATAAGAAGCATATTGGGAAAAAACGTGCTAATTAGAAGAATAAAAAAAGAATATTATTTTGGTCTGACATATATACAGCATGAGAGTGTAGCCTTGCCTTATACAGATGTAGAAAAAACATTGATAGATCTTGTTTATTTTCATCAGCCCATAAGTAAGGTAACTTTAAAAACAATGAAGAAAAAAATAGACTTAAAAAAGCTAGCTATCTACATCAAAAACTATCCTCGAACATTCCAAAAAAAGCTGAATAATCTCTTAAGAGCATAAGCAATATAATATACCACTCACAAGTAACTACAGATTTAAAGATTTAAATAGGAGAAAAACATCAAAAAGTATGACTATGACCACTACAGCACAAGAAACCAAAATATTTTATCATTCTCAAGTAGAGCAAGCACTCCAAAACTGTCAAGCAGCAGGTTACAGTCCATTATTCATGCCGCAACTAGCAGAAGCTCGTATGAACGGTACAGTGCCATGGAATGAATGGCGTTCAGCGCCAAGCATCAAAGCAACAGGTAGAACACAGCAAGGCAATCCAGTCGTTGTCTATGCGCATATTCCTAATTGGCTAGCCAATCCAGCGAACATCAGGCTAACAAAACAACAAGGCTTAATCAATGGCGCAGGTCGTCTTCCTCGAGAAGAATTCTTGCAGTTAGTTGACCAAGATGGAAAAGTAGAGCAGGGTGAACGAGTTGTCTGGGTTGTTGATTATGATGTTTTAAGAAAAGCACCATCTGGACGTATACCTGTAGCACAAGCATTAGAACATCCACAAACTATTCCTTTTTTAGGCGGGCAAGCGCGTGCAGAACATTATTTATCAGCACATACACGAGTATATAATACATCAACAATAGGTGTCTGGCATACTGATGATCTCAATGATAATTCACCATTGGCGCGTTTGCTCTATCTGAGCTACCTTGGCGACTTCGGCCTCAGTGGCGACGACGGCCTTGGCGGCAGTGGTCAATTCGTCGTGGTACGTAACACAAGCGCCGAAGGCGCAGCGCAAAAAATTACTGCTCCAACTAAAACAATCATAACTCCAAGTTTAGATGATATTTTACGTGTTACAAGTGATCTTGTTCCAAAATTTGCTCAAGATGAATTAACAATAAGATTAAGAAAACTCTACAAACAATAAATTTATAATGTTCTTTTTTCGTTAGTTTTTTGTCTTGGCAGTACTCTTTGGTGTTAGGACTGGAGTATGTGCTTAGGCTACACGCCTCTCTACTACGGCTGCAAAGTCATAAAATACAGATGCAACACTGAGTAGTAGCAACGAAATCGTGAAGCATCAGTGAGAAGTACAGTAAAGAGGCTATACGGATTGGCGCGTTTGCTCTATCTGAGCAACAATGACAACAACGGCCTCAATGGCGACAACAACCTTGACAACAATGGTCAATTCGTCGGAATAACCTAAGCACCAAGACCTCATGAAACTATATACACATCTATGGAGACATCTTACGAGTTATTCTAATCTAGAACTTGCATTTAGAAAAGCAAGAAAACGAAAAACAAAGAAAGAGTATGTGCAAGCATTTGAAAAGAATCTTGATGATAATCTAGCACAATTGCAACTAGAACTCAATTTTCATATCTATACACCAAAACCACTGACAACATTTATTATTCGTGATCCAAAAACGAGAAAAATTAGCAAAGCAGAGTTCAGAGATAGAGTTATCCATCATGGGCTCTGTAACGTGATTGAGCCGTTATTTAATCAAAGTTTTATTCATGATTCCTATGCTAATAGAAAAGGTAAAGGCACAGTAAAGGCTATCCAGTGCTTCGACCAGTTCAAGAGAAAAGTCTATAATAAAGAGACACAGCGAGGATATGTCTTAAAAGCAGATATTAAGCATTACTTCGATGAAATAGATCACAAAATATTGATGCAGATTATCGAGAGAAAAATAAAAGATGCAAAAGTTATCTGGTTGATTAAAAAAATTATAGCCAATCAGCCGAACGGGGGGGCGAACGAGGTCTTCCGTTGGGAAATCTGACATCGCAATTCTTTGCGAATGTGTATCTCAATGAACTAGATCAGTTTGTCAAGCACCAGCTCAAGGTAAACTATTATATTCGCTACGTGGACGATTTTGTGATTTTACATAAAAGCAAACAGAAGCTCAGAAATTATAGAGAAAGGATCAACAAATTCCTAAAAGAGAAGCTTGCGCTAGAATTGCACCCTGGTAAATCAAAAATCATTCCTCTCAAACAAGGAGTAAATTTCTTAGGATTACGTGTCTTTTATCACCATAAATTACTAAGAAAAACAAACTTAAGAAAAATGAAAAAAACATTAATAACATACAAACAGCTGTATCAAGAAGGAAAACTAAACTATGATACTATCTATGAGTATCTGCAAGGCTGGCTAGCATACGCAAAACAGGCAAATACGCACAAACTAAGAAAAAAGTTATTAGAAGCAATAGAAAGAGAATTTCCCAATGAAATAGCAACTTTACAAATCAATAAATTAGTAAAAAAAGTAAAAAATAAAAAAAGAAGACTTTAGAAGTCTTCAGAATCTTCTTGAGCGTCTTCTTCAGATGATTCTTCTGCATAATTATCATCAGAACTAGCATCGTTATCGCTTGCAGCTTTCGTAGTTGCTGCTTCACCAGTGACTACTTCCGCAAAACCGACGCTGCGTAAGACACGTGTGACTTTAACATTGTGTTTTTCGCCTTGTTTGACGCCGGGGATGAAGAGAACGAAACCGCTAATCTTTGCTAGACCGTCTCCTTTCTCTCCAACTGCTTCAATCGTTACTTCGACTACGTCACCGACTTTAATAGGTGCTGTAGGTTGTCTTCTATATCCTCTATCTCCATATCTTTCCATTGTATGTACTCTCCTTATTCATATGTAAATGACACTTATCTCAGAAATAGTATGTATTTCTTTGACAGCGTTAAAAGAATGCGCGGAAAGAGGTATAAAAGCTTTATGGAAATCCGGCTCTGTAGAAAAGTTCCCTGAATAGGGAACTTATTGCTCTCCGCAATGCAGAGCATGCAAGTATCTTGAAGCTT
>DATDXZ010000063.1:0-29139 GCA_035289145.1 Candidatus Nanoarchaeia archaeon
TGCTCAAGCGAAGAGCAGGCAGCGCGGTACGTGCCGTAACAGTGCGGATGCAAAATAGAGAAGTAAGCTTCAAGATACTTGCATGCTCTGCATTGCGGAGAGCAATAAGTTCCCTATTCAGGGAACTTTTCTACAGAGCCATTTACAGAGCATCCTGATACTAATAGCATCGTCGCAATAATTCCTAATAAGCATAATTGTTTATTCATCATTCAAAATAGTTCTTAGAATTCCTATATATATGTTGCTTTTTGAGAGTATTCTCTGATTCAGTTCTTAGTCAAAAGCCTTCTTTTAGCCATTTTAAACCACTCCAAAGGCTTTATATAGCTCTCCAGCACCTTTGTCACGTATGAAAGACAAAATCTATGACCTTTTAACTAAGCAAGGCGAAGTTACTTGGCAGACTGTTATCCAAGACTTGATCAAGAAAGAAGAACTAGACCCTTGGAACATTGATATCAGCCAACTGGCTCATAGATACATGCAAACTTTGAAGAAACTTCATGAACATAATTTCTTTGTTTCTGGTAAAATGTTACTGGCTTCTGCTATTCTCCTGAAGATGAAATCTGATCGATTACTGTATGGAGATCTAGCAAGCTTTGACCAGCAATTGTTTCCCCAGGATGATGCACTGCTTGACGGCGAAGATGACTTTGTTGACAAACAGCAATATCGACTGACTGATTTCCCGCAATTATTGATCAAGACTCCTCAAGTCAGAAAGCGGCAACTTACCTTAAATGACTTAATGTCTGCTTTAGAGAAGGCTTTGGAAGTCGATGAACGTAGAAACATCAAACGACTGCAAGAAGTTGAAGTGTTCAATCAAGCTGTCCTTCCTCAAAAAATCTATGATATCACAGAATTAATCAAAGAGATGTACGAAAAAATTACTTATCACCTAGGGCATAAACCTACCTTAACGTTTGATGACTTAGTACCTTCACAAGAGCGGGCAGACAAAATCATGACTTTCATTCCTTTGTTACATTTAGATGGACAACAAAAAATCGACATGCACCAAGACAAGCCTTTTGGCACCATTCATATTAGGTTAGGAACTGGGCCTAGTGAAGAAACTTCTTGATAAATTGTTTTGTCGTAGTTGTTTCTTCTTTTCCTGATTGCATGTCCTTAACTTTGATCTTCTTTTCTTTGACTTCTTCCGGACCTATGACTACTACATAGGGAATGCCTTGCACGTTTGCGTAATCGAAATTCTTAGAGACACTTCGACCCATCACATCTATTTCCGTGTTGATGCCTGCGTCACGCAATTCTTGAGCCACCTTATTTGCCTCAATGAACTCTTTGATAGGCAAGACAAAAACTTGTGTGACACTTTTCTTGACTTCTTTCTTCTGCGTACTTACAACATCCATAATCGTGTCCAAACCAAAAGAGATACCGACAGCAGGGACTGTGCCAGAACCCCTAAACAAGCCAATCATGTTGTCATAACGGCCACCAGCTGCGATTGAAGAACTGATGGGACTATTGACTGCGAAGACTTCAAAAATAGTGCCTGTGTAATAAGATAAACCGCGAGCAAGTGAGACCTCAAATACTGCTTCCGGAGCATATGACAAGACTTCTTCCATTTCTAGCAGACCTTGTTTGTTGAGCAGAATTTTTTTTAATTCTTTTATTTTTTGATCATTGGTTCCTTTGATAGAAATCCATCTGCAAAGATTATCTATAGGCTCTGAGAATATTCCTTTTTGCTGCAATTCTTTTTTGACTACTTCTAACCCTAGTTTTTTCAGTTTATCAAGGGAGAGAATTGCTGTAGTTCTTTTTTCTTCTGGAATCTGCGCTGTTTCCATTAATGCATCGAGAATTTTTCTGTTGTTGACTTTGATAACTACTTGCAATCCTATAGCCTGAAAAGCGTCTTTTGCTAAATTAATCAATTCTGCATCCTGCCTCATGGAAGAACTGCCGATGACATCGACGTCACACTGCGTGAACTCACGGTACCTTCCAGCTTTTAATGGACCATCCCGAAAAACGACACCAATCTGATATCTTCGGAAAGGCATTTTTAACGTAGGATTCATGGCAACGACACGCGCTAGAGGGACTGTTAAGTCATAGCGCAAAGCCAGATCACGATCTCCCTGATCTTTCAACTTGAACGTCTCCTTGAGGATCTCATCGCCTCCAGCGTACTTTGAAGCTAATACATCATATCTCTCTAAGATAGGAGTCTCTGCTGGAGAAAACCCGTAGTGCTCGAAGATTTTTTTGAGCGTATTCTCTACTGATTGACGAATAATTTTTTCTTCTGGCAAGAAATCTCGAGTGCCTTTTGCTCTGCTGAGTTCTTCCATTAGTTATACCTCTTAAGATTAGGAAGGGCGGAAGGGGAGAGTCGAACTCCCTTCTCGAGCTGACTGTCTTGCGACCACAGGCTCGAATCATAACCGTTAGACCACAACCGCCATGTTGAAATTGATAGAATTTTGTTTATATTTTTTTTATAAATCTTCTGTGAAAAAGCCAAGCTAGAAAAAAGGGTATTACCGATGATGAAGACAACCAACTCGGGTCATTGTATACTCTTGATTATTGAACAGTATTTAAATCCTTCGCCGCCACAATCTTTATGTATATCCTCATCTTGTCCTTTTTATGGAGGTGTTGAGTTATGTGTAATGTTAAAATCTTTGAAACCGTTATAGCTTTGATAGTGATTATTTTTAGTTTTTGGGTAACTGACTACTCTCAATGGATCACTGTTTTAGCTGGAGTTGTGTTGTTAGTACATGCATTGTTCTGCAAACACAAATAAATAATCTTTTTCTTTCTTTTTTTACTTCTTTAGGACTTGGAGATTAGCTTGTCGACGCTATTTAGTTATATTCTCCAACTATAGGCGTTATACTTTATTGATTTTTTTCTCTTTCTCTCAAATTTCCTTTAGCAACTCCCAAATATATTTTCCTCTTTTTTCTCCCTTTAATCCTATAGTTACTGTTTTACACTTATATATCTCTGAAAAGAATTTTAGGCTTCTATTGTCTGTATTTTGAAAGTTAGACTTTACTTCAATTGCGTGAATTTCTTTGTTTTTAACTATAAAATCAATTTCCTGCTTGTTTGTTGTTCTCCAAAAATTAATCTTTTTACCAGATTTCATCAACTCAAGAAAAACAAATGTCTCAAAAGAGCTTCCAAATATAACTTTGGGAAATTCTTTTAGCCACAAAAGATGCATCATTCCAGTATCTAAGAAAAATATCTTAGGATTCTTTGAAATTTCACTCCTTAAATTTTTATGAAATGGAGTTATTCTTTTTATGATAAACGTATTTTCCAGCAAATCAAGGTACTCTAAAACAGTCTCCCTGTTAATATCAAGCGTGTTTGAAATTTCTAAAACATTAAGCAGTTGTCCAGACTGCGACGCAAGTAGCTCAATCAGCTTATTGAAAGAGGAGATGTTTCTGATATTTCCTATATTTCGTATATCTTTTCTCACATAGGTGCTGATTATCTGCCCAAGATATGCTGTTTTTTTCTCTTCTGAATTTTCCAAAACAATTTTAGGGTATCCGCCAAATATAATGTATTCTTCCGCCAGCTTAACCAGCTCCTCGTTTATCGCTTTTGTATTTTCCTTGCTCAGCTTGTATTCTTTCTTCTTGAATATAAGAAACTCTTCAAAACTTAGAGGATAAATCTCAAAATTAATCGTCCTTCCAGCGAGGCTTTCCTTAAATTTCTTCTTGATCTCAAATGTTGATGAACCAGAAACTAGCAATTTTATCTTTGGGTAGTGATCATGAATTATTTTCAGAAACTTTGTCGGATCATCCATATATTGAATTTCATCAATCACAAGAAACATTTTATTTTTTTCATCAGCTTCTCTTTGGATTAAATAGTTGAAAACGCTTTCTGCTCCTTGGTTACATAACCCAAGCAAATGTGGCAGTTCCAAGTCAAAATAAAAAACATTTTTTTTAATATAGTTCTCAATTAAATAATTTAGTAGGGATGTTTTTCCAACTTGTCTTGCTCCATAAATGATGATGATCTCCCGCGATCCAAGATATTTTACTATTTCATCCACAATATTTCTTTTGTATATTCTGTCTGTCATGCGCGATGTTGCCTCTTACAATGAACATACAGAACATCTTTAAGAGATATTTCCACTATGTCATTATGTTATTTGTATGGTATAGTATGCATAAAATATAGTTTATAAATCTTTCGATTTAATATGCTCCTTTTGTGATAATCTTAACTTTCCTCAGAGACTTTCCTATTCGATGATCTATGGTTGAATGGCTGAGAAAGCAATTGATAATAAAATTATTACTTAACATAACTTTAGTATATCTTCAGTATAGTATCTATCTATAAATTCTACGAGGCATAACCCATCGTCTATATCGTCACCCAACGCTTCTTTAATTATTAGAGCTACTTCATCAGCTTCTAACATTTGTTCCATTACCTGTTGTAAATCCTTATTTAATGCTGGTAATCGAGACCTATGATTCACTTTTATTGACTCATAGAGTTGACTTCCTTCATATATCCTCACTTCTCTTATGCGACTATTTCTGTGAGTATCTTCTTTTGGGAACCCATCTTTATCAAAGTTTTCGACAATACCTCTTCGTTGACCGTAAGCGAATGTTACTTTAACCCTTTCTCCTCTATAATCTACATATTTCATTAACGTTGTTTCTTTCATAGTAAACCTATATTTTCTACTATATAATAAACTTTTTATGTAAAAATTATCTTTCTTACGATATATTTATAAATACGTCTTGATTAGGATAAATTATGGATATAAAACTAACAAAAGCTGATAGAATCATTTTAAAGTCTCTAGCTTACAATTCCAGAATTCTTGAAAAAGAACTGGCAAAACGCTGTAGCTTATCTAAAGATAGCATTCGCTATAGAACTAAGAGACTTGAGAAATTAGGTGTTATCAAAGGTTATGGAGTTTTTATTGACTATACTTCTCTCGGTTATCAGCCTTATAAATTATATCTAAAGTTAAATGCAACTAATCAACAGAAGGAAGGACTTATAGCATTTTTGAAAAAGCAACGTCATGTCTTCTCTATTTTTGAATCGTATGGTACTTGGGATATAGGTACTGCGATCTTTGCAAAGGACAGAATGGACTATTATACTTTTGAGACTCAACTCTTGTCTGAATTCGGATCTATTATTAACTCTAAACACTTTTGTTTAATGTTGGATGCAGTTATCTTTAACAATAATCTTCTTTATGAGGATAAAAATATAACAGAATATTCCTTCTGGAAATCAGAACATATCGAGACGATAGATGAAAAAGATAAACTTTTACTTCATGAACTTCATAAAGATTCAACAACAAACTTAGTTAAACTATCAAGAAAAGCACATTTAAGCATTGATTCTGTAAGCAAACGCATCAGGAGACTCAACGACAAAAAGATTATCTCTTTTTATCCCACAACCATTGATTATAATTTATTAGGCTATGAAAAATATAAACTCTTTATCTCTGTCAAAAACTACTCTGTTGAGGCTGAACGAAAGCTTTTTGCTTTTTTGAAAACGCAGAAGCAGACATTAAATATTATCAGGATTATTGGATCGTGGAAATTAGAAGTTGAATTTTTAATAAGAGAGTATGCTGAACTTTATAACCTCTTATCAGCATTACAAGAGAAATTTTCAGACAATATTCTTAAACTAGAATTTTCCATATTTAGAAATGAACTTTGGTTTCCTTCAGAACATCTGTTACTTTAATTGTGTAAAATCATACCATTCGAACTTATGAACTTCAAGATTAATACTTGTTTTCCAATCAGCTATAATCTTCCTAAAGCGTTGTCTTACCCTGTAGGATATATCATTCAGCTCTTTGGTATTCTTGGCTATTAAAACACAAGTGATATCAAAATCACCAGAAATGGAAATGAGCTCTATGCAATTTGGATGTTGAACTAAATGCTGTATAAGCTCTTTAATTTTTTCTTCAGTTACATTATGCAGCTTCATCTTGATGTCTACAATTAGATCATATTGCAATACTTTGGGGTTAATAAAAATTCCATATCGATTAATGATTCCAGAGTTATGCAATTTTTTAAGTCTTTTATGCGTAGAGTCTATGGAAAGGCTGATTTTCTTTGCTAAATTTGTCAAGGATTCTCTGCTGTTTTCCTGCAATAGCATTAGAAGCTGTTTGTCTTTTTTATCCATAATCTTAATAATTAAGACTAATATTTAAACCTTTCTGAAGAAATTAAGTAACTTAGGTAGATATACTTATTAATATCAATTACCACCCATATGTAGTTAATAAATTACTATTCCTATGAAGAACATGTCAAGGTTATTAAATACTGTAAAATGGCATATCAAAAAAATTGTAGTTGGTACACTTATTCTAGGATCACTTATAGGGATTAAAAGCTGTAGAGACAACACCGGAAAAGTAGTTTACCGTGGTACCATTGATGGGTATGAAGTTACCTACGAAGAAGGAAAATTCATGCCTTTTTTTTTCTCGTTATAAAAAATTCTCAACGACTGGAAATATCATGGTCTTAAGGAAAGACGAAAAAGAGTATAGATTTGAAGACTATTATCAAGAGTCTCGATTATTTAGGGGAAATCAAAAGAATCCAGGCTATTTGATAGACATACTTGATGAAATCATTTTAAAGGATACTTCAGAGAATGCAAGACATTACACTTTGAGAATGGCTTATTATTCCCCTAGGGATTATTTTGATGAACAATTCATCTTAGATATGAAAAAACGTGAGGCAGTAGAATTTGAACACTGTAATAATTTGTATAGAGAAATCAGGGGAAAAATACAAGATCTGCTTGTTAAATGATGTTAATAGGAGAAACAAAAAATAAACAATGAAAATAAAAATAGCAGTAGTTCAATTTGACATACGACAGTTTTGTCCTGAAGAAAATCTCAAAAAAGCTGAACTCTTTATTAGCAAGGCAGCATCAGCTAAAGCACATATTATTGTTTTTCCAGAGGATTTCCTTACAGGTCCGATTGAAAGGAGAAGTGAATTAGCTGATGGAAATAATACTTATAGAAAACATTTTCAAAACTTAGCTAGACAATACAAAATAGATATTGTACCTGGCTCTTTTATAGAACTAGATCACAAAGGACTACACAATACTACATATTATATTGATGCTACTGGAAAAGTCAAGGCAAGATATAGAAAAGTAAATTTATGGCTTTCTGAACGGAAATATATTACTCCGGGAAATGAAGTTTCGGTATTCAATACCCAATTTGGCAAAATCGGATTAATTATTTGTTGGGATTTGATTTTTCCTGAAATTTTCAGAAAGATGGCAAATAAAGGCGTCAATATAGTAATCTGTCCCAGCTATTGGACTTTTGAAGATGCTTCTGTTGGTTTGAAATACGATAAAAATTCTGATGCCAAACTTGTTGATGCAATGTGTGTTGGCAGGGCTTTTGAAAATGAAATAATTATGGTTTATTGTAATTCTGCCGGAAATCTAATTCTTCCGAAGTTTAAGGGAAAATTGCTCGGACATTCTCAAATTGCTGTGCCATTTATGGGTGCGATTAAAAAGCTTGAACATAATAATGAAGAAATGTTTGTTCAAGAAGTTGATACAGCTATTTTGAAAGATGCGGAAAAAGCGTATAAAATTAGAAAAGATTTGAAAACCAGAGTGTTATCGTAATCCAATCAACCAACGCATAGCTTTGTAGATCTTCGGGATTTCATCATTTGCCAAGAATTCTGGGTGCCCTGCAAAGTATGCTGCTAATCTCTTATAGGCAACAGCAGAAGGAGCTTGCGGGAATACGTGCACTACTGGTTCTCTTTTTACTAGAGATGCTTTAATCATACGGTCTTCCGGGATAACACCAATAACAGAGTGTTCTAAGATGGTTTCTACGTTCTTGATTTTAAGATCGAGATGATGACCTGCTCTGGTCAAGACTACACCACGCACATGCTTGCCATGATGCTGAGCAATGCGCACTGTTTTCAAGGCGTCTGCAACTGAAGGCAATTCTGGTGAAGCGACTACTAAGACTTGATCAGACATTTGAATAGGAGCTTGCGCTTCTGCGTCAATGCCTGCTGCTCCATCGAGAATGACAAATTCTGACTTGACATGAGGCAAATGGTTTTGCAAATCTGCAAGATTCACTTCTTCGAAATTCCGCATAGAAATAGATGCAGGAATAATTTTTGCACCTGAAACATGTTGGTATGTAGCTTCGTGAATATGCGCCTGTCCTTGAAGCACATGCTGCAAAGTGATAGGCAGATTTGGAGCTCCCAAGTACATACTGAGATTGGGCGTGGAAAGGTTTGCATCAATAACTGTGACGTCTTTTCCTAACTGCGCAAGAGCAACCCCCAAATTAATAGCCGTCGTGGACTTTCCAGAGCCTCCTTTTGAAGAAGAAACACTTACTAACACCATGAGCATTATCAAGAAGCTATTCTATTTAAACGTTTCTAACCTTATTTTGAAAATCATCTTTTTTCTTCTCTGCAGCGCAAGCAAAACAGAATCCCATTTTCGTATGCTGATTACACACCAGAATACCACATATTGCGCAAGCAGTGACTGCCATGTTCTTCTTGCAGATCATGCAGGGCTTGAATAGATCGACCATTTTTTTACTTCTTCTTTTTCTTCTTTGTTATTCTTGCTTCTTTTTTTATGGCAACCGCAGCGAGCTCATTTTGAATCATCTGCGTCAATTCCACATATTCTATGGTTTTCTGAAAGAACTGACGCAACACTTCAATATTCACTTCTTCTTTTGTCTCTGGTGTTATTTGTGCGATAAGCGCGACATTTTTACGGTACTCTTCTTTTTTCGTGTAAGGCGCTTGATCTATCTTGACTAGTTTTTCATAGAGCTTCATATTTTCCTTGAGCTTTGGCAGTGTCTTGAGCATCTCTTCCGCTTGCTTTCTCGAAGTAGGAGGCACTTCAGAAATCTTTTTGTGCTTTTGCAAGGTAATCAATGTTCTGTGTGTAGCCAATTCGAATGCAGAAATTAATCTTTTAATAGTATTCTTAATGATATCAGTTGTCCTTGTATACTTTAACGTAACATAAATAGAATGGTCTGCCCGCTTTAACTCTTCTTTCGGGTCACTCAAAAAGTCGTCGATCACCGGTTTGAATTATCTGATTGACCTTACTTATAAACATTTTGGTATTTTGCACTAATTCTTTGATTTTCTCCAAGTTTATGGTTTTGAGACGATAATCTCCAGAGGCAATGACTAGACGATCTTTTCGAATGAATTCTATGGGGCTTTCTCTTCTCCTGGTCACTATTTCATCGACTTCTTGTATGCACTTGAACGAGATGGGACTGAATCCATATTTTTTTTGTGCATATTGCTGAAACAAACTTAACCGTGTTTGAAATTCAGCAGGAACAAACTGAATGCGCTTATACAGATAATCAAACTCTAACACCGCACACATGCCCTTGTCCAGCGCTTCTTTGAGCTTTTCTGCGACTGTCGCGAATAATCTTTGATCATTCAATAATGGAAAGGTGACATAGATGAGATGGTCTGCAGTTTTGAATGCTTTTGTGGCTTCATTCACTAGGAGGATTGCTTTTTCCATATACTTCTCAGCAGCGGCTTAATCTATATAAACATTTGCGAGAACTTTCTTATTTCACTTTGAAAGTCTTTAACTCTAAGGTGTAAGTTACTTTTCCTTCCCCATCATATTGCACTTCTTTTACTAATCCAACATTTTTTGCGAAGAAAGACTCTGTCTTGAAACACCCAAAATCTCCCACATATTCTGGAATTGCGCCATTGAACAATACCTCTTCAAGATTTTTTCCATACACCATTCTACAGTTCATGAGACAATTGGAGAACGTACCTGCAGGAACTGTTATCTCTCCATCACACATTTTAGCGCCTATAGCCCAATTAGGAGCCTCATTATCTTCTGTCGACGGTGAAATAATTATATCGGGCTTTATTACCACTGACCAAATCTGGTTTCTTGTTTCATCACCCATATGTTCTCCTTTTATAATCTCCCAAGCACCATCACCTACATATCCCCATATTACTTCTGGAGTTTCTTCTGTTTTACCAGTTCTTGGTTCATATCTCCCATCTCTTGGGTTGTCTCCTTGGACATTCACTTTCCAAAAAATTCCTTTATCTTTTTCCGTAACACTATAAGTCTCTTCAGAACGAGAAGGCATTTCGTTTATTGCATTTCCTAAACTTACTACAAGGTAAGTTAATCCTTTTGGTTTATCCCAGCTTTTTTCAATTGTTGCTTCAGTACAATTAAAGACTTTTGCTCCTTCTTGTACAGTACGAACATAAGTCCATGTATTTCCTTCTTGCAATGGAAAATGTTTTTGCATTACTTCCTTGGGTGTTAGATGTTCTTCAATTGCTATCTGGTTTTTTTCTTTTTGTGTTTGTTCTTCGTTACATGCACCTATTCCTAATAGTGCATATAATCCTGCTGTTTGCACTAGCTTTCTCATTTTGAATTCTCAGCTCTTGTTTTTCTTAAATACTTTTCTTTATCTTGGTCTCTCACTTGAGACTCCATGCAGGACATCGACCCCATTCACTACAGGCAGCACAGGATGCACTGGGACATATGTAGGCACTACTAGGTAAGAATTGATAGGTGTTCCGAACTGATCAATCCCTCCTGTTGTGATATCTGTAACCCAAGTACCGTTCGGAGCTATCTGTGTCAGAGGATTCGCGAAGGTTGGCTTCATCCACCAGTTTCCCACTGCATAGATATAAGTTGAAATTCTGTAATTCTGCGGTCTGACATTAACCACTCTTCCTCTTAAATCATCAAAACCTCCATAACTTGGAACAAACGTATGTAAAACTTGTGGTCTAGCAACTGCTTTAGGAGTTCTTTCTGATGTAAAAAATCCCCAATATGGCTCTACTGGAGGATTATTCTTCCATGGCTGATCAAAAGCTTCAAAATGAACTGTCTTTGTATGGGGAGAATTTAATAATCTAGTTTCAAGCTCACGATAGTAAGTATTTTGGTTTTCTGGACTTAATCCTTGCTCTCCTTCACTTGGCAATCCTACTTCTTTCAAAACTACCATCAAGGGCGTTTGTCCAGCTAAACTATTGTGCTGCTCTACTGTCCATTGCACTGCTGCACTAGGCTCTCTGATACCATGCCAATATGGATGAGCATTCGGGAACACCCAGTCACCAATATCTAGCATTTGCGGATTGTTGTAATTCTCGATGACTTCTGTTGTCGTCACAGGCTTGTTTGTCTGCGCCCTTAGATTAGTTATTGCTGTTTCTAAAGCTCCAAAAGTATACCTGCTGTTTAACCCTTCATTTCCGACACAGTATCCGTCGACATATGCTTGCGCCTGCAGAGCATTGTTCAATTCTTCCTGATTAAATGGATCCCAGATTCCCATGACTACTTTCTGTATACCTACTTCCTTGGCAATTCTTGGTACTTGCCCTAAACTATTCTCAGAGCCATATGTCACTATTCCTCGTGTGTTTATGCGCACTAAGGTCTCTAAGTCTGTTCTCAAGCTTGCCTCATCAGGATATTGATGTGTTACTGGATTAAAATTTGTAGGTGCATATGCCATCCACACTCCATTTGGTGTAAAAAAAGAAGGACTATTTCTAGAAAAAGTGTCTCTCTGCTCGAGAGCAAACGAGCTTCTTGTTTTTGCTCCCTTGTCGTCTGCAACCTCAATCTGTACCATATATTCATTGTTATTTCTGTCTAGGTCTTTTCTGTCTTGATAAGTAAACATACCTTCTTGTATTTCTCCTGCGCCTGCCACTTTAGTAATGGTTATAGGATCTCTATCTGGATCAGAGACGTACGCTCTTAGATCTAGACTCAAAGGATCTCCCTCATTTACTATCTGTCTTGGAATCATTTGTATCACCGGAGGTCTGTTCTCAGACGTATTACTTGTAGTCCTATGACTTATGTCACATCCAGAACCTACTAATGCACCCAACGTGAGTGCGGTCTTCAGCATCCATGATTTCATCCTGTTTTTCTCTGTCATTGCTAGTACCTCCGACATACTTTACTCTTCTGTAAAAAACATCTTAGAACCAACATTATAAGTTACTTTACCTTATTGTTCTTGACTAACACTATACTCACTAGTGAAAAACTATTTAAATATATACTCTTCCTTTTTGAACTTTAAGCATGCTATTTTCAAAAGGTCACACCATGAAACGAAGAATAGTCAAACAAGGGCATAATACTCATACTATTACTTTGCCTAGCCAGTGGGTTAAATTGAATAACTTGAAGTCTGGTCAGGAACTTGATGTTGTTGAACAAGAGAATAGGCTTATTATTACAACATAACCCTCCAGTGAATATAAAACTGCGACCTTCGATATTACTGGCGCGACTATTAGTACTATCTGGAAATATTATATGGCCATCTATCGCCAAGGTTATGATGAAGTGAAAATCACTTATGATCCAACACATACTCTGCCCAATCCCTATCGATACTATCGAAGGCAGACATATGACTCACGATTCACGAAATATAATCAAACTAAAACTATTGAAGAAGCAGTCCGCCTTTTTACTAACCGATTTGTTGGTTTTGAAATTGTTGAACATGGAATCAATTACACCCTTATTAAATCTATAGGGGATGTTTCACTGAAAGAATTTGACAATTCTTTGAGAAGAGTATTCTTGCTTTTGCAATCCATGGCACATAATGTTCTTGATGCTCTCAAAACTACCGATAGTAGAAAAATAGAGACTATATGGGATACTGATATTAATCTTGACAAATTCCACGACTACTGCGTGCGTGTTACTAACAAATATAGAGTGACACAGCCACAACATACTACGCCAGTTATAGGGATTCTTCAATTTATTGAGCTTGTTGGCGATGAATATAAAAATATAACTAATCATTTACTTTTTGACCTTCCTAAAAATAATTATAAAAATGTTTTATGGATTACAGAATTGATAGCTCAAGCTATTGACCTTTATGTAGATGTTTATTACAAATTTAGCAACAATAAAGTACATACTCTTGCAAAATTAGATGAAAAAATTTATACGAGCATTGCAAAATTCATTAAGAAAGCGACATTTTCAGAACAGGAGCTTCTTCATCACTTCAGATTTATTCGACGTTATCTCAACAGCCTTCTTGAGCTTAGAATACAAATGGAATTCTAAATGGGCTCCTTTACTCTCGCAGGTCGAGAATCGTCTGAGCTAAATAACCACTAAATTTTCTAGAAGTTTTATTCTGTTATTCTAATAAATTTCCCATTTTCTACAGTTTTAGGAACATATCCCTTGTCCGTAACCCGTCCCTTACTATCGAAAGAAATAGTATTTGAAATTCCATCATATTCTTTTATGGACGAAAGATACTGGGCTATTTCTTCAGGAGTAGTTTTACCTTCTCTTAAGGCGCTGGCGATTAATTGTAATGCATCATACCCATAAGATGCAGGAGGTGATGCTTCTATGCTAAACTTTGCAGTATATTTTTTTCTAAATTCTGCTTCTTGCTCATCTATTTGCGGATATCCGTAGATAGTTCCTTCAATTCCAGGAAATGCTTTTAAAAGCATAGGATTTTCTGTGCCTGATGGGGAATATATTTGTAGGTTTAACTCAAATTCCTTAGCTTGTTTATTAAATGCTCCCTGGCTTGGATAGAATGCGAAGGGGGCAAAAATCGCATCACTATTTGTCTTCTTTATTTTGGTTATAATGGTTCTAAAATCGTCTTCATCTGGATCTGTGGGAAAACTCTCCCCAATAGAGATACCGTTTTTTCTAGCTTCTTCTAAAAAATTATTTTTGACTGACTCTGACCAATCATTTAAACTGTAAATAACTACTACTTTTTTTACATTATGTTCCTTCATATGTTTAATAATAGGCAGGACTTCTTGTTTTTCTGTCGGCCATAAACTAAAAAAATATTTGCTTGGTTCTAAAATAACTCCTCCTGATGGGGAGATCATTAAAACTTTTAACTGCTCTGCAAGAGGGCTAGCTGCTTGCGCAAACCATGTTGGACCAATAATCACTTGCAAATTATCTGTATTGACTAGCTTTTGAATTGCATTAACCGTCTTTACAAAATTTGTTTCTGAATCCTCTACGATTAAGACTAGTTTCTTTCCATTAATTCCTCCTTGACTATTAATTTCTTCAAGCGCTAGATTTGCACCATTTAATTCTCCAGTGCCCCAAAAAGCTCCTTCTCCAGAAAGATGAAAGACCCCACCTATAGAAATAGTTTCTTCTTCAACTTCATTTGATTTGTTGAGTGTTATGGCTATTATTATTACTATTAGAACCGTGATTATTCCAATTCCTATTTTGTATATCTTTACCATTTTCTTCTAATAAACGTCTACAGAAATGCTTATAAATTATTATTCAACAGTAACTATTGAATGAAAGAAGCATTACAGAACCTCGGACTTACTGATGGTGAAATCTCTGTTTATCTCGCGTTGCTAAAATTAGGCACAGTCACTAATAGCCCTATTGCGAAAGAATCTCAATTACAGAGCTCCACTGTCTACTATTGTCTCAACTCTTTGGTCAAAAAGGGCTTCGCAACCTATATTTTAAAGGGAAATAGAAAACATTTTAGCGCAGTTGATCCTGAAGTGATCCCGGAAATATTAGATGAAAAACAAAAGCAATTAGATCTTCAAAAGAAGGAGATACAACATATTGTTAAGACACTGCGTCAGTATAAACGCTCTTCGGAAGAACAAACAACTGCTGAAGTATTTGAAGGATTTAGAGGATTTCAAATGATCTTTAGAAGCATCCTTAAACAAAGTAAGAGAGGGGATTATTATGAAGCTTTTGCCTATGAACAAAAAACGACAGAGTCTCCAGCCATTAAATTATTATTCATGCAGCATAATCAAAAATTAAAAAGAAAAGGGGTAAAGTTACGACTAATTGCTTCTTTATCGATGAAAAACGCTTTATTAGATATTTATGGAAAGCAGTTCTTACAAAAATTTCAAGAGATTAGGTACACTCAAACTGTTATTCCTGTGGGCATTACTCTCTTTAAAGACACAGTGATTACCCATATTCCTGAAAATGAAAAAATTATTTCTATAAAAGTAAAAAGTCATAAATTAGCGACCATGTATCGTGATTATTTTAATTTTGTTTGGAAATCTGCTGAAGACTAAGGATTGCTTCAGCTAGATCGCCATTAGATTTTTCCAAAGCTGCGCGTGCTTTGTCTTTTGAGACTTTGGCTTGCTCTGCTACTGTATCTACATCTTCTTCTGAGAATTTCTGTGCTTCTACTTCTTCAATGGTACCACTAATTTGCAATGTTTCTTGACCCATAGCAATTACTTTTGATACTTGAGGATTACGAATTACTAAGTCTTTAGTTGGTGTTTTGATAATAACTTCAGTTGCCTCTATTTCTTCTTGCTTAATTCCCATTTTTTTCATGGCTTCCTTTACCATTTTGGGATTCATGCCTGGAAACATCTTGTAGCAGCTTTCTTCTCCCTATAAAAATCTTTCTTGTTATCTTTCTCTTGCTAGTTTTTCTAAACTCATCATCTTCTGAAAAAATTATTTTCTTCTAAGCTTTTATCACTGTGCTTTCCAACATTCTTCTACATTATACAAATCTTTTTATAGTTCGCATATACCTCTTTTTGCATGAATTCATCACTTGAAGATTCTCTGCGACGAGCTTCTTCTCTTGCACTACGCAAACGTTCTATGGAGGAAGAACTTTCTGAGCTCCCAGCCGTCGCATTAATATCAATTAGTGGATTATCCTTCTTTGGATCTCTTTATAGTCCTATTGCCAGTGTCGCCTTGGGAGCATTTGCTGCTGGCACTTTTGCACTAGAGTATGTTAAGCTTAGAAAAGCATATCGCCTCTTAGATCCACAACTACAATCCAGTTCTCAACCTCAGTTCCCTCAAGATACTACTTCTTAACTTCCCTCATAATCTTTAAATAGGTTCTTTTCACAAACTCTCTCATGAGCTGGGGCGTTTATTCTTCTGACAAGGCACTGTTGCCTCCTTTAGTATACTCTAATAAAAAAACCCAGGAAAGCGTGGTTGATGAGATTGAGCAAGCGATTAAAGAAGGCCATAAGATTATCTTTGTGCATGGCAAATGTGGCAGCGGAAAAAGCCTGATCGGATTGGAATTGGCAAGACGACTAGGAAAAGCATCAGTTGTTGTTCCTGTGAAATATCTACAGAAGCAATATGAAGAAGATTACACTAATAAGATGTATCTGCAAAAAGACACTGGAGAAAAACTTAAGATTACAATTTTAACAGGCAGAAATAATCATCAATGCCTCTATGATTCGCAACATACTGCTGATCATCATCTTCTGCCCTGCACTGTTGAGATCAAAAAAGAAAACTTACAACTTTTGGATAAATATCTAGAAGAAAATCCCATGGTAGATGTCGAGAACTTTAAAAATATTGACGATATCCGAAGAGTTTCTGTAGCAGCTGCCTGCCCTTTTTGGAGCCCTGTCATCAACAAAGACTGGTTTGGCAATGACTATGGATTGAAAGACGCACAACAAGTAGATTATGAGGGACTCAGGAACAGACAATTCGCCTACTTCAGAAGAAAACCTGGCTGCACCTATTATGCGCAATTCATGAGCTATATCACCGCTGACGTGCTAGTTTTTAACAGCAAAAAATACGAAATAGAAGTCACGATGGACAGAAAACCTGTCACTGCTGTTGAAATTATTGATGAATGCGATGAATTCTTGGATAACTTCAGCAACGAGAAGAGATTTAACCTAGACATTCTCTCTACAAAGCTTAATTCGCTTATTCAACAATGCAAGGACGAAGAGACCAAAGAAGCATTATTGGATATCAGCGATCAAGCTCAAAAATTCCTGAGGTCAACTACCTTTGACTCTTTTTTGCAACAAGAAAAAGTTTTTTCCTTCAAGAACTCACAGGCATGGGAACTTTTGAATACTCTACTGCAACATGACAAGATCCTGGAATATGAGGAATTAGAGCCATATATCATGATTGCGAAATATTTTGAACACCTCCAAGAAGACACCTATTATACCTATTATCACGACAGAAAAAATTATAGAGGCATCTTACTGGTCAATGTGAATCTAGAAAAGAAGTTCAAAGAGTTCTTGGAGAAAAACAAAGTATTTGTGCTCATGAGCGGGACTCTGCATAGCAGAAAAGTTTTGGAAACAGTTTTTGGCATTACTGAGTTCAAGACTATCACGGCAGAAACTAAGGACATGGGCACAGCGAAGAAAACTTTTACACGACTGGAGAGAAACTTTCGATACAAAGAATTTGAAGACGGCAGATTGACTAAAGAAGATTATTTGAAAGCCCTAGCAAAATGTTTAGAAGTAGCAGAAAAACCTGTTCTTGTGCATGTGAATAGCTATGCTGATCTCCCTAGCGAAGAGGAAAAACAACAGTACAACTTAACTTCTATCCAAAGCCGCGAGAAACTAGAAGAGCAACAGGAAAAATACAAACAAGGAGAATTACTGCAGATGTTTAAAGAGGGCAAAATACCTATTTTATATTCTACTCGCTGCTCACGAGGTGTAGACTTTCCAGGAGACATGTGCAGAAGCATAGTCTTTACTAAATATCCTTATCCCAGCATGCATTCTTTATTTTGGAAAGTCTTGAAGCTCAGCAGACCTGAACACTTTATGGACTTCTATTTTGATAAAGCACGAAGAGAATTTTTGCAACGCGTTTATAGAGGACTGCGTTTTCCAGAAGACAAAGTCACTCTCTTAAGTCCTGATATGAAAGTATTAGAAAGCTTCTGATTTGTTCATAAAAACTGGTATTTTGCATCTTCAAATATTGGTATAACTATTACTTCTTTGATTATATCAAATGCATCTTTCAACTCAACAACAAACTTATAGCCAGCTTCTGTGTTTTGTACTGCCAATTCCGCTTCAAATTCCCAACTGCTGACGACTGCGTACGCTACCTAGGAAATGATAAATCTAACAACACAGTAGTCTCAGTAATGTACTCAGATCTTGTTAGACTCCTTGTCTTTAATACAGATGGACAACTTATTACTCAACATCCAGTCTTTGTTAGCCAAGGATCTGAATTTAATAAGCCCAAGTTAAGCAGTGTTGTTGCACAAATGAGCATGGACTTTCCACTTGGAGTAGCAGTAGACAGAATGTTAGAAACTGCATCTCGATATCAAAAAACTACTTCCTACGATACCCTGTTTAAAGACTATGCATGCGGGCAATAAATAATATCTAGAAAGCATTTGACTAAAATACATTGATGGCAATCGCGATAACTATAATTACTGCGATAATAACCATGACTGTCATTGGAGACATCTTTATGCGACTGCCTGTTTCTTCGCTGTAGCGCATTAATCCTCCACCAGATGATGGTAATGAAATTCTGTTGTCTTGTGCCATTGTGAATAGGATATGTAGGGAGCGTTAAGCCGCCTTTTGTCTGTTCCCGAAACAAAAACATATGGTTTCTGTACTTCCCTTACGAGAAGCCGGACGAACAATGTCTCATTCGACTAAGCGTTTCTTACGAAACTTACACCAACCCTGTCTTGCTGTTTCATCGTTTCCGATGCGCACTTGTTCCGTCGGTTATCTCTGCATCCTCGCGGACACATTCAAACTTCGATGTTTTTTACGAAGCCAAGGCTTTGCATCCTTGCGACATCATGACTACGCAGCGGCCGTGTCATTTCTGTGCATAGACCTTCAGTTTCCTGAACTGCTGGTTAAAGCAGTGGTCTCCTGTCGTATACATAAAGTATACCGGTGGGCGGACTTTCCTCAGTTCTTGCGAACCGATAGAGACTCGCTTCCTACCTAGTTATTTAGTACTTGGACGCTTTAAAAATCTTTCTTTACTCGCTCTAGTTTACCACCTTTAGTTTTGAACCTTTCTTTTGCAATCTTCTTTTTTTAGCACCTATATCTTTAAATAAATGGGATGTAGGAATTTTTGTATGGCTCAACGACGACTCACGTCTAAAGATGTTCTGGGACAACCTATTGAACATGTGGACATAACAGCGTTTGATTCTCGCCCTCTTATTGACCAATATAGACGAGCACGAGGCTCAGCTGGAGACATTGCAGCAGCAGCAGATACTTACAACAAAATGCTTACAGACCCTGGATGCACTATTATTCTTACTCTAGCAGGAAGCTCGAGCGCTCAAGGTCTTATGCATGTTTGGCCAATTTTAGTCAGGAATAATATGGTTGATGCTGTCATAACGACTGGCGCCTCTGCTATTGATATGGATCTTTTTGAAGCGCTAGGATTTCGCCATTATAGAGGAACAGGAATACCAGTCAGCGATAATCAATTGGGAAAGTTAGGCATTGACCGCATTTATGACACTTTTATACAAGAGGATGAGCTGCAGCAAGTGGATGCGTTTTGCAAGCGTTTCTTAGACTCTCTTCCATCAGGAACCTATGCTCCTTGGCAACTCTTGAGCAAGCTTGGTGAAAGACTCTCTGAGAAAGAGTCAGCCGCAAAAAAAGAAGGGTCACTTCTTCAAAGATGTTATGAACATAATGTTCCTCTCTTTTCCATAGGTCTTACAGACTCAGCATTCGGCATGGGATCTCCATATCATCAAATTGAAAGACATTTACAAGCTGGAGCACAAGATAGACTTCAAGTAACTGTAGACACAACTCCTGAATATACAGACCTAGCAAAAATAAAACTTGCTTCACCTGCAACTGGACTCTTTATGATAGGCGGCGGACTTCCTAAAAATCATGCTCAAGACACAGTCATTGTTGCGCAAGGAATTCTTGCAGAATTGAGGAAATCAAGGAGCAATTTTTCTCTTCTCGACCGCATGGGATATGGTCTGCATGGACATAAAGATGAGGTTCCTTTACATAAGTATGCTATTCAGATTACTGTCGCAGATCCGCGAGACGGCGCCTGCTCCAGCTCAACTCTAAGCGAGGCGCGCTCCTGGGGAAAAGTCAGCTTAGAGGATCAAGTCATGGTCTTCGGAGAAGCAACAGGCATAACTCCATTAATCCTCTCAGCAGTATATCATGAGGGTCTATGGCGCGACAGAAGCCCACGCGAGCATCTAACTTCCTTGGATAGTCTGCGAGGACCTGCAGATTTCATCCCTCTCTCCCGCTAGACTAGATCTAGAAAATAACATTTTGATTTCTTTTTGTCCTTACACTAGAGTTAATTTTACCCACCATCTTTAAATATTTATTCAACCCTCTTATTTTATCAATTTATGGAGGAGAGATTATGAATGCATTTTTAGGAAAAATCTTATTGACTTTTTTTGTTTTTATGCTTGCCTTTTCTATTTTTGGACAAACAACAACGACTGCAATACAGGACCCGATCCGCACACTTGTTCCACCTCAAGCACCCATGTGTGAGAAAAGTGACAAGGGTTATTGCCAGGCTGTTTGTAATGTAGCTAGAAACTCTGATGGGACATCAAATCCTGCAGGATGTGTAACTGCGTTTACGCCAATGCAGCCTCAAGGAATTTTGTGCCGCTTGGATCAAACCACTATCTTAATTGGTTGTGATATGCCCAGCGCAGATTCATGCGTGAGCTCAAGTGGTCAACAAGGTGTTTGGTGCAGCTGTTATTACAGATGCCAAGATCTTCCATCACCACGACAAGGTGAATAACTATGCAACAATATTCTCTACTCTTTATTGTCGTGGTAACAATGATCAGTTTTTTTCTATTTGAATCTATTCAGGCGCATGCTGATACTCCAGCAGACAAAAAACAAGCTGTTTGCAATGTTTCACCTACTCCAGCAGGAGCTTATGAAGAAGAAGGCTGTAAAACTGCATTTAATGCGTTACCAGCAGGAACACTTTGCGCAGTAGGAGAAACTGCAAAAGTAGGCATTTGCACAGTCAACTCTGACGCCTGCACTAACAGCGCTTCTAGGACTGGAAAATGGTGCACCTGCACTTACACCTGCGAGAAAAAAGCAGCTACTGCTCTAGAATAACTTTTTTTCTTTTTTATTCCTTCTTTTTCATTTCTATAGAAATTGTTTGATCTCTTCCTTTAGTTATTTCTCTTCTGTCAGAGGGAGTATATCCTGGAGCCTGCACCACCACTCTTAAAGGAAAGAAAGGATCTTGCAATGGAAAATATAGTATTCCTTGCTGATCAAAACCATTCCTTATAGTTACTCTTTTTGGTCCTTCAGTTTCAATAAATGTCGCGCTATATACTGGAACTGGTTGTCTGCTCGCAGCATCTGCCACTTGTACTGTTAGATATTTACTTTCTCTTAACATAATTCTTTGCTGTCCTGCACTTGCATCTAGATATCCTCTCTGCTCTTCAAGAACTCCTTCTCTGCTTTCATTTTTCCACCACGCAAAATAGTTTACTGGTCCATTTGGCGCCACAACAGCAAAATTTCCTCGATCATCTGTTCTTGTATATGTTTCCCAAGTACTATCTCTTTTAGTCAATCTCAAGTTGACGTCTTTAGCAGCTTCTCCATTGTACTGCAATACTCTACCTTCTAAAGAAATACCTTCTTCGAGCATAATCTGCACAGGATTATCAGTTGGAACATTTATCTCTTGTCTTGTTTGCATACTTCTTTCTGCGTCTCTTCCAGGGAATGCAGTGATCATATATCTTCCTGGCGCTATGTCTGGAACTATGAACGAACCATCCGGGGTTGTTTCTATACTATACCTTTGCCAAAAAGGCGCATTGGAGACATTGTTACTTCCCAGCAGATTCATTAATGAGATTTCTAATAATGATCGCGCTGGATTATTGTTTCTATCCACTACTCTTCCTTCTATTTTGTCGATTGTTTTTACTATCCTCAGAGTAATTTTATTCTGTGTATTTTCTTCCCCAATATTCTCAAGCACTATCGCTTCCAAAACTGGCTGCATATATCCTTTTTTTACAGCAACAGGAACATAGAATTGCAGCCCTGGCTCCCAGAGCGGAGGGCGATTTGGATCAATGCCTTTTATCTCAAACTCTCCTTTATTATTGGTCATTCCTGGAGCTAAGCCTCCAAAAGGAGACAAACCTAAAGGTTCCAGAAGATAGACTTCAGCACCAGCGATATGTTTACTCTCTTGATCGATGACTTTTCCTCTCAATGCTGCTCCTTGTTTAAGCCATATTATTAATTTTTCTTCAGCGTCTAATTCTGCGCTATTTATTTCTTTTCTGATGTAACCTTCCGCATTCGCTTCAATGCTATATTTTGTTGGTGTCAGCCATCCTTGCCATATGCCATTCTGATCTGTAGTTACTTTTTCAGCAAATATTTTTTGATCGATGTTGGGCAATGTTAATGTTACTACAGCTCCAGCAATTCCAGACTTTTCTCCTGTGTCTCTTGCTTGTATCTGACCAAATACTGCCTGTGGAGCACTGTATGTTCGCTCTACATCTTTGTCAAATACTGGAATCTGATCTTGAATAACTGCTCTGTTTATTGTTGCGATAAAAGCGTTGTAGATCGTTCCTTCTGGAACATCTTCGAACACTGCTTCATTCCCCTGCACTAATCCTTCCAGCGTTTTCTGGCCGGTCGTCTGTAGCACTGCTCTTCTAATATTGTCATTTACCTTTAATCTTACATCTGGACTATCGTTGAAAGCAATGAGAATATTGTCGCTTGGCGCATGCGTCACTTCTCTTCTTTTCTCTTTTCCATAAGGCGTAGTAAACCGCGCTTCAATATCATACGAAGTCAATGCAGGCACTCTTATTGAGAATCTACCTTGCTGATCTGTTTCTGTTCTCCAGGCTTTCTGCGTGTTTCCCACAATACTTGCTACTCTCGCTTCAATATCGACGTTGCTTAGCGGTTTTTGCTCTTGTATTACTTGTCCATTTAATATGAATCTCTCATATTTTTCTCTGAGATCTTCCTGTGCCTTTGGTTCTTCACTAACTCTTATCCTGGTTGTTCCATTTTCTTCTTCTTGCTGGGCTTCTGTTGTTATTTGTTGCGTTCTTTGCGGATCACTCGATGGCTGATTTATATATGGAGGAGATTCTTCTCTAGTATGCATCAGTGCAGCAGCTCCTAAAAGTGTCACACCTGCCAGAGATAGGATCCATTTGTTGGTATTACGCATTTATTTTTCTAAGCAGTTTCTCTTAATAAATGTTATTATTCAGTAATAGTATCAATAGCTCTCAAAAAGCTTTAAAGACTACCTGCTTCTCTTTCCTTCATGCAAACTTTGTTTATTCTTCTCATTTTTATCTCCTTAGCTCTTTTTCTCTTCTATTTTTTCCGCTACCAGAAGCTTTACCAGCAATATCATAGTTTAGAGTTTACTTATCGCAGCTCGAATGTCAAACATGGACAACATTGGGAACAATTTGTGCCTTTCATGGAGGACTTTAACAAGGTAGCGCAACGGGAGAATTTTGTTTTCATTGGCATGCCTATTGATGGGATCAGCTTTGACGATGATGGGATTAAGTTTATAGAGATCAAGACTGGGAAAAGCCAGCTGAACCAGAAACAAAAACAAGTCAAAAAATTGATAGAAGGGAAACAAGTTGAGTGGATAGAACTGCGATTTTAAGGCAAGGAACTTATTTTAAGCACTAATCAACCATTTCCATATAGGCGTTATATATATCTTTTTCTTATTTATAGTTCTTATTTCTTCTTGATCCTCTGTTAGTATTGTTCCTTCATTGAGCTTATAGGCATCAAGCGCCTCTAGTAAACCTCTTACTTCTCTTTCTTCATTTTCTTCACTGAGCTTTGCAGTTACTTGTATAACAGATTCTACTTTATTCTTTGCTACTATTATGAAATCACACTCATATTTTCCCCTATGATAATAGACTTGCTTGTTTTTTCTTCTTAGCTCTAAAAATACAGCATTTTCCAAAAGTTTTCCAGTATCTTCAGAGAATTTGAAGCTTATAGAGTTGAGCAACCCATTGTCTATGCAGTATACTTTTTTTATAGAACCAATCTGCTTTGCTACCGCATATTCATATTTCATATTCTGGAAGAACAGATAAGCGTCTTCAAAATAGGCTATATGCTCTATTATTGTGCTTTTGCTGGTCTTAAATCCAATGAACAGGAGTTTGTTTGCTAGTTTAGTATAAGACATTTCACTAGATACTGACTGAAATAACAATTGCGCGAGAGATTTTAGTTTTTTTACATCTTCAATGTTATGTCTTTCTACTATATCTTTGAGGATCATAGAATCATAATATCCCTGTAGAATTGTTTCCTTGGGAATACTTTTATTTATTAGTATGGCAGGATATCCTCCATCTACCAGATATTTAGAAAATACTTTTTTTACAGCTATTTTTTCTTTGCTGTAAGCTATTGTTTTTAGATTATAGGACACTTTATTCCATAGAAGCATTTCCTTAAAACTTAAAGGCATTATTTCCCTATTTATCATACGCCCTCTTAATTTGGTAGATATTTCTCTGCTTAATAATTTTGAACTGGAACCAGTCACGATGAGTTGTATATCTTTTCTGGTATCATATATCTTCCTAACCCACGCATCCCAATTCTCGACTGTCTGTATCTCATCTAAGAAAAAATACATCTTCTGCTTTTTGCTAATTTCAGACAACTCTAGAAAATATTCAAGAATCTTCTCTAAATCATCAGCACTTGCACCAAGAAGCCTATTGTCTTCAAAATTGATATAGAACATATTTTCTCTAGGAACTCCCTGCCCCAGAAGTTTCTGCATAAGCTGGAAACAAAAATAAGTCTTTCCTGCTCTTCGAGGACCAGTAATGGTCACAATAAAGTCTATATTCAGGTCTATATCGTTCAATCTAGGCAAATGATCTGGAATTTGAAATTCCTTCCAATTAACAACTATTTGTTTATAGTACATGTTTTTTTCCATCGAACAAATTGTATCATATTTGTATTATATAAAATACAATTCCTATATAAGCTTTTCTCTTTCTTCTTGCTGTTATTTTTTGACAGTTTCTAAATGACAATATCTCTCCTTGCTGACATCCTTTTAGTTGTCGAAGCTCAGATACTTAAAATCAACTGAATCAGAAACAAAAACAAGTGAAAGACCATGTCCAGAACAGAAATATTGAGTGGATTGAGCTTAGATTTTAACAAAAAATAAAAACGCTTTTATATGATAAGTGTTTTTTGCGTCTATGGAAGACATAGCGACGTTTGTTGAACCCTCTACTCTGGAGTTTTTTACAAATCTACGAGCTACCAAGCTCATGTATATCACCCAAAGAAAAACTGATAATGACATTTCAACAGAAGATCGTTACTTGCAGATTGAGGTCAACATCTTTGTCAGATCTGACATAGGTTATGATCGAGAACAATTCCCTACAGAAATCAAAAAAATGCCTCATGGCTCATTACGCACTTTAAAAGAGCTTTTATCTCAAGGCATTGCCAAGAAACTTATTGACAAAGGCGATAAAGTCTTGTGCGTAGTTGATGAAAGTTTAGGGATAGGCTACAAAGGCGTGAGCTTTGTCTTTGACATTGATCATGTCCTGGTAAATATCTCTCGTCATCGTCTTTCTGACAATATTCAACCAGAAATTCTTGAAGCTGTTATTGACATCGCAACAGAGATTGCTACTGAGGGACGAGAAGGCAAAAAGATTGGCACTGCTTTTATTATTGGCAACAAGGCTGATATCCTGAAGTATGTGAAACAGCTGGTTTTAAACCCTTTCTTAGGCCATATGGAAAGCAAAATCAAGATTTCTGATCCCACTATACGTGAAACTGTCAAAGAGTTTGCTCAATTAGATGGAGTCTATATTCTTGATACTGACGGCAGCATTATCACTAGCTGTGCGTATTTAGACGTCCCGACCGATGGCATTGAACTTCCAGGACTGGGCACGAAGCACTTGAACTGCGCAGCCATTACCAAACATACTGACAGTGTAGCTGTTGTGGTCTCTTCTACGGGCACTATTCGTGTTTTCAAAGACGCCAAGATTGTTATGAAGATTTGATGTTACTCTGTAGTAGCTACAAATAGGAAGATTTATATAGTGGTTTAACCTCTATTTTCTATGGGTAAAATAAAAAGATCTAGGGTAGAAAAATCAACTTCAGATAGTTATGCTCTTAGCTCTCAGCAGATTACTTTTTCACAATTATATACGAAGGCTAGAGAGGAAATTCCGCTTCATTTAGTAAATACAACTGCGTTAAACGCGGTTGCAACTCCTCCTTATGCGGCTCTTGAAGTTGGTCTTGCTAAAATGACTGATGATATCTCATTGGGGTCTAGATTAACTGCTGCTGGATTAGGTTACGCAGGAATTGCATGGCTTTACTCAAAAGGTAGAGACTTATCAAAAAGAGTTTTACAGATAACTGATAAATCTAAAGAACGCATACAAGCTGTTCACGATGCTATTTATACAGCAGCTTTTAACGGTGTAGCTTGTTTCCCCCTTTATTTATGGATGGGTGCTGATTCAAAACAGGCAGCTATTGGATCACTTATTGGTGCAGCAGTATCTGTACCTCTTGGACCAGTACTAGGGTACGCAGTAGATGCTGCAGGAGAGTTAACTGGCATTAGACCGAATCATAGGATATCTCATTCTTTTGACAGTCTTGCTGAAACGTTGGAAAATCGTAATAGATTAAAACCTACGCTTCATTATTTAGCTAACAAATCAAGACGTGTTGGAGAATTTGTGTCAGAATTAAGACCTCGTTCTAAGAAAACCTTAGCTGCTTTATTGTTAACAGGTTCAATTGCAGCTACTGCTGGAGTCTATGCTTTAACATCTGATGAAAGTGATACTTCAATTTCAACTCCGCAAACTATTGAGATTCAAAATAAGTAATAACTATTCTATAAACTTCCTTAAGAGAAGACTATGACAGAACACAAGAAAAAGAGCAAGTTTAGAAAAACTTTAACAGGTATCAAACGTGTAGCTTTAGCAGGACTTTTAGGATTAGTAACTGCATGCGGCAATGACACTGATCATGTTTGGATTGTACGACCGAACGCTGCAGAACGCTTTACTCTTACTAGATACGCAGGATCTGGCAGCGAACCTCGATCTCTCTTTCTTTTTGATTTAGAAGGCGATGGAAAGATAGACCAAGCAGTAGCGACTCGAGGAATAGAATGTTCAAACATAGGTTATCTTCGAGGAATTCCTAAAGAACATGTAACATTTTATACTGCTCCGGGCACGCAACCAAGCGACTATGTTATCAGTGGCGTTGCACCTCAACCTCTCACTGAAACCCTGGTTATGGAGTTTCTAAACTCTAGTCAAAACAAATAAATCAGGCTAACATTTTTTCTTTCTTTTTCTTCTTCTTTCATTCCTTATTCTCCTGCAATAGCAATCTATAAAAATCATCTTTTTGACTTCTTTCTCATGACTCAGAACTATAAACACACCATCTTGAATCTCAAAGCTAGAAAAGAAGACAGAATTCAAGCGGCGTTCCAATTAGAAAACAACGCTGATGACGCGGCGGTAGACGCCTTGGGAAAAGCGTTATTGACTGATCCCAGCCCTATAGTC
Source organism: Candidatus Nanoarchaeia archaeon (assembly GCA_035289145.1). GTDB lineage: Archaea > Nanobdellota > Nanobdellia > SCGC-AAA011-G17 > UBA489 > JACOVP01. The sequence continues at coordinate 27,701 of DATDXZ010000063.1, forward strand.
AGACATGAATGCGCCTTTTCTCTGGGAGAAACTGGATATCCTGACAAAGCTAGTTCTTATCTCCTGCAGGCTATTCAGACAGACAAAAATATTTTTGTAGTGCATGAAGCGTTGCTTGCCTTAGCAACTTTAGGCGATGCAAAGTTTATTCCTTTTATTAAACAGTATCTCAAAGATCCACGACCAGAAATTGCAGAATCTGCGGAAATCGCGTTGGAACGTTTACAATAAGCTATTTTATTACATTGATCTTGATTTTCCTGACATTCTTAACATGTCTATATTAGTGAATATTTTTACTTTTTGTTGTTCTTTGAAATGAGGATCATGAGCCCATATGCCTTCTGCTTTACTAGCAAGACATGCAGCAAGATGCAGTGCATCATCTACATCACTTATGTCATTTTTACATTCCTCGATATAATCTTGATATTCCTCACGAGGCAGAATTTCTATATACTCAAAAATAAACACACGTAATATCTCAAATTCTTTTTCCGTTACTTTGATTCTCTTTAACAATTCGTCCTTATGCTCTTCTATTTCTATTAGTGTATAATCCGGTGTTATGAACTCGAAATATTCATCAAAGAGTATCTCTCTTGAAGTGCCATCTTTTACTAAGGCAGCTATAATCCTATTTGTATCTACGACAATTTTCACTTGACAAGACCGTGTCTTTTTGCCATTCCATGCTTTATTTTATGACCTATTTCTTCTGCATCCTGCTCTGTTAATTCACTATCTGCCAACAGTTTGTCCATGAGCTCTAATTTTCTTGCTTTTTCCCACATCGCTTGCCTCGCTACTTCACTCCATTTAATCTCCTTATGCTTTTGTATGATATGCTGCAGATCTTCTGGCACTGCTAAGGTCATATTGGTCATTGTTCGCCACTCTCCACATAGTTATGTATATTATGTATTTTTACGTATTTAAATAGTTTATGGTTTTTTTGAGGTATTGTTGAGAAGTTTGCAAAAGTAGGTATCTTCAAAATGTAATATGCTAGAAGGTCAGAATTTGATGGTTTTGAAAGGCTATTTCGCGAAAACATGACTTATTCAAAGTTCTCTGTTAATCATCAAAGATTACTTCTTAGAAATTCTACATAATCACATATTACTTTAGAACGACTTCACTCATATCTTACAGCAATCTATGCACCAAGCCATTGACTACGTTCTTGAGATCATCTCTATGTGACAACCAATCCATCTTGTTCTTGGTATAACTGTAACTGCTTGCAGTCCTTGTTATACATGATATGTTAATTTTATTCCTTTTATTAAACAGTATCTCAAAGATCCACGACCAGAAATTGCAGAATCTGCGGAAATCGCGTTGGAACGATTAGACTAAGCTTTCATTTGTTTATACCCTTCAAAACCTGCGAGCAATACTTTGTTCACGCCCACGAGCGCTCTATTCAAAACTCT
>DATDXZ010000064.1:0-10394 GCA_035289145.1 Candidatus Nanoarchaeia archaeon
TCTTAGAATTCCTTTAATCTGCTAAGTTCATTTCTTGAGATATTCTGCCCTTAGCAAGTATGATATTACTTAGCTTCCTATACGCCTGTACTGCATGCACTTTTCCAATACGAGTACAAAAGAAAGGCAATAAAATCAACCCCTTTACTTTCTGCGTGAATCCTGACTTATGTTTTATTGCTCCCATAGTTTCTGCCATAAATAACTTAATATCTTTTCCTGTCTTCCATGAAAAATCAAAAGGAGTGTATTCATTAGTAAACACATATTTGAAATCTTCTTTTGACCTCATATCAAATAACTTATAGAGCGCGAACCTCATCTTGAATTTTTGCGAGTATTCCAACATCTTTTCTTCAGGGAGCTGCGGCTGCACAAATCGAGGCACAGCATAGCCACTGAGATTTAAGATATTCTTATCCCATGAGAAATTCTTCGGCAGATATCCATTCTGCTTTGCCAATTCGTAGAGAGCAGTACCTGGAATAGCATCTGTCAGCGTGAACGTGACTGCATTTCCCCGCAATTCCCATGCGAACTTGAATGTTTCTTCTAAAGACTGCGGTGTTTCACCAGGATGGCCTATCATGAAGAATGTTCCATAGCCAATGCCCTGCTTTCTTGTAGCTTCAATGGCTTTTCTAGCCATGTCTTTGCTGATTGCTTTGTTAATAGAGGACATTAATGCCTCGCTGCCGCTTTCAATACCATATTCAATAAGACGGCAACCAGAAGCTTTCATCTTAGCTAAAATACCTTCATCAACCAAGTTCACACGAGTCAAACATTCCCATTCTATGCTGAGATTTCTTTTGATCAAATCGTCGCAGATTTCTCCAGCCCAGATTTTATGAGCAGTGAACACATCATCTTTCATGTGGACTACTTTTCTTCCATATTTCTTTACTAAGAACTCTATTTCATCCACCACATCTTTGCTTTCTCTTAAACGCAACTTTCTCTTCCAAAAACTAGGAGATCCGCAGAAATTGCAATTATATGGACACCCTCTTCCACCCATGATACCATAGTACTTGTATTTTTCCATAGGCACCAAGTCAAACGCCGGCCAAGGCAACTCCTTGACATCTAAAAATTCTCTTTCTTTTGTTCTTATATATTTTCCATTTCTTAAAAATGAGACACCATCAATCTTTTCATCCACTTTCTTTCCTTTTTTCAATTGCTCTATGACTTCGACCAATGTTTTCTCAGCTTCACCGCGAATGATCAAGTCAATAGCTGGGAAGGAACGTAAACTGTCTTCATCTATGTAAGTAGTATGCTGACCACCAAAGATAACGAAAGCACCAGCTTCTTTTGCAATACGCGCAAGCTCAAATCCATCAAAACGATTGTAACTGAACGCAGAAATACAGACTACGTCTGCCTTGGCATTCTTAATTGCTTCAGTTGCTTTTTGCTTCTTGAGATTTAACACGTCTAGATCAAGCACTTGAATTTCAATGTCTTTTACTTGCTTTCTAGTATACGCTGCCAAATACAGCAAACCTAATGGAGCTTCGTATCCTTCTCCACTAAGGAAAGGCCTCAAGAACAGGAGTTTCATTTTGTTTTCTAACCTACCTTTGTTTTTAAAACTTTCTATGCTTCTTTTAAAAACACCCTTTATTTTGGCAGAGAAAGCATTATTCTGCATATTTTTGCATTTTACTATAGACTTGACTAAGCTCCCTACATGTATTTTTCCAGCTCAGCTCTTTTCCTACTGCAGCTATATTTTTCTTTATTTTCTGGTAGAGCTTTTTATCAGTTAAAAGTGTTTCGACAGCCTGAAAGAATTTTTCCTGATGACCTGAAGAAAAAGTTAATCCTATCTTCTTTTCATTTACCCATTTTCCCAATTTTCCTATGTCTGAGACTACCAAAGGGAGGCCACATTTAATTGCATCATAGAATTTTAACCCTACAATATCCTTATGATAAGTGATATCAGGTCTAGAGTGCAGAAATATTTTTGCGTTTTTATAAAAATAACCTATCTCACTGAAAGGTATCTCTCCTAAAAACAGTACTGCCTTTTCAATTCCAAGCTCTTTTGCTAACTTCATAAGATTATGTACGTTTCCCTTTCCCAAGATAAGCAGTCTTGTGTTTGGTCTTCTTTTATGGACTACTTGGAAACACCTTAGTATTTCATCAACAGCCTCTACTTCGCGTATGGCTCCAGCGTAGAGCAGATGCTCATACTTCTTTTCAAAGGTGAATCCTTTTGCTCTGGAATGCTGTATGCTTGTTGAATTCTCTACAGGAATAATTCTTGTTTTAACTCCTTTTCTCTCCAATGTTTCCTTACCTGCATGAGTCATGGTGACTACCAAGTTGGACTCGTTCAGTAACTTGATCTCTTTTCTTAATAAGACATTATATCTTCTCTTGCTAATTAGCTTATTTTCATAATCTGTGATGCTCAAGAGCTTATGAGCCTCAGTCACCCAAGGAATGTTCAGCTTTTGCTGCATTGCTTTTCCTACTTCGAAGAGATCAAAAGGCTGTCGTGTATGAATCATGTTGATATTTTCCTGCCTGATGATGCTTGGAACGTATTTTAGCAATGCTTTGTATCTTGCTTTATTGTATTTGGTGTATTTTTCCAAGAGGTTTGCTATTCTGCTTTTCTTTATAGGAATGTGATAAACGGTTGCATTTTTTCCCTGCTCTTTTGCATAACTTTTTCCTGGAACAATAATGACTACCTTATGGCCCCAGCTCTTGAGTCCTTCTGCGATTCCTTCTGTCCTAATAGACGCGCCACTTGATTCTGGAAAATAAGCGGTTGTCAGTATGGCTACTTTCATTGCTTGACTAGGAGCTCACTTAATGCATTATATATTTGTGCAGAGTAAAATAATGATGTCTTCTTCCTTCTCCTCGCTTTGAGATCATGCGCAAGACGTCTTCTTAATCGCATCATTCTGTGAGCTAGACTATATCTCGTTGGACAGATTTTCTCATATTCGACTATTTCCTTGAGATATCCCCAGAAAGCATCTGGCCAAAATGGTTTTTCATATCTACTGAACAATCCATCTTCTTTTTGGAGCTTCTCTAGTTTTTTTATACAGAGATTTGCTTCCTGGTTTTTGCCTGCTCTTGCCAAACTGTACGCACCATACGCATAGAACCCTGTGGAGCCTACTGTGAATATCACTTTGGACTTTCTCCATGGCGTTCTTTTTCTTATTTTTCCTGCCAGCCACTTGAATGCTCTTTTCTGAGCGAAGGTAGCATGCCTATAGCTGTCTTTTGGATTCGCAAGCAGCAGGTAGAATAATGTCAGACTATGGTAATACAGGTCGCGAACGTTCATGTGCTCTTCATAAGGGAATGCTCTTTCTAATGTAGCGTAAGGGAAGGCTCCATTTTTGAACTGATGACGTGCAATGTGAAGCAAAGCTCTGTTTTTGATTGCTGTAACTTCACTGTTTTTGCTTAACTCTTCCATCTTTTGAAATACTGCTGCAGCTGCTGCTGACATATTTAATAGATCCGCATAGTGATTGTCTGATTTTACATATCTTCCTGGCTCGAATTCTTGCTCTTTAATATACTTGCATGCTTTTTTTGCAGCTTCAATGTAGGAATTCTTTTTTGTGACTTGATAAGCATCCATCAACACTCTTGCAATGACTGCTGTGGAGAGTGTGTTTTCTTCTACAGTCTCTGTTTCGGTGATTTCTTTCCAGCTGCCGTTTGCTTGCTGCTCTCTGACTACCCAATCCAATGCCTTCTTTGCCGTTTCTATATCATTTATGACTAATAATGCACGCGCACATTCAGCATTGGGCCGAGGATCACAGATTTTTGTTCGAGGATCTTGAAACGCACCGTTTACAAGTTGCATCTTCTGCAAACTAAATCTCATTCTTTCCAGTATTTGCCTTATACCCTGTTGATCTATCATTGTAAATAGTCCATGTGGTTCACTCTTACTGGTTTTTTCTCTTTGAGACTGTCCATGACGCGGAAACAGAAGACTGTTGAGCGGACCGCATCCCATAAGGTAATGCATTCTGCCTCTTCACCACGCATTTTTCTTCTGATTTCCTTCAGTTGATTGCTGTATCCTTTGTCAGCTTCAGGTAATTTTATTTCTGATTCGTTCATTCCATAGAATGCAGCATGCTGGAAGTTTTCGATAACAATTATTTTTCCTTCTACATAGATTTCTATACGCTCTCTTGGCATAAATGCATTTCCTAATGAGGTATAGACCATGGTTGCCAAAGAACCGTCTTCGAAATTCGTCATCATAGCAACATTGCTGTCGTCCATATTTCTTTCCTTAGCATTAAGATTTTGCGCAGTGACTGTTACTGGTTCTGCACCTACCAACCACGCGCATACATCTATCATGTGATTTGCCAAATGCAGAATTCTTCCACCGCCTTCTTGCGTGTCTACCCATGCTCTTTCTGCCTTATTCTCATCGTTGAATCTATATGTAATCATCAAAGGCGTAGATCTATTCCTGATTGTTTCCTTTACTTTCTGCAGTATCGGAGAAAAACGTCTGTTGAGGCCGAGCGTGAAGAAGATGTTATTTTTATTGATTGCATAAATCATATCTTTCAATTCTTTTTCATTGAGCGCCATAGGCTTTTCTAAGAATACATTCTTTTTTGCGTTTGCCGCTTGAATAGCCATGGCAGCATGCATATTGTTTTTGCTTGTGATAATGATAAGATCTATAGTTGGATCCTTGAGCAATTCCTGATAGTCTGTCGCACAATATTCTGCCTTAAACTGCTTAGCAATGTTTTTTGCCTGCATAGGAGAACTGCTATAGACTGCTCTGAGATTTATTCCTTTCTGCTGAGCGATATTTGGCAACTGCACGTTTTTTGCGAACATTCCCAAACCTGCGACTGCAACATTCAGAATGTCTTTTTCTATTTTTGCCGGACTGAGCTCGATCTTTCTCTTAGGAGTGACTTTGTTTTCTTGCTCATACGTTAAGAGGACACCATATCCCTGCTTTGCCTGCAATTGCTGGTATGCTTGCTTGGCTTTGTCCAAAGGATATTCTTCTGCAATCAGATCTGCGACATTCAGTTTTTTTGTCGCTATCAATTCCAAGAACTCCTCTGCATTTCTTTTTTCTGTCCATGGAACAAATCCTCTTGGATACTGCATGTTCTTTGCTTCAAAGGCTTCGTCATATCTTCCTGGACCTGTTGATCGAGAAATAACAAATTCTAATTCTTTTCTATAGAATACTGTGTAGGGGAGATTGACATCAAATGATCCCACTAAAACAAATCGCGCACGATCGCGACAACTCATTGCTAATTCTTCAAATAATTCCTGAGAACCACCAGAAGTACAGACAATGACTGCATCACATCCTCTATTTTCTGTCGCTCTTGCTATTTCTTTTGCAAATCCTTGATTCTCTTTGATGAGTATGGTCTTTTCTGCGCCATATTTCTTTGCTCCAACAACTCTTTCTGGAATCACGTCCAAACCTATAACATGCGCTCCCTGCAATTTGAGCAGACGCACTAGTACTTGACCAATCAATCCTAGACCTACGACCGCGACCGTGTCTCCTAACTGCACTTTTGCATTACGCATGGCGTGCATGGCAATACATCCTAACGTGACGAATGCAGCCTGCTTCTTATCGACACTTGCCTGGACTTTGACAGCGAGATTTAAAGGAACTGCGATGATTTCTGCATGCATAGCATAATCTGGACCCATACAAGCCACTATGTCTCCCACGCTAAACTCTTGAACATCAGATCCTTTCTCCATGACTGTGCCTACACAGCTATAACCAAGGGGAACTAACTCTTCTAATTTCCCTTTGATGTTGGTCACCATGGACTTGAGATTGCCTGCAGCTATTTTTTTAGCAACACGCAGCAAACTTTTTGGACTCTTGAGAGTCTTGTAGTAGTTTTGCTTGGTAGAATTTAATGTCCTGATTTCTGTGCCTGTGCTGATCAATGAATACAATGTTTTTACTATGACTTTTCCTTTTTCCACACTTGGCGCCGGGACTTCTTCGATGACAATGTTCCCCTTGGTGTCCCTACAGAGTTGCTTCATTTTGGTAGAAGCACATGGGCAGTCTTATAAAGCTATCTGTGCCTCTTTTAGTGTTTTACGACGTTTATAGCCATTTTTGATTCAACAGAGCTTTTTTAAAGACTCTCCCCTTCTCGTTTTTATGTCCTCTCGTCAAGTCCTATTCTGGATTTTTGCAGCCTTGGTTGTAGTGAAACTTTCTTTGAGCTTTTTTGTGGCTACTCCTACGATCTATAGCGATGAGTATCTTTATGCCAAGCTAGCACGCAGCCTTAATGTAGACTCTAGCTATGCTGTTCATGGAATATTGATTAATGGTTATCCTCCTCTCTATCCTTTAGTCTTATCCCTGACTTATTTCTTCGATGACATGAGTTTGATTTACTTCTTCATGAAGCTGCTTAATGCGATTTTATCTTCACTGATTATCTTTCCTGCTTATTTTTTCTCGAGAATATTTGTCTCTTCCAAGGAAAGCACTTGGTTTGCCTTATTGATTGGTGTCTTGCCTTCTTCTTTTGCTTATACTCCTTATCTTTTATCTGAAAATGTGTTCTTTGTCTTGTTCTTCACTACTGTTTACTTTCTTTTTCGCGCAAGCACTCAGCATTACTTCATGGACTATCTTTGGACTGGAGTTTTTCTAGGCCTTACCTTACTCACCAAAGCTTCAGGACTCATCTTGTTTCCTTTGTTTGCAATTCTCTTTTTCCGTGCATTGTATAGACGATCTGCGGAAGAGACTGGACTGCTCATCTTCAGCGGCTTAGTCGCTGCACTTCTCTATGTTCCTTGGTTTTTGTACACTACTGCCAATTTCGGATTGTCTTTTTCAGGACTTTTAGGCAACAGCTACAGCGCTGAACTGACTAATGTTGTCGAACATTCTCTTTTCTTCCTGTTTAAAAACGGCATTATATGGACTATACTCTATTTAGGTGTCTTCATCTGGAGCAGCGCGCTTCTTTTCTTCTTAGGCTCCTGGTTTTTCTTCCGTCGAGCTGCTAGTCCTCTGCACAAAGAATTACTTTTCTTCTTTTGCATCCTTTTTGTGACTGTGCTGTTCTTCGTTGTCAATCATAATCTGCATGGCGTTGTGAAAGAGGATAACTTTTTAGCACTTTCAGGACGACCTATTGCCCGCTACACTGACTTGTTACTGCCTTTATTGTTCTTGACTGGATTTTTAGGATTGAAATCTCAAAAGAAACTCTTGACGAAATCCTTTATTGCTCCTATTCTGATTTTACTTCTTAGTCTTCCTTTATTTTTCTACACACTTTTACCTGTCAACAATCTCTCTTTAACCTGGCTTGGCACGGTTCAAACTGCAGCCTTGCTTTTTTCCTCTTCAGCTTTCTTCTTGAGCTTTGTTTATGTTCTCCTGCTGATCGTTTTCTCTTTTTTAGTCATTTTCTTAGTTCACACCCTTTCTCTTTCAAAGCTACTTCCTCTCTTCTGCGGATTTTTTCTCGCTGTTAGTCTGCTTTCTTTTGGAGCAACGATTTATAATAGCCAAGTTAATTGGTATCCTTTAGAACAAGTTCAACTGGGACTTTGGTTGAAAGATCACATTCCTGAAGATGTTAGAATAGTTATTGATGCAGACTTTTGCACTTCTCTTTCTGTCAGCGATGCAACTTCTTTATGTTCTTCTACAGGGCATACTACCTTGCTTGGTTTTTGGGTTAATCATGACTTAATTATCAGCGAAACTCCTCAGCCTGGTGATTATTTCATCTCAAGAGACATTACCTCTTACCTGCCCCAATATGCCACAGAAAACCATATATACGTCTATAAGGTGCCATAACTCATGCGCATTTACATCTCTATTCCGGCATATAATGAAGAGAAGACTCTGGGCATAGTTATTCGAGATATTCATAGCGTGATGAAGAAAACTAAACATCCCTATATGGTTGCAGTAGTCAATGATGGCAGCACAGACAAAACTGCAAGCGTTGCAAAGCAAGCAGGAGCCACAGTCATTAATCATCCCCAAAACTTTGGCCTTGCACAAGCGTTCAGAACTGAACTGGAACATTTTTTACACTCCAAATACGATATTTTTGTTCACATTGATGCTGACGGACAGTACAAAGCTGAAGACATTCCACGACTCGTGCAAGAAGTTGAGCAAGGCTATGATCTTGTTCTTGGAGATCGCTTTACTGGGGGCATAGAAGAAATGCCCTTGCTTAAAAAATTTGGCAATCGCGCATTCTCCCGAGTTATTTCCAAAATCATTGGCTATACTGTTCATGACTGCCAGACTGGCTTCAGAGCTTTCAACAGAAAAACCGCGCAAATTCCTATTAAATCCACACATACTTACACGCAAGAGCAAATCATCAAGTCTGTCCGCGAACGATTACGCATCAAAGAAATTCCTACCTACTTTAGAAAACGCGGCGATGAAAGTCGCCTGATGAGAAATCCTTTGGAGTATGCCTTTAGAGCTTGGATCAACATCTTGCGCATCTATCGCGACTATGATCCTCTGAAATTCTTCGGCAGAATTGGATTATTCTTTATTACTCTTGGTGTCTTGATTGGCTCATGGTTAGTTTATCTGTTCTTAACTACTGGCCGCGTTGGAAGATTACCTTTAACGTTGCTAACTGTGTTACTTATTATTATGGGCATCCAGATTGTTGTTTTCGGCTTCATGGCAGACATGCGGAGAGACAACTAACCCAGCAATGAAAAAAGCCTATTGGTTTTTGCTGAAACTTTTCCTCACTGTCGCTATATTAACGGCGCTGATCATCAACATTGGGCTGAAAAATTTACTTCTTTCCCTGCAGACCATTCATTATTCCTGGTTTGCAGCTGTAGCAGCTTTGATTTTTATTGAACTTCTTGTCGGCGCTTTCAACGTGTATATTCTTATTCGCTATGGCTTACGGCATTCCATTTCTTTCGCAGCACTTTTTGATGCTTATTTGACTAGCTGGGGTATTGGACTACTAACTCCTGGCAAAGTCGGCGATGTTGGCTTTGCTTATTTTCTAGAGCGTGAAGGATTACCTTTTGGCAAGGGAACCGCAGTCTTACTCTTGGACAGCTTCACTACTATTCTTGTCCTGGCAGTAGCCTCTGGCACTGGTCTGTGGTATTTCTTTGGCTTTCAGGATGTGCTGCTGCTGCTTATTGTTGTAGGCATTGTTTTTTTGTCACTTCTCTTGCTTCTTTCTTTCCAAGTCAGAGCGCTTCTCATACGGATTCTAGGGAAATGGGCAATTTATTTCAGAGGATTTTCCAAAAGCGCAAGTGTTTTACTTAGGGAGAGACCGCAGATTTTAGTTTTTAACTTTGGCATCACTATTGTCAAATGGTTTCTAATCTTTTTGAACTTTTATTTTGGCTTCAAGGCTTTAGGGCATGTTGTTCCTTATTTTGTCATTCTTCTTGTAGCGCCTTTGGCGCGTCTGGTCTCCATGATCCCCCTTACTATCAACGGGCTTGGCATTCGCGAAAGCGTAGCAGTCTATCTTTTTGATCAATTCGCTATTCCCAGCGGCGTTGTTCTTTCTACTTACTTTTCCATGCTTATCTTAAACTATCTTTTCGCAGCAGTCCTTGTTTTCTCCTATTCTTTCTTCAGAAGACGAGCATAGGAATACATAATTGTTATTGAGAATTTAAAAGTAAAGCAAGTGAAATAATAATTAATTATATGGCGGGATTCTATTCCTTTGGACGCATTCTAATGTTTCCCTCCACTTCAATCTCAAAACAATGATGATTTACTATGTCTTGGACTCTGCGAGGGTTTCTCATTCCTATAGCTTTTACTGTCGCTTTTGAAAATGAATTCATAAAGAACAACTATTTCTCTTCATTTATTATTTTTTACCGGCACTTCAATGAACTCATCAGAAATATAATACGTTGTTTCATTCACAATATGATTCGTCTTCGTTAATCTTGTGTTGCCGTCGTCATACGTGTATGACTCAATCAGTTGTCCTGTAGCGCTGCCGTCTCTGACTCTGACTAATCTATTCAGTTCATCATATTCTTGAAAAATGCTTGGTCCCTGCACTAAGTTGCCTTTGGGGTCATACGTGACATCGTATTGTGTTGTCTCAACTGCAGTCACGCTCAAAGAACTAATAAGGAAAATCAAGAACAGTGAAATACTTTTTGTCTGTCGCATTTATGGCACGGTAATCTGGACGAACATAGCTATTTCTTATTTGTAATGCGAGAAAACTACTTACTTCAGTAAGTGGATGAATCGCATTCTATTTGAATTCTAAAAGAATAAAAAACACGGCGGGCGAAGCCTGCGCCGTGCAACGTCCATAAAAACGTAGCGTGAGCTTTGC
>DATDXZ010000065.1:0-3755 GCA_035289145.1 Candidatus Nanoarchaeia archaeon
GACTCTTTTCACACCCGTCTCTTTTAAATCATCTTCAACTAAAGGTAAAACAATTTTTTCATCTTGGTGAGTTGCTTTCTGTAATCTTTTAACAAGGAGTTCTAATTGGTCTTTGGTAATAGACAGCCAATGATAAGTATAACGAGGATGTAGGGGAACTCCAGTCTCTAGGGATAATTGTACAGCTTCTTTAGCAGTAGGTTTAGTGTAGAAAAAATCTGTCAAAAGTTTTTGTAATCGTTCAGGAGGTAAGGTAGTTTGTTTGCTTTGTAAAGCAAGTAGTAATTCTTGGACCCACCACTCTTCGCAATAGCCAGGAGGAACTAACAAAGATTTGCGGTTGAAAAAATCACCATAATTGATCAAGATATCACCCATATATAATATTTCAACAACGTCTTTAGCTACTTTCTTTGCGTCTTCAAACGTTTCTAAATACACAACATCACCGCTGATTAATTTTACAACAGGGCCTTCCAAGGAATCACAACTAGAAAGAACTGTAGATTTTCCCGGACGTTCAACTTTAAACTGTGTGCCTATCGCGATATAATTGCGTAGCACAGCCATAGTAGCTGGATGAATGCTGTCCGTAGAAAAGCCAGAAGTTCTTCCTCGCCCATAGCGTATGCGTAATCCGCCAGAAGCTAAAGGATGTGCTAAAACTGGTCGTCCAGCGACAATATCTTTAATATAAGTGAAGTCAGGTTTTATTTTTGCTCCATCTGTAGAAACTTTAGCTGCTCCTAACCTTGCTTTGATATCTTTTTGTAATTGTAAAAATTGTTCTAAGAAACTCCATTGTTCAAGATCAAAATCTTTACGCCATTTACTAAGTTGTCCATGAAGTTTAGCAGATTTCTGGCAGAGACCTTCTCCAAGAACTAAGCAGGGGCCATTGCGAATTTTATCAGTGTTGACTCTATCAAGTCCTTTGTAGTTGCTGACGTCATATTTTTCAGAAGGATCTCCCTCAACTTGAACAGCAAGATTGCTGACCATCATACGAATTTCATCTTCACTAGGTAAATATTGTAAATTAGTAACTTTATCATGATAATCGTAGAGTTCAGTAACCATGCGCTTAATTTCATCTTCAGTAGGATCATAAACGCCATATCCTAAACGCTTGCGGACATAATCTCCAATAAGCACGGAGAGACTTGCGCCAGTCCCACCAGCGCTGCGAATAGGTCCTGAAAAAAACAATGCGATATAATTGCCATTATCCTTTCTCTTTCTCACTTCTAATTTGACAAATCCTTCTAAAGGAGAAGAAACTACTCCATTAGTCACATAGGCAATTCCTATTCTAATGCCTACATCAAGCGCGTGTTCTTTTGTAGAGAATGCGCAAAACTTCTGTTCGGCAGTTTCAGCGGCGACAGTCAAAGCCACTCTCCAATCTTGAACTCCATATTGATCTTCTAGTTCTTTAATACGTGCTACAATTTGTGGCCCAACTTCTTTAACCATGGGAGCCACTACGCTTACTAATCCAACTACGCGTTCAGACATATTACGCGCCAGAGGAATTTCAACTTGATCTTCAGGATCAAAACCTTTAGCACGCGCTTTGTTAGCTATTTCATAAGAATGCAAAACATCTTTGTAAATCTCTTGAAAATACTGTTCCATGAGATTACTCCAACTCTGGCTTGCTAAAATCAAGCATTTTTATTTCTCTAGTCTTCAAGCTATACAAAGGAACTTTACAAAAATCAGGATTATTGCCAGTCTTTTCCTGAAAATCAGTTTTTGATTCCCAGCAGGAGCAGTTAATCACTTTCACTCCATTGTAATCAGAAAGATCAGAGCGATGCATATCTCCAGAGACTAAAACATCAGGGACTTTATGGATAATGAGATTGTCAACATCAGATGTAGGTAGATAAACACTGGCATGGTGTGCTGGAGCTAGATGGCGTTTTTGCAATAATAATCGTAGCACTTGTCCAGGATTATCTCGTGCTTTATTTATGCGAAGAGCAGGAATATTGTCAATATAATAATGAAAACTGCCCCCATGATACATAAGTATGTTAAATCCTTCGAAGTCTTTGGACTGATGAATATTGACAAAGCAAGGATTAGAGACTAAGTGAAGATTAGGAAGTTCGCAAAGTGGGCCAGCATAGTCCTTTTCTAGAGGTGGTTGTGGCTCTGCAGCACGAACAGAATCATGATTGCCTGGGCACATAATAATTTGCAAGTCTTTGCGAATGCGTCCAAAGAGATCTGCTCCTAATTTATACTGTTCACGAATATTTAAAATATTAAGGTCCTTCTCTTGCCCAGGATAAACTCCAACGCCGGCAACAACATCACCAATGACAAACAAATATTTTACTCGTAAGGCTAGAGCTCGTTGTTTTTCAGTGCCTGATTCTCCATTGATCCAAGAGATAAAACGGATGAATTCTTCCTGCAAGAATTTCTTGGAGCCAAAATGAATATCAGAGATAAATGCAGCATAGACTTCTTCAGAAGCAGATTTCAAGGATCCTTTGAGATGAGGAACATCCGGAAAAAAGACCTGGTCGCAAAAAATAATCGTTCCTTTAATTTTTCCTTTAATGCCGATAATTTCATCAGGGCAAATTTTTTCTCCTTCCTCAAAGAGTCTGGGGGTAGTTTTATTATTTTTATTAATTAACACTTTCAACTTCCCTGTTGCGTCCTCAACTGTATAAAGAAGGTTGCCGTTGGCAGTATAATCTCTATCATAGATCATACCTATAATGCTGACTTCTTCCATAGCTTCTCGTTTAAGTGCTCTGCTGATAGAAACCACATCTTGCAATTCCATGCGTTGTTGTAATAAGTTTTTCATGAATTCATAGCGATGCTTGTAATGGCTGACAAAATCTTTAACTTCGCGTTTCTTGCCTTCTTTAGGAATTGTAGTAAGCACATGAACAGTAGAAGGAAGAGAGTCTGGCAGGGGGCAGGGTGCAGGCATTGCTGTTTGCTCGACAATCAAAGACGAAGATTCTACAATAAGAGGTTTGACTGGTTGAATGATTGAAGGTTGCTGGACAAAATCCAAAAAGGTGTTGTAAATGTGATGGTGCTTCCCTTTTTCAAAGACTGCGCGTGATTTTTCAAATTCCACCCAATTAAGGTCTAAAGACTTATGTTTAAGGAACAAGGTAAAAAAATCTTTATGGACAACAACTGGTTTTTCTTTGCTCACAACTTTTTGTTTCAAGGAGTTCAAGAAGTGGGAAGCGTTAAAAGTAGTGTCAAGAAGAAGGTCAGGACTAGGAAGGTATCCTTCTTGGATCAGTAACTCAACTGCTGCCCTCGTTTCCATGATAAATAGTTATAATCCAAGACCTTCTTGTAAGAGGCCTCGAATCTGTTCGACATTGGACGTGGGAACCCCCAGGCTAATCTCCCGTGTGCGTCCATGGCGGCCCTTGCTGATGACTTTAGCGTTAATAATGCCTAGCATGTCTAGTTCTGCGATGATATCGCTCACTCGTCTTTGAGTCAATGGTTTAATGCCGCATTTTGTGCAGTAATCTTTGTAGATTTCATACACGTCTCCGGTAAAGACGTGTTTGCCGGGTGCATGATTATGGCACACTGAGAGGATAGCATGTAAAGTGATCTTGAATTGCTTAGGTTGTGTCATGACAATATCTAAAACTCTGTCCCGTTCAATCTTCTCTTCAGCATCGTCAATATAATTGGTGGTAATCTGGCTTTCAGTCTTGCGTTCAGCTAATTCTCCAGCAACACGCAATAAT
>DATDXZ010000066.1:0-8232 GCA_035289145.1 Candidatus Nanoarchaeia archaeon
AATAAAGACTGGCTTTCTTTTCACTGTTTGACGTTTCTCGCTAAAGCACAAAGATCCTGTTGAGAATATTTATTTTTCAGCCTCCCCAAAGCCTAAAGAAGATGTTTGGTGCATTGTAACTTCAGAATGCTGAACAATTACAGTTTTTTTAAAAATCTATTTCCTGAAGAAAAAATAATTTGCTAATGAAGTAACTGGTTCCCATTTAGTTAAGACACGAGATTTTTCACGAAATGAAATGTCTCTATTCCATCTGAAAAGATCAAAATCTTCTGGTTCTTTACCTGTCGCGACCATTTCTGCTACTAACTCTCCACTTCTAAATGCATTTGGTAGTCCTGCATTGTAGAGTGCTACAAAATGTTGTGGGCTAATCTCTCCAACAAAGGATAATCCATCTATAGGCGCTGGGATAACTCCAGTCCATAGATGTGAAAATGCAACTTCTTCTGCTAAATGAGGGAAAAGAGAGTTGAAAAGCGATTTTAATTCTTTTTCAGGTTGTTTAATGTTACTTTTTCCTTCTCTTACTTTAGCAAGGCTGTTTAAGCGATCAGAACCACCAATGAGTATTCTTTTATCTCCAACTGGTCTTGCATAGACATACCCAAGATCTTCTGAGTCCCAAAGCATGTGTTCTCCCCGTTTCCAAGTTTTTTGAAATTCTTCCTCAGTTAATGGGCGAGTCACTGCAACAGCGGTCTCTAAGAAGAAAACCTTATGCTTTAACAAATCAAGATCAATTGCTCCTGCTCCATTTGTGAAGACTACAGATCCATAATGGATTGTGCCTTGTGGTGTTTTCGCTGTTTTCTTTGATCGATTTACTTGAATAATGGGAGTTCTTTCATAAATTCTTACTCTTGGATCCAAAATTCTCCCTAATTCTTGTGTAAAAGCAAGTCCATCTATGCAATAACCTTCTTCATTGAGCATTGCTGCAAAAGTGTGGCCTATGGTTGCCCTTTCCAAAATATGCCCATAATTATTGAGCAATTGGACTGGAAAATCTGCCGCCTTTCTTGCTTCATATTCCCTGACAACAACTCCTATATGTTCTTCTTTTCTTGCTAAGTAGAGACTTGGTGTTTTTCTGAGGTCGCAAGCAAGATTGTTTTCTGTTGTTGCAGTAATAATGCCTTCTAGGCCTTTATTTAGCTGATCACAAACTGCTGGATCACTATCAACAAAATCATCCTCAATGCTATCAACCAATAAACCAGAAGATTTTCCTGTGGTAGCATGTCCAAGCCTATCAGCCTCTACAACTGTAATCTTTGTTGATCTTGGTGTTACTTGTGTGAGCTTATTAGCTGCAGAAAGTCCGGCAATTCCTCCTCCAACGACGAGGATATCTGTTCTTACTTCGCCTTCGAGATTTTTTCTAGGCGAATATCTTTTGTTTGCCTCTGCTATAAAATAAGGTGTTGTTGATGTCATCACTAAAAAAGAAGCGATTTTATATTTAAATGTTGTTATTTGATACTACTTATAAATAGTTAAATCGATACCTTTTTGTGTACTTATTTTTTTCAATATATATGTTCAGCAGATAGTTTACTTCTCAAAGAGCCTCGGGAGATATATAAAGCACTGCCTCTTATTCACTTCTATCAACAAGAGAGGTGGTTTACCATGGATTTGTCAATGCCAACCATTGAGCACATAACTGGACAGCAGCTTAGAAAATTAACTGTCTGGCCTAAAGAGATATCTTCGGAAGAAGAGGACTTCTACGCTGAGAACTGCATCTTAGACCTGGAAGACAATGATGAGCTCAGCATCGAAGAAGGCGGCTTTATGATAGGCTATCTCGGCGATCTAGATAAGTGATTGACGCTCTTCCTGGTACTCTTGCACAATCGTTGAGAGTATATCTTCTTTCTTTCTCGTTCGATAGCTTCTTGCTCTATGATGGCTATATTCGTTGTCTCCTTCATAGGAATATGCACAGCATTCAAGAATGAGATGCCTAACTTCACCAGCTCTTTCGCTGGCTGCTTTTTGTAGATGATAATGTTTGTTTTTTTCTTTAGAAACTCCAAGGAGCGTTCACTAAACACATTGACGTCATCAACCACTAATATGTCTCCCTCTTCAACAGTTCTCTGCACTTCTTCCCACCCTAAGGTCTTCAGTTTTTTTGCAACAATCTTGCCGCGAGCCTCCAACACTAGAGGAGTCAATGATTTCACTTCCTGACGAAGCGTGTTCACTTCCTGCTTGTATCTTCCCACTTCCTGATTGAGGAACTCTATCTTCTGATTCTTGAACTTGATGATGTCTTGTACTTTTCTTTCTGATATAGCATCTACTTTCTTCAGCAATTGACGAATTTTTTGATCCAGATATTCCGCTTTTGCCATAAGCCAATCATTTTCTTTTTTGAGATAGCGATTTTCCTCAATCATGCGCGATGACTTCTTGAATGCTGTCTTGAGACGACGCTTCTTAATTATTTCTTCGTCTTCCGGCTGCTCCAGGGAAGCGAGCGCATTGCCGATAGTACATCCTTCCAACACCTTGACCTTGACTTCTCTAGACAGATGCTCTTTTCCTATTCGCTTTAGAGTATCATCGACTTTCTGCAGCGCCGGCTTGACTTCTTTGAATGCATACAAAGCTGCAGCCAACGCATCTCGCTGATGATCATCGCGAGGGTTGTATTCCTTGGTGATTCTTTCCTTAAAGCCGACCTTCATGTCTTCTTCAGGCATGACTACTTTTGCACCCACTTTTGCAGAAAACTTCTCAATCAGTCCAGGAATATGCTTGACGTCTGTACCAATGACTAGCACTTTCCCCTCATCTGTAACCTCTGCCAACAAGTTATTAAGCGCCAATTCTTTAGAGCTCTTTAGCTTTCGAATATTACCCTTACTATCCAGCACTGCATATGCTGTAGTAATGCCCGGGTCAATGCCTACAATAATCAGATCTTGCTGCAACTTCATGCTTTTGCTGGAGAATAAAGTATAAAAACCTTGTTTTTCTCTGTCTGTATATGAAAATTCTGGCTTTCACTGATATTCATAGAGCAGATTCTAAAATCATTAAAAAGGCTCTTTTTGATATTGTTAAAAAAGCAGCACAGGCTGATATTTTAATTTGTTGCGGCGACATCTCGTTTTTTGGACAAGGATTTCGATCAGCATTGAACATCTTGATGAAAGCTGACAAACCCTTATTAATCATTCATGGCAATCATGAAGAGGAACGAGAAGTCAGCCATCTGCGCTTGAAAAATATTATACCTTTTCATAGAAAACCTCATAGAATAGGAAATTATCTATTTTTGGGCCATGGTGGCGGTGGATTTTCCATAATCGACCGGAAACTAGAACAAAGACTGCCTCAATTTAAAGAGAAGATACAACCTAGTGACAAAGTTATTTTAGTTACTCATGGACCCCCTTATAATACTGAATTAGATTATATGCCTTTATACGGCTCAGTTGGCTGTCGAAGCATTACGAAAGCAATCAAAGAACTCAAACCACACTTGTTTTTATGCGGTCATATCCATGAGAATTTTTATGTCCGCCAGAAACTTGGACAAACTCTCATGCTGAATCCAGGACCTTTGGGAACCCTTATAGAGGTTTAATTTTTCTTTTTCTCTGCTTGATGAATTCTATACCTACTGGAATAAATGACAATAAAATAATCACTAGAATGACTACTGAAAAGTTCTCCTTGACTATAGGAACATTGCCGAAATAATATCCTCCCAAGAGAAACAAGCTGACCCATGCTATGCCACCAACCACGTTATAGACAAGAAATCTTCCATAGTTCATCTTTCCAATGCCTGCAACAAATGGAGCAAATGTGCGAATAATAGGGATGAATCTGGCAAGCACTATCGCTTTGCTCCCATGGATTTCGTAGAACTGTTCTGTTTTTATGAGATACTCTTGCTTAAGAAAACGCATCCGCTCATGAAACACTTTCGGACCTAAAGAAAACCCCACCCAGTAGTTTACTGTATCTCCTAAAATTGCAGCCATCATCAACAAGAGATATATGCCTATAATATTTATACTACCTAGCGCACCCAATGCGCCTACTGCAAATAGTAAAGAGTCTCCTGGCAAAAAAGGTGTAAACACTAAGCCTGTTTCACAGAATATAATCAAAAAGAGAAGACTATACACCCAGATGCCATATTGGTCCACTAGATTGGTAAGATATTTATCCAAATGGAGGATTACTTCTATGAATGAGCTCAAGACTTCAAACATACATCTTTGGCTGTTCAGGCTCTCTTAAAACTTTCGTTGTGTAAGAGTAGTGAGCAAAGTATATATTCAAGAAAATGGCTTCCTATGCTATGGTTGATGAATCTTTTCGTCCATCAGAGGAACCTTCACTAGAAGCAATTCTCGCTAGAATAAGCGCAACTGTTGAAGAGGGAGTAAATGAAGCGCTTGACGCTCAGAGACGAGCATATGAAGCAAGAATAGCAGACTTAGAGAAAAGACTTTATCGTGCAGACAAACGCGCGACCCATAGTGTAGACACATTAGAAACTGTGCAGCATCCAGCATTACGGATTAATGGAGAACAGATTATAGAGAGAATGAATGATCTTGCCAAAACAAGATTTGGATATTCCTTAGCTGAGATTGAGGGAGAAAGTATATTTAATTATATTGGACAAGATGAGCTAGGAATCCTTCATCTCTTTAGCGCTTATGACTCTCTCCGCGAATTTATTACTTATGAGGACATGGAAGACTTCCCAGTTACCTTTAGAACTAGCGAAGGTAAACAATTACCTTATAGTGTACAGCTCAGATTTTTCGCTCGCGCTTCACCAGGATATCATGGAGCAACAGTTGTCTTCATGCCAAGGGCTCGCCATTTTATTGATCGCATTATGCCTAGAAGCGTCAATGTTCTTAAAGCAGCTGAATTTATGTCTAAGGAGGGCTTAATAGATTACAAAGCTAAAACAGAGACTGGTGTCTTTGGAAATCTTGTTATTGCTCCTTTTACTTCCGACCAAAAAGGACGCACAAGACTAACTATTGTAGATATGGAAGGTGTACAAACGTGTGGTGACGAAATCTACCAATTCCTAGCAAACACACAATCAAAACTTCATGCTACAGATCCTAGATTTGATATTCAAGTGTATACCAGCAGCCCAACCATCAGACAAGAGCTCATAAAACAGGGTTTTCCGGAACAGAATATTAAAGATCAAAAGAAAAAAAATAAAGAAAAAAAATAATATGCTTGAAGAGAACTTATTATCTTCTTCTTGTTGATTTTCGAGCGGATGAACTTCTTCGAGAAGCTGCTGCGCGTCTTTTTGCTGCCATGTTTTTTCACCTCTTTGCAAATATATTAGAAATAAGATAATTAGCTTTCTTAAATACTTTTTCTTTTTGGGCACTTTCTTTTTTGAAAGCTATTTAGAGAAACATCTGCTCAAAATTCTTAAAAATATTTTTTTCTGCCTCTTGCTCATCTATTTTCTTTATTTTTGCAATCATTTTTATGGTTTCCCGAACAAATGCAGGCTCATTTTTGCGGTCACTATGCGGGCTCAAGTAAGGAGCGTCTGTTTCAGTCAGAATCTGGCTGATATCGACCATTTCGACCAGCATCTGGAAGTGCTGCAGCTTGACAATAACAGGAGGGATGGAGAATTTATACCCTAAGTCTGCAGCTCTTTGGATCAGTTTTTTGTTGCCCATGAAGCAATGCAGATCTACTTTTTTCAAGGTTGTTGATTCCAGCATGTCCAACACATCTTTTTCCGCTTTTCTGGTGTGGAGGATGACTGGCGTTCTGATCTTTTCGACAAATGCAAGGATTTTTTGGAGATTTTCCTTCTGTTTAGGCATCTGATCTGCACAATATTTTGCGTCGAGACCGACTTCACCTATTGCAAACACTTCGTCCTTATGCTTGGTAATGAATTTGAACTCTTCGTCTATATCTATGGGTTCTGCTTGACGTGGCAAGCCTTCTACATGAACGTTGCCTAAAAGGTCGATAGGATAGAGACCTGCAGAGAATTTGACGATATCAGGATATTTTCTACTTATAGCGAGAGCATTGCGGTTGCTGGTGACGTTGACTCCAGATGTGAGAATATACTTCATACCTGCTTTTTTTGCACGGTCGAGGACTGCATCTAACTGATTAAAAAGATAGGCATGGTCCAAGTGTGCGTGCACATCCACCAACAGGGGGATATTTATATCCATAATTCTCTTGGAACCTCGTATTTCTTGTTTGAGAAGACTATTTCTTCGCATTGACTAATCGCTTTTTTGCATAGATCAGTCATATACTTATATTTACTGACAACTTCCTGGCTTTTCATAGAAGAACTATATCTTGCAGTCTCTCTTTCATCCACATCTGATTTTTCTTCTTTTTCTCTATACACTGTTATTCTCTCGATGAAATTGTCCTCATATTCTATCAATCCCTTACTTTTAACATATCCCATAAAAGCAGCAGTACATTTTTGACTTCTACTTTCAACTCCAAATTTACAAAGAATTGCTAATGCGCAATAATATAATGTATAAAACCACTCTTCTGGAATTTTATACTCAAATCCTTTTTCTTTGTAAAGATCACAGAGCTCCAAGTTTATTCTAGCTTTGGCAAGATATTCTTGTGCTCTAGCATCATCTGGTTGGAGAATCAATAATCCTTTATGTTTTTTTCCTTTTTGCTCATCATTTTTTGCATTTGAAAAGCATTCTTTGACATTCTTCGTTTTCATCTTTGCGATCTTCCTCTGCTATATTTAATAAATTTTTCCTGCCCAAATAAGATAACTCCCTTTTTTATTACTTCACTATATGCTCTGTTTTGTTTTTTAAGCTCCTCGCTCAATTCCGAAGGTGTGACACTTATAAGATGTATCTTTTTCACCTGTGTTTTTTGTATTTTTTGCAGAGTTTCTTCTATTTGTATAAATCTCTCCTTCCTAGACACTACCGCTAGCAGGTCAATATCATTCGCTTTCTTTGGAGTATGTAGTATACTGCCATAGAGAATAAGAAACTCCACTTTGTCTTCTAACTCAGCAAAACTAAACAACCATCGCTGATAATTCAGAGCATCTTCAGTAAAAAACACTGCCAACTGCTTTTCTACAAGAGGATTGCCCCAATTTAAGGCAACAGTATACGTGCTTGTTTTTCCTGAACCTATTTGAGAGAGCAGAATTACTTTTTCAGACTCTAATTTCTTAAGCATCTTCCACATCCCAACTCTCGTGAGCCCTATTTCTCTTGCCAGATCTGTTATTGTCGGCTGTGTAGTACTTTCTTTAGCTAATATCTTCAAGATTTCATTATTAGTTGTGCTTGCTTGCATATATCTATTTCCTTTTAGTTAATAGTTATTAACCTAGAGTTAACACTTATATTTAAAGCTTTTGTTTTATTTCCATACTTTGTAGTGGAGCTGTATTTCGTTCTTTGATAATTCTTTGGTCTCTAGAAGTTCTAACCTTGTTTCAAAATCTTTACCCTTGAAGAGCGGAATGCCTTTTCCAAGAATTATAGGCTCAATGTCCAGATAAATTTCATCAACTAGATTTTCTCTAAGGAAAGCATTATTGAGTATTCCTCCCCCGGCAACAATTACTTCCTTAGCATCTTTCAAAAGCTTGAGTGCTTCTTGAGGAGAGTGTGCAACTAGATGATTTTTACTCAAGGTTTTGAATTTATTTTTAGATACTACAACAAGTTTAATATCTTCGAACTCTGCAAATTCTGGTTGCTTTGTAAGGATATTGTAAGTTCTGTGTCCAACGATAAGGTGCTTTGCTGTTCTTACTGCAAGACTATAACTATCCCATTCTTCTTTAGATATCCAGCTAGCGTTATCATTAGTCTTAGCAATCATGCCATTTACACTTATAGCCATATATAAGATTACTTTCATCTTTTATTTATATCTAGACTCTCCAGATTAGTTCTTGTAAAGTCGAAAAGCTTTTTTTCTTCAAGATCATAAAATGCGTTTTCATATTGATTTCTAAGATGAGTGAGTTTAAAAATATTTTTCTGAAAGAAATAAATTTCTGACTTCAACGGTTTACCCGGATAGCGTGACCTCCTCCCCGGCCTAAAGGCCCGACCTTCGGTCGGCTCCTCCGCTTCGCTACGGAGCGGGGCTTCTGAGGTGAACCTGGGCTAGATGATGCATTTCTTGTTCTCGTACATAGCGCAAAGTCGTCGGTAAGTCTGC